>JBBPZY010000245.1:0-25960 GCA_038276315.1 Mycobacteriales bacterium
GCCTCGGTGAGGAAGCGGAGCTCGCTTTGCACCTCCCGGTGCAGCAGCTCCTCCACCTGGGTCAGACCACGCTCCAGGACGGCGCGCAGCGCGGGGTCAGCCAGCTCCACGCCGGCGACCTGCTCAGATGTCGACCTGCTCACCGGATCAGGAGCCGAACGTGCCGAGCGCGGCCCAGTTCAGGGCGAAGGTGGGCACGACGCCGAGCAGCAGCGTGATCACTACGCCGAGGGTGATCGCGGCGGTGGTGAAGGCCCCGGGCACGCTCACTGTCGGACCGTCGACGGCGGGTTCGCTGAAGTACATCAGCACCACCACCCGCAGGTAGAAGAAGGCGGCCACCGCGCTGGCCACCAGCGCGATCACCACCAACGGGGCCATCCCGTCCGCCAGCGCGGCGCTGAACACCGCGAATTTGCCGGTGAACCCACTGGTCAACGGGATACCGGCAAGCGCGAAGAGCAGGAAGGCGAAAACTGCGGCAGTCAACGGGGAGCGCTTGGCCAGCCCGGCCCACTGCGACAGGTGGGTGGCCTCCCCGTCGGCGTCGCGCACGAGGGTGACCACTCCGAACGCCGCGAGGGTGGTGAAGCCGTAGGCGAGCAAGTAGAACATCGTGCCCGACAGCCCTTGGGCGGTCAACGCGATCGCGCCTACCAGCAGGAATCCGGCGTGCGCCACCGATGAGTAGGCGATCATGCGCTTGACGTCGGTCTGGGTCAGCCCGAGCACCGCGCCGATCACCATCGAGGCGATTGCGACACCCCACAGCAGGCCGCGCCACTCCCAGCGGGTGCCCTCGAACGCCACCGTCAGCACCCGCAGGATCGCGCCGAAGGCCGCCACCTTGGTGCAGGACGCCATGAACGCCGTCACCGGCGTTGCCGCGCCCTGGTAGACGTCCGGCGTCCAGGTGTGGAAGGGCCCGACCGAGCCCTTGAACAGCAGTCCGATCACCAGCAGCGCCAGCCCACCGAAGAGCAATGTGTCCGACCTTGAGCTGCCCGCCGATGCCTCGGCGATCCGGGACAGGGTGACTGAGCCCGCGTAGCCATACAGCAGGGCGACCCCATAGAGAAAGAATGCCGAGCTGAAGGCGCCCAGGAGGAAATATTTCACCGCGGCTTCCTGGGCCAGCAACCGGCGGCGCCGGGCCAACCCGCACATCAGGTACAGCGGCAGGCTGAGTACCTCCAGCGCGACGAACATGGTGAGCAGATCGTTGGCGGCGAGAAACACCATCATCCCGCCGAGGGAGAACAAGAACAGCGGGAAGACCTCGGTCTGCATCACTGTCTCGGCGGTGCGGACTGCACCTTCGGTTTGTGCACGGTCGGCAGCGGTGCCCGGACGAACCGCGGCGTCGGCGCTGAACGCGCCCCCCGGCTCCACCGATCGGTCCGCGATGAGGAGTAGCGCCGCCAACCCCAAGGCCAGCAGCGTGCCCCATAAGAACAGCGCGGGGCCGTCGACGGAGATCGTCCCGGCCAGCGTCACCACGTTGCGCCCATCAGCGGAGAACGAGTAGAGGTGCACACCCAGCGCCGCACCCGCTGCCCCCAGCGTGAACAGCGTCAACGCGACCTGCGCCGACCACCGCGCCGAACGCGCCACGAAGGCCTCCACCAGCACGGAAAAGCACGCCGCCCCCAGCACGATCAGGACCGGGGCGATCGCGCCGTAGTCGACCGCAGGGGCCTGCAGGTGCGGCACCTGGGCCACGAATCCCGCCTGAATTTCACCGCCGAGCACCTCAGCGACCTCCCTGCCCGACGACCGGGTCGGACAGGCCGACCTCGGTGAGTGTGGCCCCAACCGACGGGTTGATGACATTCAACACCGGCTGCGGGTAGAGCCCGAGCAGCAGGATGAGCAGTACCAGCGGCACCAGCACAACGACCTCGCGGATCGACAGGTCGGGGAACCGGGCCCGCTGGCGCTGCGACGCAGCCTCCGGTGCCATCGTGGTCCCCGGCCCCTCCAAGGTCCCCACCACGGCCGCGCCCCGCACCGGCCCGTGCATGAGCCGCTGATAGAACCACAACACATAGAGCGCAGCTAAGATCATCCCGGTGGTGGCCAGAATCGTATACACCGGCTGCCGTGGGAAGGAGCCGATCAGCACCAGGAACTCCGAGACGAACGAGTTGGTGCCGGGCAGCGCCAGCGAGGACAGCCCGGCAAGGAGCATCATCCCGGCCAGCACCGGAGCCAGCACCGCCACCCCGCCGTAGTCGCGGATCAGCCGGGAGCCACCGCGGGCCATCAGCATGCCGACGACGATGAACAGCATCCCGGTAGAGATACCGTGATTGACCATGTAGAGCACCGCGCCGGCCTGCCCCTGGGTGGAGAAGGCGAACACCCCCAGCGCGATGAAGCCGAAGTGCGCCACCGAGGTGTAGGACACGAACCGCTTCATGTCGGACTGCCCGACGGCGAGCAACGCGCCGTAGAGGACTCCGACGACCGCAAGCACCAGCACGAGCGGGGCCAGCGCGCGCGATGCGGCGGGGAACAACGGCAGGCAGTAGCGCAGGAAGCCGTAAATGCCGACCTTGTCCATCACGCCCACCAGTAACACGCCGACGCCTATCGGTGCCTCCGCACCGGCGTCGGGCAGCCAGGTATGAAAGGGCACCAGCGGCGCCTTGATCGCGAACGCGACGAAGAACCCGAGGAACAGCCAGATCTGGGTGCTCTGTGGGACGCTCCCGGCGATGCGCACCAGCGCCGCCCAGTCAAAGGTGCCGTGACCTAGCCGGTTGCCGCTGACCACGAACAAGCCGATCACGCTGGCCAGCATCACCAGCCCGCCGAGCAGCGAGTAAAGGAAGAACTTCACCGCGGCGTACTGCCGTCGCGGGCCGCCGAAGCGGCCGATCAGGAAGTACATCGGCACCAGCATCACTTCGAAGAACAGGTAGAACAGGAAGACGTCGGTGGAGACGAAGACGCCGATCAGCAACGACTGCAGGGCCAGCAGCAGGGCATAGAACCCCGCGGGGGTTCGATCCTCGGACATCTTGTCTGCCCAGGAGGAGCCCATCACGATCGGCACGAGCACGCTGACCAGCGCGATCATCACCAACGCGATGCCGTCGATACCCAGCGCGAAGCGCGTTCCGAAGGCTGGAATCCACGGGATGGACAGGGTCAGCTGCAGGCGCCCGCCGCCCGGGTGGTAAGCCGACCAGGCCAACGCGGCCAGCACCAGCTCTCCCAGCGCGAAGGCCATCCCGGTCGTCTTGGCGACAGTCGGCATCGAGCGCATCGGAGCGACGACCGCACTACCCACCAGCGGCAGCAGCAGCATCGCCAGCAGCAGACCGCCGCCACTCATGAGTAGCTCACCGCCAGCAAAAAGGCGATCACCACGATCGCGCCGCCGAGCATGCCCAAGGCGTAGCTACGAACGAAACCGGTCTGCAATCGGCGCAGCCGTCCCGAACTGCCGCCCAGCAGTGCCGCGGTGCCATTGACCACCCCGTCGACGCCTTTGTTGTCCACGAACACCAACGCCCGAGTCAGCCAGGTACCGGGTCGCGCGATGATTGCTTCGTTGATCACGTTGGCATAGAGATCGGCCCTGGCGGCGGCCACCGGAAGCGACACCCGCTCGGGTTTGACCACCGGCACCGGGTTGCGGCCGACGAACAGCCAGGCGGCCAGCACGCCCAGCGCGGAGACCAGCACGGTGAAGATCGGCACGAGCACCGGCGGGAACGGCACCTCCGTCGGCACCAGCGAGCCCACCGAGGGCTCCAGCCAGCGAGCCAACCGACCACCCGAGGCCAGGAAGTATCCGGCGACCACCGAGCCGATCGCCAGCGGCACCATCGGCACCCACATCACCGGCGGGGACTCGTGCGGGTGGTATTCCTGGCCGTCGGCGCTGCGCAGGTCGCGCCAGCGCTCTTCACCGAAGAACGTCATGAGCATCAGGCGGGTCATGTAGAAGGCGGTCAGACCCGCGGCGAGCAGCGCCATGGTGCCGAAGACCCCTCCCGCGGCACCGCCCGCCGCGTACGCCGCCTCGATGATCGCGTCCTTGGAGTAGTAGCCGGACAGGAACGGGAAGCCGATCAACGCCAGGTAGCCGCAGCTGAAGATGACGAAGGTGATCGGCATGTGGCGGGCGAGCCCGCCCATCCTGCGCATGTCGATCTCGTCGTGCATCCCGTGCATGACCGAGCCCGCTCCGAGGAACAGCCCCGCCTTGAAAAACCCGTGGGTCAGCAGGTGCACGATACCCAGGGCGTAACCGGCCGGTCCTAATCCGACCGCGAGGATCATGTACCCGATCTGACTGACGGTGGAGTAGGCCAACACCTTCTTGATGTCGTCGTAGGCGCAGCCGATGATCGATCCGATCAGCAAGGTGATCACGCCGACCGCCGCGACGGCGAGCCGACCACCCGGGCTGAGGTTGTACAGCGGGCTGCACCGGGCGACCAGGTACACCCCGGCGGTCACCATCGTCGCGGCGTGGATCAGTGCCGAGACCGGGGTCGGGCCCTCCATCGCGTCGGGCAACCAGGCCTGCAGCGGGAACTGACCGGACTTACCGCAGGCTCCGAGCAACAGCAACAGGGTGATCGCCAGCAGGGTGGGGCCGCTGATCTCACCGGCGCGGGGGAAGACCTGGGAGAACTGCACGGTGCCCAGTGACCGCCAGATCAGGAAGATCGCCAAGGCTAGACCGACGTCGCCGACCCGGTTCATCAGGAAGGCCTTCTTCGCCGCCGTCGCGGCGCTGGGGCGGTCCTGGTACCAGCCGATGAGCAGGTAGGAGGCCAGGCCCACGCCTTCCCACCCGAGGTAGAGCGTGACGAAGTTGTTGGACAGCACCAGCACCAGCATCGCCGCGACGAACAGGTTGAAGTACCCGAAGAAACGGCGCCGCCCAGGATCGTGGGCCATGTAACCGATCGCGTAGAGGTGGATCAGACCGCCGACGCCGGTGATCAGCAACACGAAGGTCAGCGACAGCGGATCAAGCCGCAGAGCGTAGTTGACCTGTAGGGAGTTGACCGCGAAGAAGGTTCCCAGCCCAAGCTCTCGGGTCCGCTGCGACGCGTCGAAACCCAGCGTCTGGGAGAACAGCGCGACGCCGTAGCCGAACGCGGCAAGCACCGTCGCGCAGCCCAGCAGATGCCCCCAGGCGTTGGTGCGACGGCCACCGACCAGCAGCACCAGCGCGCCGAAAGCCGGCAGCGCGACGAGTAGCCACGCGTACAGCGCGGTCCCCTCCGCGGGAGCCACTGAGGGCAAGACCTCGGTCACCGCGTCCCCCCTCAGGATTTCAGTACTTCAGCAGGTTCGCGTCGTCGACCGAGGCCGAGCGGCGCGCTTTGAAGATCGCCATGATGATGGCCAGCCCGACCACCACCTCGGCGGCGGCGACCACCATGACGAAGAACGCCATGATCTGCCCGTCCAGGGTGCCGTTGATCCTGGAGAAGGTGATCAGCGTCAGGTTCACCGCGTTGAGCATGAGCTCGATGCACATGAAGACCACTACCGCATTGCGGCGCACCAACACACCGACGGCGCCGACGGTGAACAGCAGCGCCGACAGCAGCAGGTAATACGAAGGGTTCATGGCGAAACCGGCCCCTTTTGCTCAACGGTGGTGGGCGGCACCGGCTCGCGTAGGGCATGGGCGTCCGGGTCGGTGCCCGCGCTGACAACGCTGCGGACGCCGGCATTCAGACGATCGCGGTCGGTAGACTCGAGGAGCTCGGACATCGATTCAGGGGCCGCTGAACCGTCGGGCAGCAGGGCCGGGGTGGCCACCGAGTTCATGGTGGCGAACACGCCGGGACCTGGCAGCGGAGAAGGACGCTCACCCCGGATCCGGGCCTCCACCCGCTCGCGCTGGGTCATCCTGTCCTGCTTGGTGCGCTCGGTGAAAGCCAACACCATCGCGCCGACCGCCGCGGTCATCAGCAGGGCCGAGGTGAGCTCGAAGGGAAACAGGTAGTCGGTGTAGAGCCGGCGGCCCAGGTTGGCGACGTTGCCCCCGCCGGTGGTATTGACCTTCACCAACCCGACCGCGGTGACTCCGGCGAAAGCCCGGCCCAGCATCGACACCAGCAGTACGGCCAACCCGATCCCGGCCAGTGCCGCCGCGACCCGCTGACCGCGCAGCACCTCGACCACCGAGTCGACGCTTTCCTTGCCCACCAGCATCAGCACGAACAGGAACAGCATCATGATCGCGCCGGTGTAGACGATGATCTGCACGAATCCCAAGAACGGCGCTTGCTGGACGATGTAGAGCGCGCCCAGGCACAGCATGGTCTGCGCCAGCCACAGTGCCGAATGCACCGCATTGCGGGCGAACACCATCGCCAGCCCACCAGCCAGCGCGAGCGGACCCAGGATCCAGAACGTGATGGTCTCGCCGAGGCTGATCACCGGTGCTCCTCTCCCACCGCACCCGATCGGCGCTCCAGGCTCGGACCCTGCACGTAGTAGTCCCGCTCGGTGTCGCCCAGTCGCATCGGGTGCGGGGGTTGCTCCATCCCGGCCAGCAGCGGTGCCAGCAGATCCTCCTTGGTGTAAATGAGGTCCTGGCGGTTGTCGTCGGCCACCTCGTACTCGTTGGTCATGGTCAACGAGCGGGTCGGGCACGCCTCGACGCACAGGCCACACCCGATGCACCGCAAGTAGTTGATCTGGTAGATCTCGCCGTAGCGCTCCCCGGGGGAGTAGCGCGCCTCCTCGGTGTTATCCCCGCCCTCGACGTAGATCGCATCCGCCGGGCACGCCCAGGCGCACAGCTCGCAGCCCACGCATTTCTCCAGCCCATCCGGGTGCCGGTTGAGCTGGTGGCGGCCGTGATAACGCGGCGCGGTGATCTTCTTGACCTCCGGGTACTCCTCGGTCACGACCTTGCGAAACATCGTCGAGAAGGTGACCCCGAAACCTTTGACCGGATCAAGCAGTCCCATGGCCTTCCTCCTGCCTCGGCGACGCGCCATTGGTCGATCCGGCAGCGCCCGAGACGCCGGCGCCCGACACACCAGCGCCCGACACACCAGCGCCGACTGCAGCGCGCCGGGGCGGCGGTGGCGGCACTACCAGGTTCAGCGGTGGAAGCGGGTAGTCCGAGCCCGCGGTCTGCACCTCGTGGGTGCGTTCCTCCGGTTGCCGTTGGGGCAGCAGGAATGCGACGACGAGCAAGATGACCAGCACGAAGCCGCCCACCACGAGGATCTCGTCAGGTGTCACGGCGGAACCACGCAGCGCCCTGGCACCGAAGACCAGCACGATCCACACCAGACTGCCCGGCACCAGCACCTTCCAGCCCAGCGCCATGAACTGGTCGTACCGCATCCGGGGCAAGGTACCCCGCAGCCAGACGAACACGAAAAGGAACGCGAACATCTTGCCGATGAACCACAGCGGGCCCCACCAGCCGCGGTCCAGCGCTCCGCCGCCCAGCGGCCAGGGGGCGTGCCAGCCGCCGAGGAACAGCGTGGTCGCCATCGCCGAAACGGTGACCATGTTGACGTACTCGGCGAGGAAGAACAGCGCGAACTTCAGCGACGAATATTCGGTGTGGAAACCACCGACCAGCTCCGACTCCGCCTCAGGCAGGTCGAACGGTGCGCGGTTGGTCTCGCCCACCATCGACACGCAGAACACCGCGAAGCTGGGGAACAGCAGGAACACGAACCACCACTGGCGCGCCTGCGCGGCGACGATGTCCGCGGTGGACAGCGAACCCGAATACAGGACCACCGTGACGATCGACAGTCCCAGTGCGATCTCGTAGGAGATCACCTGGGCGGCCGAGCGCAAGGCGCCCAGTAGCGGGTAGGGCGAGCCAGAGGCCCAACCGGACAGCACGATCCCGTAGACACCCAGGGAGGAGGCGGCCAGCACCACCAGCACCCCGACCGGCAGGTCGGTGATCTGCAGCACGGTGTGCTCACCGAAGATCGATACTTCACCGCCGATCGGGATCACGGAGAACGCCGTGAACGCCGTGATGGCGGAGATGATCGGAGCCAGGATGTACACCCCGCGATCCGCCATCGCCGGCATGATGTCCTCTTTGAACGCCAGCTTGAGGCCATCGGCCAGGGACTGCAGCAACCCGAAGGGCCCGACCCGGTTGGGGCCCGGCCGCTGCTGCATGCGCCCGACGACCCGGCGCTCAAACCAGATCATGAACAACGTCATGACCATCAGGAACACGAAGATCACGACGACCTTCAGAATGATCAACCACAGCGGGTCGTCGGCGAGCAGTGCTTCGGTGGGCGTCATGACCTGCCTCCCCACGCCGTCTTGGCTGCTCCCGCAGTGGCAGTCGGGGCGCCGTTGCCGCTGTGCACGGTGACCACGGTGCCGTGGCCGGCGCCGAGGCTGCTCCGGACGGTAGCGGGTCCGGAGTTACCCGGAACCCACACCACGCTCGGGGGCAGGTCAGCGGCCGCAGCCGGCAGCGTCATCGAGCCCCGCTGGGTGGACACCGTGACCCGGCCACCGAGGTGCACACCGAGCTCGGTGGCGGTGGCCGCGGACATCAGCGCGACGGCAGGCCGGGCGGTGCCGGCCAGATGGGGCTCGCCGTCCTGCATCGACCCGTTGTCCAGCAGCCGCCGCCAGGTGGCCAGCAACGCCTTGCCCTCGCCAAGCTCCGGGATCGGCGCCGCGGGAACCTGTGGGGAACCCACCCGGGTTCCGGCATACGTACCCAGCGCGGCGAACCCGGCCCACGCGGCGGCCGGGGTCTGGGTGAACAGATCGAAGTCCATCTCGACGGCCAGGCTGTCCAATACCCGACAGTCCGGCATGGTCGCACCGCCTCCGCGGGCCGGACCTATCCCAGAGCTGATCGTGGTGCTGAACTCCCGGCGACGACCCTCCCAGTCCAGGTAGCTGCCCGCCTTCTCCAGTGCGGACGCGATCGGCAACACGATATTGGCCGCCCGGGTCACCGCCGAGGGCCGCATCTCCAGGCTCACCACGAACCCGGCCCGGCTCAGCGCCTGCTCGGCCAGCCGCGGATCCGGCAGGTCCGCGGGATCCACACCGCCGATGACCAAACCACCCAGCTGCCCCGCGGCGGCCGCCGCGATGATGCCTTCGGTGTCCCGACCCGGACGGCTCGACAGCGTCACACCCCAGGCACTCTCGATCTCCGCGCGCGCCACCGGGTCAGTCACCGGCCGGCCGCCGGGCAGCAACGTCGGCGTCGCGCCGGCCTCCAGCGCACCCCGCTCACCGGCTCGCCGCGGGATCCAGGCCAGCCGGGCGCCGGTGCTCGCGGCGAGCCGCGCCGCCGCGGAGTACAGCCCGGGTACCTCGGCGGCGCGCTCACCGACCAGCAACACCGCTCCCGGCGCGTCCAACGCGTCGCGGGCTGGACCGTCGAGGGAATCGAGGGCTTCGGGCTCACCGCCGGGCGGCACCCGCAGCAGCGTGCCTGAGGTCCGGCGCACAGCGGGGGTGGTGAACTGGCCGAGGTGCCACACCGGCATCCCGCGATCGCGGGCGGCGCGACGCAGCCGGAGGAAGACGATCGGCGACTCCTCCTCAGGCTCAAAGGCCACGCAGAGCACTGCGGGGGCGGCGCTGAGGTCGTCGTAGGTCACCCCGCCGGTGTCCGGGGTGACGCCGACCACGTGTGCGGCGAGAAAGTCCAGCTCCTCAGCCGAGTGCGGCCGAGCTCGGAAGTCGATGTCGTTGGTCGCCAGCGCCACTCGGGCGAACTTCGCGTAGGCGTAGGCGTCCTCGACGGTCAACCGGCCACCGGTGAGCACTCCGACACCGGAATCCCGGGCCGCCAGCAGTCCGGTGGCCGCTGACTGCAGCGCCTCGGTCCACGACGCCGGCCGCAACCCACCGTCGACGGAATCCCGGACCAGCGGTTGAGTGAGCCGGTCCGCGGCACTGGCGTAGGCGAAGGCGAAGCGGCCCTTGTCGCAGTTCCATTCCTGATTGACCCGCGGGTCGTGACCAGCCAGCCGGCGCAACACGATGCCGCGGCGCCAGTCGGTGCGCTGCGCGCAGCCGCTCGCGCAGTGTTCACACACCCCGCGTGTGGAGACCAGGTCGAATGGTCGAGACCGGAACCGGTACGCGGCGCTGGTCAGCGCGCCGACCGGACAGATCTGGATGGTGTTGCCGGAGAAGTAGGACTGGAAGGGCTTGTCGGCTGCCACGCCCACCTGCTGACCGGCGCCGCGTTCGAGCATCTCGATAAAGGGTTCCCCGGCGATCTGCTCGGAGAACCGGGTGCAACGCGCGCAAAGCACGCAACGCTCCCGGTCCAGCAGCACCTGGGTGGAGATCGCGATCGGCTTGGCGAAGGTGCGTTTGGTGCCCGAGAACCGGGAGTCAGCCCGGCCGTTGGACAGCGCCTGGTTCTGCAGCGGGCACTCGCCGCCCTTGTCACAGATGGGGCAGTCCAGCGGGTGGTTGATCAGCAAGAGTTCCATGACACCTTGCTGGGCTTTGTCGGCTACCGGAGAGGTGTGCTGGGTCTTGACGATCATGCCATCGGCGACCGTGAGGGTGCAGCTGGTCTGCGGTTTGGGCATCGGGCGCCCACCCATCTCCACCTCGACCAGGCACTGCCGGCAGGCGCCGGCAGGGTCGAGCAGCGGGTGGTCGCAAAACCGCGGCACGATGATCCCCAGTCGCTCGCAGGTTCGGATCACCAGCTCGCCCTTGGGCGCGTCGACCTCGCGGCCGTCGATGGTCAGCCGGACGTGCCCCTCCGGGACGGGCCGGTCTGCGCCAGGTGAATCGCCGGCCTGCTGTGCTGCCAGCGTCATCGGTGCGGCTCCGCTAACTTGAGCTGTTGGGCCAGCTTGGCCTCGGGCGCAGGGCGTCCGAACCCGGGTTGCTCGGCACACAAGTCCAAGAATTCCTGCCGGAAGTACTTGATGCCGCTGGTGACCGGGCTCACCGCCCCATCACCGAGCGCACAGAACGACCGGCCGAGGATGTTGTCACACACGTCCAGCAGGGTGTCTACATCCGACGGGGTGCCCTCGCGCCGGAGCATCCGTTCCAGGATCTGGAGCAACCAGTAGGTCCCCTCGCGGCACGGGGTGCACTTGCCGCAGGACTCATGTTTGTAGAATTCGGTCCACTTCATCACCGCCCACGGCACGCTCACCGTGTTGTTGAACACCATGACCGCGGTGGTTCCCAGCATGGAGCCTGCCTCCGCGGCGCCCTCGAAGTCCAGCGGGACATCCAAGTGCTCCGCGGTGAGCAGCGGGGTGGACGACCCGCCCGGCGTCCAGAACTTCAGCGGGCCGCCCTTCATGCCGCCGGCCAAGTCCAGCAACTCGCGCAGCGTGATCCCCATCGGGGCCTCGTACTGCCCCGGCCGTTGCACGTGTCCGGAGATGGAGTAGATCTTCGGACCGGGCGACTTCTCGCTGCCCATCGTGCGGAACCAGTCCGATCCGCCATTGACGATGTAGGGCACGCTGCAAATGGTCTCGACGTTGTTCACCACGGTGGGTGCGGCGTACAGCCCGGAGACAGCCGGGAACGGTGGCTTGAGCCGGGGCTCCGCCCGCCGGCCCTCCAACGAGTTCAGCAGCGCGGTCTCCTCACCGGCCTCGTAAGCCCCGGCGCCCGCATGTACCACGATGTCCAGGTCGAACCCGGAGCCGAGGATATTGTTGCCGAGATAGCCGGCGGCATAGGCCTCGTTGACCGCGTTCTGCACTCGGCGCAGGCAGTGCAGCACCTCACCACGGACGTAGATGAAGCACCGGTGGGAGCGGATCGCATAGCCGGTGATGATGCAGCCTTCGATCAGCGAGTGCGGGTCTGCCATCATCAGCGGCACGTCCTTGCAGGTGCCCGGTTCGCCCTCGTCGGCGTTGATCACCAGGTACGTAGGCTTGGCCGCCGGCCCGGTGGGCTCCTCGCCCGGTTTGGCCTGCGGGATGAAGCCCCACTTCATGCCGGTGGGGAAACCGGCCCCGCCACGCCCCCGCAGCCCCGAGTCCTTGATCAACTGGATCAACTGGTCGGGGTCCGCAGCCAGCGCGGTGCGCAGCGCGGTGTAGCCCTCAAGCTGGGTGTAGGTGTCGAGGGTCCAAGACTTCGGCGACAGCCACCGCCGGGTCAACACCGGCGTGAGCGTCCGCTCGGTCACGGCTCCTCCTGGTTCTGGCCTGGTCACTTCTTGTCCGCAACGGTGGGTAGCGGTGGTGCCTGCTCCGGCATCGGCGGCGCCTGCGAGCCCATCTGCTCGGCGAGCTGGTTGCCGGCCAGAGTCTCCTTCGCCGCTGATGGCCCGTTCACCGCGTCACGCAGCTCCTGGGGCTCGCCGAAGAAGCCCGCCAGCTGCAGTTCGGCACTGCGCCAGTCGGCCAGCGGCGCACCGCGGCTCGGCGCCGGCCGATCCCCGCGGCACAGCGCGTCCACCAATTCCACCGCCGACTCCGGGGTCTGATTGTCGTAGAACTCGTAGTTCACCTGCAGCACCGGGGCCAAATCACAAGCAGCCAGGCATTCGGCATGCTCAAGGGTGATCGAGCCCGTGGAACCCGGCCGGCCTGAGGTCTCCTCGTGGCCGACGCCGAGCCGTTTGCACAACCGGGCGTAGATCTCATCGCCGCCCAGCGCCGCGCACAGCGTGTTGGTGCACACGCTGACCAGGTGCTCACCACCGGGGTTGCGCTTGTACATGGTGTAGAAGGTGGCCACCGTGCTCACCTCCGCGGTAGTGAGCTCCAGCAGCTGCGCGCAGAACGCGATCCCGGCCTTGCTGACATACCCCTCCACGCTCTGCACCAGGTGCAGCAGGGGCAGCAGCGCCGAACGGGGTCGCGGGTAGCGCGCGATGATCTCCTGCGCCCGCTGCCGAGTCTGCTCGTCGAACACGCTGGTGTCCACTTGAACGGGCCGCTCCACCGGCGTGTCCTGGGCGGTGGACAAAGTCGTCGGCGCGGTCTGATCCGCGGCCTCCGCCGCGTCCGTCGGCTGCCCAGAAAAGGACGCAGAGAAGTCCCCAGTGGAGGCCCGGTTGCCTGCTCGTTTTTTGGCGCGGCTCATCGATCCACGCCTCCCATCACTGGGTCGATCGATGCCACCGCCGCGATGACGTCGGCCAGCAGACCGCCCTCGCTCATCGCCGGCATTGATTGCAGGTTGACGAAGCTAGGGTCCCGGATGTGCACCCGCATTGGCCGGGTCCCGCCGTCGGAGACCAGGTGGTAGCCCAGCTCGCCGCGCGGGGACTCGACTGGGACGTAGACCTGACCCGCTGGGACCGCGAAGCCCTCGGTGACCAGCTTGAAGTGGTGGATCAATGCCTCCATCGACTGTCCCATGATCTTGCGGACGTATTCCAGTGAGTTGCCCATCCCGTCGACGCCGATGGACAGCTTGGCCGGCCACGCGATCTTGCCGTCTTCCACCATCACCGGACCCGGTTCCAGCTTGTCCAGACACTGCGTCACGATCTTGAGTGACTGGTGGATCTCCTCCACCCGCAGCACGTAGCGGGCGTAGCAGTCGGCGTCGGTGGAGGTGGGGACCTCGAAGTCGTACTCCTCATAGCCGCAGTAGGGCTCGATCTTGCGCAGATCCCACTCCAGACCGGCGCAACGCAGGATCGGGCCGGTGACACCCAGCTGCAGGCAGCCGTCCAGCGGCAGGTAGCCCACCTTCTGCAGCCGTTGCTTCCAGATCGGCTGGCCGGTGAGCAGCTTGTCGTAGTCCGGCAGCCGCGAGTCCATCACCTTCAGGAAGTCCCGGATCTTGGTGTCGGAGCCCTCGGGCAGATCCTGCACCACACCGCCGGGCCGGATGAACGCATGGTTCATCCGCAGTCCGGTGAGGAACTCCAGCAGGTGCAGGACCTCCTCGCGTTCGCGGAACCCGGCGGTCATTCCGGTGAGTGCGCCGAGTTCCATCCCGCCGGTAGCTATTGCCACCAAGTGCGAGGCGACCCGGTTGAGCTCCATGAGCAGCACCCGGATCACCTGCGCGCGGCGCGGCGCGGTGATGCCGAGCAGCTTCTCGGTGGCCAGGCAGTAGGCGGCCTCGTTGAACAGCGGCGACAGGTAGTCCGCCCGGGTGACGAAGGTGACGCCTTGGGTCCAGGTCCGGTACTCGCAGTTCTTCTCGATACCGGTGTGCAGGTAGCCGATCACCGAGCGGGCCTGGGTGACGATCTCCCCCTCCAGCTCCAGGACCAACCGCAGCACGCCGTGCGTGGAGGGGTGCTGCGGCCCCATGTTCACGACGATGCGTTCGTCGTGTTTCCAGTCATCGATCAGGCTGTCCCAGTCACCGCCGGTGACGGTATACACCCGGCCCTCGGTGGTCTCGCGCGCCGTCGCGGCGTAGGGATCAGCCGGGCTGGTAACGTCGCTCATCGTGTCGGCTGTGCCGCTGCCGACGGTGTGCGCTGGTTCCGTATCTCCCTGTTGCTGTTGTGCCATCAGGAGTACGCCCTCCGCTGGTCCGGCGGTGGGATCTCGGCGCCGCCCTTGTACTCCACCGGGATTCCACCCAGCGGGTAGTCCTTACGCTGCGGGTGACCGTCCCAGTCGTCGGGCATGAGAATCCGGGTCAGCGCCGGGTGGCCATCGAAGATGATGCCGAACATGTCCCAGGCCTCCCGCTCCTGCGCGTCCGCGGTCGGGTAGACCTCAACCACGCTGGGTACGTGGGCGTCATCGACGTCAACGGCGACCTCGAGGCGGATCCGCCGCCGGTAGGTCATCGAGGTGAGGTGGTAGACCGCGTGCAGCCGTTGGGCGACCTCGGTGCCGTAGTCAACGCCGGAGACCGAGCTGCACAGCTCGAAGCGCAGCGCCGGATCACCTCGCAGGGTGCGGCACAGCGCCAGCAGATGCTCCCGGCGCACGTAGTAGGTGATCTCGCCGCGATCCACGGTGACCTGTTGGATCGCCTCAGCGGGTGTACCGCACTCGCGCATCGCGGCCAACAGCTCGTCGGTGAGCTCGTCGAACCAACCGCCGTAGGGCCGCTGCGCGGGAGCCGGCACGTACGCCGGCAGCGTCAGCCCGCCGTAGCCGGAGGTGTCTCCGGAGCCGAGAACCCCGAACATTCCCTGCCGGGACCGGCCGGCCACCACTCCGCCGCGAGCCTCATGCTCGGCCTGCTCTACCGAGCTCATCTCGTGAGAGCTGGCCTGACCAGGGGCCAGATCGCTGTCCTTGTCCGTCATCACTGCTCAGTGCTCCGAGCTTCAACGACCTGGGACTTGCCGCTCCCTGATGGTCGGGGGTCCTTCTGCGGCCCGTAACTCACCGACGAAGGCACCATCTCGGTGCGGTGGCCCGCTTTCAATGCGGCCCGCTTCGGTCCGAGCGGCTCATCCATGATCTTGGCGTGCAGTTTGAGAATCGCGTCGATGAGCATTTCCGGGCGTGGCGGGCAACCGGGCAGGTATATGTCCACCGGGACGATGTGGTCCACGCCCTGCACGATCGCGTAGTTGTTGAACATCCCGCCGGTAGAGGCACAGACACCCATCGAGAGCACCCAGCGAGGCTCGGGCATCTGGTCATAGATCTGCCGCAGGACCGGAGCCATCTTGTTGCTCACCCGACCCGCCACGATCATCAGATCGGCCTGACGGGGCGAGGCCCGGAACACCTCCATACCGAACCGGGCCAGGTCATAACGGGGGGCCCCGGTCGTCATCATCTCGATGGCGCAGCAGGCCAGCCCGAACGTGGCCGGCCACAGCGACGACTTCCGGGTCCAGTTGACCAGCTTCTCCACACTGGTCAGCAGGATCCCGCTGGGAATCTTCTCTTCCAGACCCATGATCAGTTCCAGTCCAGCCCGCCGCGTCGCCACACGTAGGCGTAGGCGAAGCCGAGCGTCACGATGAACAGTACGATTTCCACCAGGCCGAAAATGCCCAGCGAGTCCGCGTCCACCGCGAACGGGTACAGGAACACCATCTCGATGTCGAAGAGGATGAACAGCATCGCGGTGAGGTAGTAGGCCACCGGCATCCGCCCGGCTCCCGCGACCGGCTGCGGGGAGGGCTCGATACCGCATTCGTAGGCATCGAGCTTGGCCCTGTTGTACCGGCGCGGCCCGATAAAGGGCGCCGCAGCGATGGAGAAGACCGCAAAACCCCCGGCTAGCAGGAGCAGCAGCACGAGGGGAACGTAGGGCTGCAGCACTATCGTCCCCTCCTTCGGCGTCTCATGAAGATCTCCCACCTACCCTACGTGCGAGCCGGCCACGCGGTGCCCTGAGGCTAACCTAAAATCCGGCCCCGATCAGGCATTATCGGAGACCGCCAGGTGTGTCGATCACACGCTGGGCGTCAGCCGGGTCATCGCTGTGATCACCCGGTCCATCGTGTCGCCCTCCCGGCTGTCGTAGAGGTTGGCCAGCAGCTTGAGCAGGAAACGCATCAGCGTCGGGCGCGGCAATCCGTGGCGGGTCGCAGCTCGCATCACCGCCGGGTGGGCGATCAACCGGCTGAACCCGTTGCCCAACCGGAAATAGCCACCCAGCTCCTCGCGCAGCGCAGCGGGATACCGCCGCAACGCGTGCTCGCGCGCCAGCCCCTCAGGCCGGGCCAGTGCCTGGATCGTGCACTCCGCGGCGAACCGGGCGGACTGCATCGCATAGGCGATGCCCTCACCGTTGAACGAATTGACCATGCCGCCGGCGTCCCCGACCAGCAACATGCCGTCGCGGTAGTGCGGCGTGCGATTGAATCCCATCGGCAGTGCCGCCCCGGCGATCTTGCCAGCGGCGTTGTCCTCACGGAAACCCCACTCCTGCGGGGTGCTGTCCAACCACGCCCGCAGCAGCGCCCGGTAGTCGGTCTTGCCATACGCCGTGGACGTCGACAGGATCCCCAGGCCGACATTGGAGGTCCCATCGCCCATGCCGAAGATCCAGCCGTAGCCGGGCAGCAGCCTGGGCTGCTCGGGGATGGTGTGATCCCACAGCTCGAGGTGGCTTTCCAGGAAGTCGTCATGGGTGCGGGGGCTGGTGTAATAACGACGCACCGCGACACCCATCGGCCGGTCTTTACGTTTGTCCATCCCGAGGCTGAGCGCGAGCCGCGCGCTGACCCCGTCGCAGGCCAGCGTGAGCGGTGCGCGGTAGTGCATCGGCTGCTTGTCAGGGCCCTGCTTGCCTCTCACCCCGGTGACGCGCCCGGTGCGCCCGTCGGTGATCGCCTCGGTGACCGTGTGCTGCTCGTGTAGTCGTGCGCCGGCCTTTTCGGCGTGGCGCGCCAGCATCTCGTCGAAGTCCAGCCGCGTGCGCACCGCGCCGTAGGGCGGGAAGCTGGCCAGATCGGGCCAGGGCAGTTCGATCGTCACTCCGCCGCCCACCACCCGCAGACCCCGGTTGTGCAACCAGCCGGCCTCGGTGCTGGTATCGATGCCAAGGTCGATCAGCTGCTTGACGCCTCGGGGGGTCAGCCCGTCCCCGCATACCTTCTCGCGGGGAAACGTGGACTTCTCTAGCAACAGCACGTCCAGGCCGGCTCGGGCCAGATACGCGGCGGCCGTGGAACCCGCAGGCCCCGCCCCCACCACGATCACGTCCGCGTCGTTGCCGCCGGAACCCGCACGCCTGACCATCCCGCTCCCTCGCTGCGATCCCGCAGTGCCGTTCGGCCGAGTGTACGGGTCGGCAGCCGGACTTCCCCGCGTCACTCAGCGCTGGTTCCCCCGAGCTCAACAGCAGAGCTGTCTGCGGCCACCCTGGGAGCTCTGCTGTTGAGCTCGGGGGTCACCGCGTCGTCGGGGTCGGGGTCGGTTGGTGTGCTGTGTTCGGTAGTTGCAGTTGGGGAGGGCAGGAGCATGGCGGCGCAGCCGCCCAGCAGCGTCGCGGCCAGCACGGCCACCGACAGCAACCCAAAGGGGATATCGACCGGGTCGAACGCCGCTGTGCCGAGGCGCCCGCCGGCCAGCGCGCCGAGCACTGCGCAGCCGAACGAGAGCACCGTGGCGGCCATCGCGAGGACCCGCAGCCGCGCTGACCGGTCTTGGCCGGCGGCGACGCAACGGCGCCCCACTGCGGCCCCGATCAGCAGCGGTACCGCAAGGACTACGCCCCACCAGGATTGCGCCGGGCCCTGCGTCAGCGCGGCGAGCAGTGGCACCGCCGGCACCGGCCCGGCGTGCACGGCGAGCGGGCTGACCGACAGCGCCCCTACCGACAAGCCAGGTCCGGCCAACCACGACAGTCCGGCGATCGTCGCATTCGGCAGGTATCCGATCGACAGGACGGTCAGCCCGAAGGCGCTTGCGACGTCGGACCCCGACATCTCGACGACCTCAGGCGCGGACACCACCAGAGCTAACACCACTGTGGCGAAGCCGGCGGTCAACGCAATCGCCAGGCCCCACAACCCGACCTCCAGGCCGGGCCGCACCCATCCGGGGGCTCGTCGTAGCGCCGCGGGCAGCAACCCACAGGGCCTTGCCAGGCCCAGAACCGCAGCGGCGCCGGCGACCAGCGCGCAACCGACGGCGGCCTGCGCAGGATCCGCAGTGATCGTGGCCGGGGTGGCGACAAGCGCCAAAACAGCACCCATGACGCCGTGGGTACCGGCGATCGTCGCGGCCACCCACCCGGCGTCGGCGGGTTGGGTGATTCCGGACCGGCCCGCGACCCCGGGCGCGCCGCGAGCGACCAGTGCGCCGAGCAGCAGCGTGGGCAGCAGCGGCAAGACGCCGAGCGGCGCGCCCTCGATGATCAGGGGCACGTGGTGCGCGGCCAACCAGCCCACCGCCCCGACCCGAACCACCCCCGCCACGGAGGTGTCTGCTCCGCCGGCCGCGGTGAGTATTGCGAGCACAACAGCGGCCGCTAGGTAGGTGGCGGCGGCGGGCAGGCAGGCGGCGCCGATCAGCGCACCCAAGCGAGGCCGAGTGCCTTCACCTGCTGGGTCCTGGGCCGGCTCATCGGACACCAGCGGCGACAGCAAGAGGCTCACGATCCCACCCTCGCAGCCGTTTCACCTCCCGGCGGCGATCACCTCGCCGACGCGCCCCTCATGTAACCGGATCGGGCTAGCGCACCGGGTTGGCGATACTCCAAGGGCACCAAACCAGGTCAAGACAAGGATTTGATGATCTGGCGCATCAGATTCGCGGTGTCGCTGGGTGTCTTGCCGACCGCGACGCCGGCCGCCTCCAGGGCATCCTGTTTGGCTTGGGCAGTGCCGGCGGAACCTGAGACAATGGCCCCAGCATGGCCCATGGTCTTACCTTCCGGAGCAGTGAAGCCAGCGATGTAACCGACTACCGGTTTGGTGATGTTGGCCTTGATGTAGTCGGCGGCGCGCTCTTCGGCATCCCCGCCGATCTCACCGATCAGCACCACAGCCGCGGTATCGGGGTCGTCTTCGAAGGCTTGCAGGGCGTCGATATGAGTGGTGCCGATAACCGGGTCACCACCGATTCCCACACACGTGGAGAAACCGATATCGCGCAGCTCGAACATCATCTGGTAGGTCAGGGTACCGGATTTGGACACCAGACCGATCCGGCCCGGGCCGGTGATATCGGCGGGGATGATCCCCGCATTCGAGGCGCCCGGACTGATCACCCCGGGACAGTTCGGGCCGATGACGCGGGTGCGCGCCGGGCTATCCCCCTGCCCGGTGCCACCGGCCTGCGCGCAGAAGCCGACGGTGTCATGCACCGGGATTCCCTCGGTGATTACCACGACCAGTCCGATGCCGGCGTCGATCGCCTCGCTGACCGCGGCCTTGGCAAAACGTGACGGAACGGAGACGACGCTGACGTCGGCCCCGGTAGCGGCCATCGAATCGGCCACCGAGCCGAACACCGGCAGCACTGCACCGTTGAAATCGACAGTCTGACCGGCTTTTCCCGGCGTGACCCCGCCGACGACCTGGCTACCCGCATCGAGCATCCGCTGGGTGTGTTTGCGGCCCTCCGAGCCGGTCATTCCCTGGACGATTATTTTCGAGTCCTTGGTAAGAAAGATTGCCACCGGTCAGGCTCCCCTAACGAAAGTCAGTGCCGCGAGCTCGGCAGCCTTGTCCGCCGCAGCGTCCATCGTGTCGACCATCGTGACGAGTGGGTGGGCCGCGTGAGCGAGGATCCGGCGGCCCTCGGCGACGTTATTGCCATCCAGCCGGACCACCAGCGGCTTGGCCGCGGTTTCACCCAAGCTTGTGTCTTTGCCAAGAAGGTCAAGCGCCTGCACGATGCCGGTGGCCACCTGGTCGCAGGCGGTGATCCCACCGAAGACATTGACGAACACCGCGTGCACGTCCGGATCGCCGAGGACGATGTCCAGCCCGTCGGCCATCACCTGGGCGTTCGCTCCGCCGCCGATATCGAGGAAGTTGGCCGGCTTCATCCCGCCGTGCGCCTGGCCTGCGTAGGCGACGACATCCAGCGTGGACATGACCAGGCCGGCACCGTTGCCGATGATGCCGACCTGCCCGTTGAGCTTGACGTAATTGAGGTTGCGGGCTTTGGCCCTGGCCTCCAGCGGGTCCTGACCGGTCGGGTCGATCAGCTGCGCATGGTCGGGGTGGCGGAACCCGGCGTTGTCGTCGAGCGTGACCTTCCCGTCCAGCGCGATGATCGACCCTTGCGCGTCGCGGACGAGGGGGTTGACCTCGACCAAGGTCGCGTCCTCGGCGACGAAGACATCCCACAGCCTGCGAACAGCGTCGGCCGCCGCCTGCGCCACCTCCGCAGGGAACCCGGCGGCCTGGACGATCTCCGTGGCTTTCCTGGCGTCGACCCCGACAACCGGGTCAACCGGCACCTTGGCCAGCGCCTCCGGTGCTGTCGCCGCCACCTCCTCGATGTCCATCCCGCCCTGCACGCTGGCCATCGCGAGGAAGGTGCGGTGGGTGCGGTCAAGGATGAACGACAGGTAGTACTCCTGCGCGATGTCGCAGGCCGGGGTCACCAACACGCGGTGCACGGTGTGACCCTTGATGTCCATGCCAAGGATCGCCGCAGCCTCACGCTGCGCTTCCTGCGGCGTGTCGGCCAACTGCACACCGCCAGCCTTGCCACGGCCGCCGGTCTTCACCTGCGCCTTGACGACGACGGTGCCACCGAGCTCCACAGCGGCGGCACCGGCCTGCTCGCTCGTCGTGACGACGCGGCCGGGCAGCACCGGGACACCGTGTGCACCGAACAGATCCCTCGCCTGGTATTCGTACAAATCCACGCGGTCGACCCTATCCAGCTATCCCCACCAGCAGCCCACCGGCACTAGTGAAGAAGATCACTCCGCGGTGATCATTCCACTGAGGCAGTGGCCAGCGCGCCGCGCACCCAGTCGACGATCTCGTAGGTGGTGGCACCCGGAGTGAAGACCTTGGCCACCCCGAGCTTGCTGAGCGTCGGGATGTCCTGTTCGGGGATGATCCCGCCGCCGAAAACCAGCACGTCCGTCGCGCCCTTGCTTTCCAACAGCTCGATGACCCTGGCGAACAGCGTCAGATGGGCACCAGACAGCACCGATAGCCCCACCGCGTCGGCGTCTTCCTGGAGAACCGTATTCACGATCTGCTCCGGCGTCTGGTGCAGACCGGTATAGACGACCTCCATACCAGCGTCGCGCAGGGCCCGCGCGACGACCTTGGCACCGCGGTCGTGCCCGTCAAGTCCCGGTTTGGCGACGACCACCCGGATACGTCCGCTCATTGCGCCAAGCGTAGCTCGTGACCGGATTACTGTAAGGGCATGAACCCCGCGGGCCAGCTCCAGTCCGCGGCACGCCAGTTGGTCACTTAGGGCACGCAGGCGGCGGGGCTGTTGGCGGCGTCGATGCGCACGGCGCTGAGCATGCTGTCGCACACGGCCCTGATGGTCGCTCGACCTGGCGGGGTGCGGGGGCTGGCTCAGGAGGCCGGGGTGACGGTCGCGCATCTGGTGATGTATCCGAGCGCGGTCTGATCATCGCCGATGTGCGAACCGTGGGGATGCCGATCCTGCTGGTGCACGGCTTTTCCGACAACCAATCAGCGTTCACGGTACTGGGTAGGGCGTTGCGCAAGCGCGGATTCGGTGTGGTGTACGGCCTTAACTACAGCGTCCTCACCGCGCTGACCGGCGACGTGCGCAGCGTGCGAGCTGGGCCGAGAGGTGGAACGGATCTGCGAGGCGACCAACGCGGAGCACGTGCACGTGGTGGGACACTCCCTCGGCGGCATGGTGGCCCGCTACTACGTTCAGCGACTCGGTGGCGATGCCCGGGTGCACACACTGGTCACTCTGGGTACTCCCCACCACGGCACAATGACGGCGTACCTGCTGCCCACCCCGGTACTGCACCAGCTACGCCCACACTCCGACCTCGTCACCGAGCTCACCGCACCGTCTCCGGGGTGTCGTACCCGATTCGTCGCCGTGTGGAGTGAGCTGGACGCGTGGATCGTGCCCAAGCGCAACGCCAGGCTAGATCATCGGGACCTTCTCGTAACCAACCATCAGCTCCACGACGTGGGGCACCTGTCCCTGCCGGTCGACCCAACCGTCGTGCGCACCGTGGTGAGCAGCCTGGCGCCCAGCTCCGGCTCGTAATCCCGGAACGATCGACCGCCCAGCGCGCAAGAACCAACGCTGGCCGATAAAGCCGGACGTATCGCGGGACGGCGCCTTGCCCACACCGGTCGCCCTCCGTTACGTTCCCGCGGTCCACGGCCACTGTCCGAGCACGGCCGATCGCGGGCTGGTCCACACCGGCTCCCCGGGCTCCCGGCCCGGTATCAGTACGGACTCGCTGAGACGGAAGGCAGGTCTTGGCTCGACACCGCTCCCCA
The DNA here is from genome assembly GCA_038276315.1 of Mycobacteriales bacterium. Lineage (GTDB taxonomy): Bacteria > Actinomycetota > Actinomycetes > Mycobacteriales > Pseudonocardiaceae. The sequence goes on from JBBPZY010000245.1 coordinate 22,778, forward strand.
GGCGGCCAACGACCATCTCTGGTCGTTGAGGCGGCGCTGGGCCCTGGCACCTCAAGTAGCCGGATGGCGCACCGGATCATGGCCCCCACCCCAACCGCGCGCGGTCGGGTGGTGGTGGCAGCCGTAGCGGTTGGCGCCTTCGTGGCTGCAGGCCAGACCATCGACCACACCGCCGTCACGATCTCTCACAATGCCACCTTGTTGGCGTCTGCGCAGGATGCGTCGTCGGCGATAGGTCTCGGCGGCCCCGCACCTCCCCCGGAGTATCTCCCGGTCACTCGGCCCACGGACCCTGCCACGGTCGAAGCCGTGCAGGCGATGGCCAAGGGGCAACGCCTGGTGGACGAGCGCGCCGCCCAGGAGGCCGAGACCAGCCGGGTTCTGTTCGTCCTGCCGATGAAGGGGATCTTCACGTCGGGATTCGGTGGCAGGTGGGGCGCATTCCATTACGGAATCGACCTCGCCAACGCCATCGGGACGCCCATCGTGGCCGCAGCCGACGGCGTGGTCGCGGAGTCCGGACCGGCGAGCGGATTCGGCCTGTGGATACGCATCCGACACTCCGATGGCACGATCACCGTCTACGGGCACATCAACCGCTCGCTCGTGGTGGCAGGTCAGAAGGTCCGAGCGGGCCAGGAGATTGCCGAGATGGGCAACCGGGGCAACTCGACCGGGCCGCACCTGCACTTCGAAGTGTGGAACCCGGCTGGCAAGAAAATCAACCCGATCATCTGGTTGCACGAACACGGCATCGACTTCTGAAGGCATTGCTCGCCAGCTCACTTGCCGCCATCCGATGGCCAGCCGCCTACCAGGTGGGCATGCGCTGTGCGCCACACCGAGCACAGCGGGCGACGGTTGCGATGCAGGCGGAATGTCCGATCGCAATGCCGGCAGCGTCCGCGGAGGCCAACGCCATGTTGTGCCAGGAGGGACCGCCAGCCCGTGGCGAGGGGCAGCAGTCGCGCCCGTACCGTTGGCCAGGCCGCCGCTGGCTCCGGCCCGCGAAGCACCCGCTCGACGTCGCGCAAGTACGCTTCCACGCGTTCCCGCAAGACCCGCCTCAACCGCTCGTCCATCCCGCACCCCCATTAGCGTAGTCGAACACACGTTCGAACGCTAGTGGGCGCCTCTGACACCCGTGAGCCCCCAACTTCCGGCGAAAACGTCCGTGGCGAAAACGTCCGTGGCGAGAACGTCCGTGGCGTCGAGTTCACACCCATCCCAAGGCGCTCGGCGATGAGCGGCGCAGCGTCGTCACAGTTGACCCTGATGGCCGTCCATGCCCATCCGGATGACGAGTCCACCTCGACGGGCGGCATCCTTGCGCACTATGCCGCCAGCGGGGTGCGAACTATCGTCGTCACGTGCACGGACGGTGATCTCGGTGACGGACCCGGTGGCATCAAGCCAGGCGAGGACGGCCACGATCCTCGCGAAGTGGCGGCCATCCGGCAGGGTGAGCTCCGCCGCGCCTGCGAACCCCTGGGAGTCTCAGATCTCGAGCTGCTCGGGTACCACGACTCCGGCATGGCGCAGTGGGGGCTGCAGCAGCGGGAGAACGCTTTCTGCAGCGTGCCCGTCGAGCACGCCGCCAACCGGATCGCGGACCTCATCGACCGTTATCAGCCGCAGGTGGTCGTCACCTACGATCCGCACAGCACCCGACATCCAGACCACGTTCACGCCGCCCGCGCCGCGACATGTGCAGCAGATGCCGGACACGTCGTGGCAAAGCTGTACTACACGGCCCACGGCAGCAGCTATTGGCAGCGACTGAACCGGGCATTGGCCGACGTCGGTATCCGGCGGACCGCCCCGTCTGGGGAAACGCTGCGGCTGCTGGAATCCGTCGAGCAGCGGATCACGACGATCGTCGACGTCAGCCAGGTCGTCGACCGGAAGTGGACCGCACTGCACAAGCATGCCAGCCAGATGGCCTCCTCGCTAGCCGGGAAACTCCCCGCCAGGCAGTTCGCATCCGCGTTCGGCGCGGAGAGCTACATCCGTGCCCGTGGCATGACGGCAACGTCTACACCTGAAGATGATTTATTCGCAGCTACAGCTTCGCCAGGGGCACGCCGCCGATGAGCATCAGGCGGACCTTTCCGGCCGTGCCGAAATCGATGGTCGCGGTGGCCCGCGGACCACTGCCGTCGGTGGCCACCACGGTGCCAAGACCGTACTTGTCGTGGGTAACCCGGTCCCCTACGTCCAACGACAGCGCCGGGGTATTCTGCCAGCCCCGGAAAGGGGTCGAGCGCAGACCTTGGGCCGCCACGCCGGCTTGCGCAGAGTCACCACCGGTGACGTCAGCACCGCCCCATCCGCTACGGCCGAAGGTCGTGCGCCCGACCGGGCCGGCGCGACTGGGCTCCTCGCGCCGCCAGGTCACCAGTGACTCGGGCACATCGGCCAGGAAACGCGACGCCGGATTGGTCATCGGCTGCCCCCAGGCGGAGCGGGTGATCGCCCGGGACAGGTAGAGGCGGTGCTGGGCCCTGGTCAGCCCGACGTAGGCGAGCCGCCGCTCCTCGGCGAGCTCGGCGGGATCGCCCAGCGCGCGTAGATGCGGAAACATCCCGTCTTCCCAGCCGGTGAGGAAAACCACCGGGAACTCGAGACCCTTGGCGGTGTGCAGGGTCATCAAGGTCACCACACCACCGGAGGCACCGTCGTCGTCCGGGATCTGGTCGGCGTCGGCGACCAACGCCACCCGCTCCAGGAACGCGGCGAGCGATCCCGGCTCGGCGCCACCGTCTTGCACCGGGACGATCGGCACAGGCTCGCTAGCTAACTCCCGCGCCACCGTCACCAGCTCAGTGAGGTTGTCCAGCCGGGAGCCATCCTGCGGATCCTCCGAGGCGTCCAGCTCGGCCCGGTAGCCGGTGCGCTCCAGTACCGCCTCGAGCACCTCCGCTACCTCCTCGCCGGCCGCGACCTTTTCCCGCAGCTCGTCGGTCAGCACCACGAACGCCGTGATCGCATTGCGGGATCTCGGGTTGAGCAGCGGTATCTCCTGTCCGGCCGCGACCGCCCGCAGCGCCGCGGCGAACGAGATCTGCTCGCGCTCGGCATAGGTGGCCACCACGGCCTCCGCGCGGTCGCCGATCCCCCCGCGTGGCGGGTTGAGGATCCGGCGCAGCGAAACGGTGTCCTCGCGATGGCCCAACACCCGCA
>JBBPZY010000246.1:0-7257 GCA_038276315.1 Mycobacteriales bacterium
CAGAATGGGGTATTGCCGAGAGCAGGAGAGGTCAGCACCCGATGAAGCGACCGATGGGCTGTCGATGAGCGCCGAGGATCTCGAGAAGTATGAGACCGAGATGGAGCTGTCGCTCTACAAGGAGTACCGCGACGTCGTCGGGCAGTTCGCCTATGTAGTTGAGACCGAGCGGCGCTTCTATCTGGCCAATGAGGTTGATATCCAGGCCCGCAACGCTGACGGTGAGGTCTACTTCGAGGTGCGGATGTCCGATGCGTGGGTGTGGGACATGTACCGGCCGGCCCGATTCGTCAAATACGTCCGAGTGCTCACGTTCAAAGACGTCAACATCGAGGAAGTGGACAAACCAGACTTACGGCTACCCGAAGGTGCGCCTTTCGACGGCTGACCTGCCTGCTGACCGGTGCTCAGTCTCCGCTGCATCGAGCGCGGGCACGGCCTTTCGAGCCGCGCTCGCGCAGTCCACGGGCTGATCAATATCTCGCTAGGGTCAAAGACGATCAATACGGACACGCTCTCTGGGGGTGTATTCATGCCTTCGAGGGCAGTTGCCGCGCTCACCGCTGCCGGGTAGTCGCCCGCTGTTCGGTACGCGTCCGTGAGCGCACCTCTTAGCGGCGGTTGGTCTCGCCTGTACCCGGGATAGCTTATCGGTGAGCGGATCCGTGCGGGAGCGACATCCGGTATCATGATCACCTGTTTCTCCCGACACCATGAACCTCGGCGTACTGTCAGTGACGTCTGGGAAAGGACTGTCGCGCTGTGCGTAGTTGCTGTAGCCGGCAACTTTTCGCTTGACGTTGCCGGACGCGGCACCTACGTCACCGATCCACCCACCTCTCCGTGAGGCAGCAGTGACGGAGCTGACACCCGCCGGGCGAACACCCAGCCCGTGCCGCTGCATGACAGCTCGGACCCGGCCTTTCATCGGTCGCCGATGGTCGCGCTCCTCACCGCACCGGGGGCCAACCCGATGCTCTCGGTCATGTCGCTCGCCCACCGGACCGCCGCCAACATCAGCGCTATCACCCCGCCCTGACCCTTCCGTGAACCACCTGCACTCCGCAGTCCACTTATCCACACCCGCCCCGTTGTCCACAGGCTTGCCTGCGTGACGTCGACCCGCGCTCCCCGGGCCCGGCAGTCTCATGGCTGAAGATCACCGAGGGACGGAGAGACCAAGATGGAGTCAACGGCGCAGCCGGCGCATCGCCGTAGCGACGAGCTGGGCAAGCGGGGCGAGGATCTGGCGGCGGACTATCTCGCTGGCACCGGGCTGGTGCTGCTCTCGCGTAACTGGCGGTGCCGGGAGGGCGAGGTCGATCTGATCGCAACCGATGGTGAGCGCCTCGTCATCTGCGAAGTAAAGACCCGTTCGGCGACCGGGTATGGGGAACCGTCCGAGGCCGTGACGCCGGCGAAGGCGGCTCGGATCAGGAGGGTCACGACGCAGTGGCTGCGGACGCATCGGGTCGGCTGGTGCGAAATCCGATTTGACGTCCTGGCGGTGCTGTGCCCACCCGACGGGCCGGTCACTGTGGAACATCTCCAGGGTGCGTTCTGATGTCGCTAGCCAGCGCTTGGGCGGTGGCGCTGAACGGGGTTGACGGGATGCTGGTGGAGATCGAGGCCCATATCGGTCCGGGACTGCCGGGGCTACACATGGTCGGGCTGCCAGATACCGCCTTGTCCGAGGCACGGGACCGGGTGCGGGCCGCAGTGCTCAACTCAGGTGAGCGGTGGCCGCCGCGGCGGATGACCCTCGCGCTGTCGCCTGCCACCTTGCCCAAGGGTGGGAGCAGCTACGACGTCGCCCTTGCGTGCGCCTTGCTGGCCGCTGACCGTCGGATCCCCGCTGAGCGGCTGTGCGGGTTGGTTCTGATCGGAGAGCTGGCCCTGGATGGCCGGCTGCGCCCGGTACGCGGCGTACTGCCGGCCGTGATTGCGGCGCGCCAGGTCGGCATCGGTGAGGTGGTCGTGCCGACCGCCTCACTCGCCGAGGCATCCCTGGTGACTGGGATCCGGGTACGCGGCGCGACGTGTCTGAAAGAGGTACTCAGCTGGCTGCGCAACCCCGCCGTCGGGCTGACCTGCCCGGGCCCGCCGCGCCCGGCACCGTCGGTGGCGGTCCCCGATCTTGGTGACGTGCTGGCACAAGGAGACGCCCGCTGGGCAGTGGAGGTCGCCGCCGCAGGGGGCCACCACCTGCTCCTCACCGGGCCCCCAGGCACGGGCAAGACCATGTTGGCGCAGCGGATGGTGGGGCTGCTGCCGCCGCTCACTGGTCAGGAGGCGCTCGAGGTGACCGCAGTGCACTCGGTGGCCGGCCTGCTATCACCGGAGACACCGCTGATCACACTTCCCCCTTTCGTTGCCCCACACCACACCAGCTCGGTGGCCGCATTGGTTGGGGGTGGCTCGGGGTTGGCCAAGCCGGGCGCGGTGAGCCGCGCGCACCGCGGGGTGCTGTTCCTCGACGAGGTCGCGGAGTTCGGGCCGCGATCGCTGGAGGCGCTGCGCACTCCGCTGGAGGATGGCGAGATCCGGTTGGCTCGCCGGGATGGGGTGGTGCGATACCCAGCGCGGTGTCTGCTTGTGCTGGCGGCCAATCCGTGTCCGTGCGCTCCGCCCGATGAGCGAGATTGCACGTGCGCCCCGTCGGCGCGCAGGCGGTACCTGGGTCGACTGTCCGGGCCGCTGCTGGACCGGATCGACCTGCGGGTGGGGATGCGTCCGCTCAAGGACATGGGTGAGTCCGACGCTGAGCCGGAGAGCACCGCGATCGTGCGCGCACGGGTGCTCCGGGCCCGCGAAGCAGCTCGTGGGCGGTGGGCAGGCACCGGTTGGAGCACCAACGCCGAGGTGCCCGGCCCGGTGCTGCGCCGGCGGTTTCGGCTGCCGCGCGCGGTCACCGAACCGATCGCGGCAGCGCTGCATCGCGGGATGGTGACGGCGAGAGGAGCGGATCGCACCCTGCGGTTGGCGTGGACGGTGGCTGACCTGGCCGGGCGCGACCGTCCGTTGGTCGAGGACGTAAGTGCCGCGATGGGGCTGCGAGACCGGAGGGCGGCATGACACCGGGCCAGCGGGAGCTGCGGCGGGCGCGTGCCTATCTCAGCCGGGTCGCCGAGCCGCCGGCCCCCGCGCTTTCCGAGCTGATCAGCGATGCAGGCGCGGTGCGGGCGGCCCGGTTGGTGGCCGCGGGAGAGGTATCGCCCCGGGTCGCCGCGGAGACGAAGGCTCGCCGAGCAGACGATCGGGCCGAGGCCGACCTATCCGCGGTCGCCACGCTGGGAGGAAGGTTGGTCATTCCCGAGGACGCCGAGTGGCCCGCCGAGGCGTTCACCTGCTTCACCACACCCACTGCCCAGGCTGACGATCGCTGGCGAGTCCCGGTGGCGCTCTGGGCGCGCGGAGCCGGCCGCCTCGACGAGCTCGCCGAGCGGGCGGTGGCGGTGGTGGGGGCCAGGGCCGCGACCGGGTATGGGGAGCACGTCGCGGCCGAGTTCGGCTACGAACTCGCTGAAGGCGGCTTTGCCGTGGTCTCCGGCGCCGCGTTCGGCATCGACGGCGCCGCGCACCGGGGCGCGCTGGCCGCCGAGGGCAGCACTGTCGCGGTGCAGGCCTGTGGCTTGGATCGAGCCTACCCGGCAGGCCACCACGGGCTGCTCGACCGGATCGCTGGCAGCGGCGCGGTAGTCAGCGAGTATCCGCCGGGCGGGTGGCCCGCGCGACATCGCTTCCTGGTCCGCAACCGACTGATCGCCGCGTTCGCGGCCGGCACCGTTGTGGTGGAGGCTGGCGTGCGCAGCGGCGCCCGGCGCACCGCAACCGCCGCCGCCGCGCTCGGCCGGGTCGTGATGGCCGTGCCGGGTCCGGTCACATCGGCCCTGTCGGTGGGCTGCCACCTGCTGGTGCGCGAGGAGCAGGCGGTGTTGGTCACTCGGGCGGCAGAGGTAGCGGAGGCGGTGGGGCGGATCGGTGCGGACCTCGCGCCCCTGTTGGGCATCCCGCGCCGTCGCACCGACGGGCTGAACCCGGAACTGTTGGCGGTGTACGAAGCGTTGCCGGCGCGGGCTCCCAGGCATCCCGAGCAGTTGGTACGCGATTCCGGGGTGCCGCTGCACCGGGTGCGCTCCGCCCTGCCGTTGTTGGAGCTGCAGGGTCTGGTGGGATGCGGAATGAGTGGCTGGCACCGGGTGGCACCCGATGGCACTCCATGAATGAAGGCGTGGCGGTGCTTGACGTGGCACCGTCGACAGCGCAGCGTCCGGCGGGTGAGCGAAGACCTTCCAGTGTCGGACTCGCTACCGGATGTTTTGACTGCGCATCGGGAGCACTTCACGACCCATCTGCGCGCAGTGCGTGGGTTGTCGCCGCATACGGTGCGCGCTTACCGCCGTGACGTCACCGCGTTGTTGCAGTATCTGGTCGATTCGGGTCGCGATGATCTCGCGGCGTTGGACCTTGCGCTGCTACGCGGCTGGTTGGGCGCACAGCACCGCAGCGGGCACCGGCGCAGCACGCTGGCGCGGCGGGTGGCTGCGGCCCGGGCGTTCACTGCCTGGGCTACTCGCACCGGTGTGCTGGGCAGCGACCCGGGGTGGCGGCTGGTCGCGCCGCGCCCGCAGCGAAGCTTGCCCGCGGTGCTGCATCCGCATCAGGCTGCCGCCGCACTGCAGGCTGCGCAACGCGGTGCCGCCGAGGAGGATCCGATCGCGTTACGCGATCATGCCGTGGCGGAGCTGTTGTACGCGACCGGGATTCGCGTTGCCGAGCTCTGTGGTCTTGACGTTGGCGATATCGACACGCAGCGGCGCCTGGTTCGGGTACTCGGCAAGGGCGCCAAGGAACGCGCAGTGCCCTACGGGCTGCCCGCTGAACGCGCGTTGCTGCGCTGGCTCGAGCAAGGGCGCCCGGCACTCGCGCAACCGCATTCAGCAGCGGCGCTGTTCCTCGGAGCGCGTGGTGGGCGAGTCGATCAGCGGATTATCCGCACCGTCGTACACGACATAGTCGGTACGGTGCCGGGTGCGCCGGACATGGGTCCACACGGCCTGCGACACAGCGCCGCGACTCATCTGCTGGAGGGCGGCGCGGATCTGCGCGCCGTTCAGGAGTTACTCGGTCACGCTACGCTCGCCACCACGCAGCTCTACACGCATGTCACTGTCGAGAGGCTGAAAGCGATCCATGACCGGAGCCACCCCCGTTCCTGAGTCCCCCGGGGGTCGTGACCGCATCCTCGGCGCGGTCTCCACTGGTGGTTTCACAGGCGGTAGCGGTACTGCGAGCGGCAGGATCGGAGACGTAGAAGCGGGCATCGTCGCGTTGTGGCAGGCCTACGGGCAGCATCGAGATGCGACTCTGCGTGACCGGCTGCTGCTGCACTATGCGCCTTTGGTCAAGTACGTGGCGGGCAGGGTTGGAACAGGCCTACCCGCCCATGTTGATATCGCGGACCTGGTGCAGTCGGGCGTGTTCGGTCTATGGGATGCCATCAGCCGGTTCGAGCCTGAGCGCGGATTGAAGTTCGAGACCTACGCGATGCAGCGGATCCGGGGCGCGATCCTCGACGAGTTGCGCGCACAGGATTGGGTGCCCCGTTCGGTGCGCAGTCGGGCCCGTGAGGTGGAGCGTGCGCTGGAGCGTTTGGAGAGCCGGTTGCAGCGTTCGGCTACCGACGCGGAGGTAGCTGTGGAGCTCGGTGTCAGCGTCGCCGACCTGCGGGAGCTCTATGCTCAGCTACAGCTCACCAGTGTGATCGCGCTGGATGAACTTATGGCGGCGGGTCGCGGCGGCACGTCGATCGCCGAGACGCTGCCTGACGACACCGCGCAGGAGCCGGGCGCTGTGCTCGATTCCGTGGAGAGCAGGCGCCTGCTCGCTGAGGCGGTCTCGCAGCTCACCGACCGGGATCGAGTAGTGGTCTCGCTCTACTATTTCGAGAACCTCACCCTCGCCGAAATCGGCCGGGTGCTCGGCGTCACGGAATCACGGGTATGCCAGCTGCACACCAGGGCGGTGCTACGGCTCCGCAGTAAGCTACTGGAAGCGTCCGCTGGTTGACCCAGCTGTGTTCGGTCCGCGTAGCCGGCATCATTGCTGATCTACTTGGTCGTCGATCGGCAGCAGACGCACCCGCGTTCCGGCGAGCAGTCGCAGTGGGTCCAGATATCGTCGATCTTGTTCTGTATCCTGTTGGGAATCCTCAGCCCCGCCTTGATCCGGGCTACGCAGGACGCCCCAGTGCAGGCAGACGGTAACGGGGCAGCCCAAATGTCCGGGCTGCACAGTGCCGATCCGCTGACCCCTGACCACCCGATCGCCAGCGGTGACGGTTGGTGATACCGGCTCATATGTCGTGCGCAAGCCCCCTGGATGGTCCACCGACACCACACCGTGGCCGGCCACGATGCCGGCGAACACCACCGTGCCGGCGCCAGCGGCGAGCACCGCAGCCCCAACCGCCGACGCGAGGTCGACCCCGCGATGTCCCGGCCCGTACCGCACCGCCGGCGGGTGGAAGGCCCGCACCACGGTCGGGGAACCGGAAAGTGGCCAGCCAAACCGGCGCCCGGGTTCGTCGCCGATGTCAGCAGCTCCGGCTCGGCGCACCACAGCGGCGAAAATGGGGTCACTCGCTCGGCTGGCCGGGACTGGGCGATCGAGCCACGTTGCCAGGTGGGACAGCCCGACCGGCCCACCGCACGCAACCGCGATGAGCATGGTGGTGATCAGGGTGCGAGACACACCGACAGCGTCACCGCGTTGATGCCGGCTGCCCAGCTAGGAGGCCGATCGTTGGGGATGAGGCGGGCGCTGTGGACAACTGTGGACTGCGGGACCACCTCGGCTGCGGTTGGACATAGGCAGGCCGTACACTGAACACGCGACTCGCATGCGGGTCGACTTCGCGCGCCAGCGCTGCGCCCTACCGGGGCCTCGGCGTCCGGCGGTCCTCGTCGCGGTCTCGATCGCACGGGGTCCGGCCGCGGGCCTGGCGCCAGGGCGGCGGTCCAACCCGGCCCGCCGTGACAACCGCATGAGCGTGCTGGCGCAAGCCATCGCGCCTGACACATTGAGGTGTCCACCGGCTATGGCCGTCGTCACCATGAAGCAGCTGCTCGACTCCGGCGTGCACTTCGGGCACCAGACCCGCCGCTGGAACCCGAAGATGAAACGCTACATCTTCACCGAGCGCAACGGCATCTACATCATCGACCTGCAGCAGACGTTGACCTACATCGACCGGGC
>JBBPZY010000247.1:0-9819 GCA_038276315.1 Mycobacteriales bacterium
CGGACGCTGGTGTCCGCGCTGCGCAGCCGGTTCGACCTCCCGGTGCACCTGCACACCCACGACACTCCCGGTGGGCAGCTCGCGACCCTGCTCGCGGCGATCGACGCGGGGGTCGACGCGGTAGACGCAGCAGCCGCATCGATGGCCGGGACCACCTCGCAGCCCGCGTTGTCCGCGCTGGTCGCGGCGACCGACCACACTGACCGCAGGACCGGGTTGGACCTGCGGTCAGTGTGTGATCTGGAGCCCTATTGGGAGTTGGTGCGCAAGGTCTACGCACCCTTTGAATCGGGACTGACCTCGCCCACGGGGCGGGTCTACCACCACGAGATCCCCGGTGGCCAGCTGTCCAACCTGCGCCAGCAAGCTTCAGCGTTGGGCTTGGGCGACCGTTTCGAGCAGATCGAGGAGGCCTATGCGGCGGCCGACCGGATGCTCGGGCGGCTGGTGAAGGTGACTCCCACGTCCAAGGTGGTCGGGGATCTGGCGTTGCACCTGGTCGGTTCCGGTGTCGAGCCGAAGGATTTCGAGGCCGACCCCGCCCGGTTCGACATTCCCGACTCCGTGATCGGCTTCTTGCACGGCGAGCTCGGTGTCCCCCCTGGCGGATGGCCCGAGCCCCTGCGCACCAAAGCGCTGGTGGGCCGCAGCGGTCCACGGGGAATGGCGGAGCTGTCCGCACACGACCGGCAGGGGCTTAAGGAGGACCGGCCGCGGACGCTGAACCGCCTGCTGTTCGCTGGTCCGACGGCGGAGTTCGAGGAACATCGGGAGACCTACGGCGACACCTCGGTGCTGCCCAGCAAGGAGTTTTTCTACGGGCTGCGCCCCGGTGAGGAGTACGCCGTGGACCTCGATCCTGGGGTGCGGCTGCTCATCCAGCTACAGGCGATCGGAGACGTCGACGAACGCGGCATGCGTACCGTGATGTGCACCCTTAATGGGCAGCTACGACCGTTGCAGGTCCGGGATCGCTCTGTCGACTCGAAGGTGCCCGTCGCCGAGAAGGCCGACAGGTCCAACGGCGACCAGGTCGCGGCGCCGTTCGCCGGCGTGGTCACTCTCAGGGTGTCTGAAGGAGACCCGGTGACCGCGGGCCAGCCGGTGGCCACCATCGAGGCGATGAAAATGGAAGCCGGGATCACCGCGCCCAAGAGCGGCACAGTAGCCCGCCTAGCGATCAAGGCCCTGCAGCAGGTAGAGGGCGGCGACCTGATCCTCGAGCTGCATTCCCCGTAAATGCCGCCCACGGTTGGCGCTGTCCGCTACGCCGCTCGCCGGCGGAACTCGACTGCCAGGTCTTCCGCCTTCGCGGCGGTCTTCTGCCTTGCCTCCTGCAGCTCGTGCAACTGCCGGTAGAGGGAGAGCTGCGCTGCTGCCTGGCGCTTAGCTCGCGCTTCGAGCCGCCACTGGCGGAGCCACCAGCCGATGACCACGCCAGAAATCACTAATGCGGACGCCACCAGGACGATCAACCCAGAAGTCATCTCTACTCCTTGTCTCGGGCAGCGCCCGGGTCGGACGCCGGATCTGCCGTTGGTAGCAGACAGTTACCCGAGCTCACTGAGGGCTAAACACCCGTTGCGGGCGAATCAGCTTGCTGGGACACCCGGCAACGTCCGCACCCGCGCCTGCAGCACGCCGCCTTCGACGCGGGATTCGAAGCCGGGCACCGGCGCCGTCGCCGGGCCGTGAACCACTCCGCCGTCGCGGAGACGGAACACGCTCGCGTGCCACGGGCAGGTGATGCACACCTCCCCGTCGACCTCGGACAGCTCGCCCTCGTGCAGTGGCGCGGACAGGTGCGGGCAGCGGTCGGAGAGCACCGTGACGTCGGAGATGATGCCGCCGCGACGCAGGACGAATACCGGGACGTCGCCGGCGAGCCGCCGCACCGGCTGGCCCAGCGGGAACTCCTCAAGCGGCCCCAGTGTCTGCCAGTCGCCCGGGCCGATGTGTGGCACCTCCTCGCCGTGATTGGCACCGGTGGCCTGCCGGTAGCCCAGGTGGCCGCCCAGCGCCGCCCCCGCCACGCTCAGCGTGCCGCCGAGCAGCGACAGCAGGCGACCGGCGCCGCGGTCGCCGCGGCGGCGCAGCAGCGAGGCGGCGAAGCACGCCACGGCCGTCGTGTTCAGCGCGGCGTGCACGAGCCCGACGCGCTGCTGGTCCTCGTGGCTGTCCGACCAGTCCGCCCAACCCGCGGCGACCGTCGGCACCGTGCTGACCAGGCCCACGGCGATCAGTCCGGACGACTCGCGCCGCCCGCCGCCGACCGCGTCGATCAGCGACGCGGACACGAACGAGCCGAGCGTGACCTGCGCCAGGGCGGGGTGGAGCGGATGCCCCAGCCATACCCCGTGCAGCGCGTCTTTCACGGTCCGGTTGCGCAGCAGCCGTTGCACGATGCCGCGTATCGCCGCTGCCGGGCGGTCCAACGCCTCGGCCCGTTCTAGCCTGACGATGTCGTCGAAGGGTCTCATGCGCGCAGAATAGGCGCGTCGGAGCACTTTAAACTCCCCCGCGCGCCGGTTGACGCTCGCGCGGTGGTGAGGGTCAACAACATCATGCAAGATGTGGTAGTGACGGGGCAGGACGGATCTGGGCGACTCGGAGTGGTCGCGACCCGGTTCGCCGACCTGATTGAGCGCGATCGGCTCGCCGTGCCGTTGCCTGGCCGGGGTCACACCGCGCAGCGATGGCGGGCGTTGGCCGAGCTGGCGGCGGATGATCTCGACCTGGGCCGCCTGGCTGAGGCCCACCTCGACGCGCTGGCCATCCTGGCTGAACTACAGGGACCCGCTGTGTCGCCGGGTCAGCGGTGGGCGGTGTGGGCGGCCGAGCCGCGCAACGGCCGGGTGGATGCCCAGTGCCATCCCGATGGCCAGTGGCGACTGACCGGGACCAAGCGGTGGTGCTCGGGGGCCCATGCCTGCACCCATGCCCTGGTCACCGCGCACGCCATCGACGGTGGCCGGTTGTTCGCGGTGGATCTCTCCCAGCCTGGGGTACGTCCGGGACTGGGCGGTTGGAAAGGGCTGGGTATGGCCGGTAGCGACACGGAGAACGTGGAGTTCGACGCGGTACCGGCGGCGGCGATCGGCGCCCCGAGGGCGTACCTGGACCGGGTCGGTTTCTGGCACGGCGCGGTCGGCGTCGCGGCTTGCTGGCACGGCGGTGCGGTGGCGATCGGGCGACCGCTGTGGGAGGCGGCCCGCGGCGGGGCGCTCGATCCGCACGCCCGAGCGCATCTGGGGGCGGTCGATACCGCGTTGACCGCGGCTGGCTCGGTGCTGCGTGAAGCCGCTGCGGCCGCGGACTGCGGGCCTGACCCGGCAACCAGCGACCCGCCTAGCTTGCAGCGGGCGCAGCGTCGTGCGCTGCGCGTCCGGGCGGTAGTGGAAGCCGCCGCGACCCAGACCATCGAGCGGGTCGGCCGCGCGCTGGGGCCTCGACCGCTGGTCACCGACGCCGCGCACAGCCGTCGAATCGCTGATTTGATCGTTTACCTACGGCAGAGCCACGCTGAGCGCGACCTCGCCGCGCTGGGGGACCTCGCCGCCGGTGCAGACAGCTGGCAGTCGTGGTGAGGCTGATCGAGGGCCTCGGTACCCCAGAGTCGAGCTGGCAGGCGTGGCCCGGGTTGGCCGCCCTGGACATCTTCGACCTGCACCCACTGCCAGCCAGCGCCGTGGTCGTCGCCCCGCATCCCGACGACGAGGTGCTCGGTATCGGCGGCACCCTGGCGCTGCTGCATACCGCCGGGGTGAGCGTGCGCGTCGTCGCTGTGAGCGACGGCGAGGCCAGTCATCCGCACAGCCGCACCGTCACGCCGACCCAGCTGGCCGGCATCCGACGCGCCGAGCAGAACGTCGCTCTGGACAGGCTCGGCCTGGGTCGCTGCGAGGTCCACCGCTGCGGCCTGCCAGACGGGCACCTGGACCGCTATGAAGACGCCCTGGCCGAGACTCTCACCCGGCTGCTCGACGAGCACACCTGGTGCTTGGCCACCTGGGCCCGCGACGGGCATCCTGATCATGAAGTCGCCGGGCGGGCCGCCGCGACGGCCGCCGGCCGCACCGGAGCCCGGCTGCTGTCGTTTCCGGTGTGGACCTGGCACTGGGCTGCACCGGCGGACCCGAGGGTGCCCTGGTCCACCGCTCGCCGGGTGCCGCTGCCTCCCATGATCGCCCACCCGAAACGGCAGGCGGTCCGTGCGTTCGCCAGCCAGCTTGAGCCGCTGTCTGCCCAGCCCGGTGACGAAACGATCCTCGGGCCGCACGTGCTGGCCCGGCTCACTCGGGACTACGAGGTGATCCTGCTGTGAGTGGCAGCCTGCCGGCCGAGTACTTCGACGCCCTCTACTCCACCGGCGCCGACCCGTGGGGTTTTGCCACCCGCTGGTACGAACAACGCAAGTACGCCTGCGCGCTCGCGGCGCTGCCCCGCGCACGGTACCGCCGCGGCTACGAGCCGGGCTGCTCGATCGGTGTGTTCACCGAACACCTCGCGGCCCGCTGCGATCGGCTATTGGCCACCGATATGGCGCAGGCACCGCTGCGTGCCGCCCGCGATCGGCTAGCGCACCTGACTCATGTCGAGGTGGCGCACCGAGCGGTGCCGCAGGACTGGCCGCCGGGCCGCTTCGACCTCCTCGTGATCAGTGAGCTCGGCTACTACCTGGACCCCGTCGACCTGCAGCGGCTGTGGGCCGCAGCCACCGACGCCCTCGAACCGGGCGGCACGCTGCTGGCCGTGCATTGGCGCCATCCCGTGGCGGACTATCCCCAGACCGGGGATGACGTCCACGCCGCCCTGGCCGCTGCACCAGGTCTGGGCCGGCTGGTCGATCACGTGGAGGAGGACTTCCGGCTTGAGGTGTACCTCCGCACACCCCCCGTGGTGCGTTCGATCGCCGCGCAGACGGGCCTGCGGTGAGCCCATCGGCTCGCCAGTTCAGTCGAATCGGTGTCGTGGTGCCCGCGCACAACGAGGAAGTGCTTCTTCCCGGATGTCTCGTAGCCTTGCGATCCGCCGCGGCCGTGGTCGACGTGCCGGTTCATCTGCTGGTGGTCCTCGACACGTGCACCGACAGCACCGCCGACCTCGTCGGTGACGCTGCGGTCCTCGCGGTGTGGGAACGAAACGTCGGGGGCGCCCGCCGCGCCGGCTTTGCTCACCTGCTGCACGACCTCGGGGCCGACCGGGTCTGGCTGGCGAGCACCGACGCCGACAGCCAGGTCCCGCAGGGTTGGTTGGCAGACCAGTTGGCGCACGCGCACCGCGGTGCCGACGCCGTGGCCGGCATGGTCAGCGTCACGAACTGGAGTGAGCACCCACCCAGCACTGCCGAGCGTTTCCAGCGGCTGCACCGCCGCATCGTCGGGCATCACCACGTGCACGGTGCCAACATCGGAGTGTCGGCCCGCTCTTACCTCGCCGTTGACGGATTTCCACCCGTGCCCGTTCACGAGGACATCGCCCTGATCACTGCCTTGAAACGCACCGGCTACCGAGTCCTGCACACCGCCGACCCGCCGGTGATCACCAGCGCCCGCCGTCACGCCCGCGCCACCGCCGGCTTCGCCGACTTCCTCATCGCGCTCGCCGAACACGACCCCGACCCAGTCGGTTGAGAGCGGGTACCCGGAGAATTGCCGACCGATCGCTGGCCCTCTTTGGGTTGCTGTCCTGCTCGGGAGAACCAGCGCTGACGAGCGACCGGTGGTGATCTGGTTACCGGGGTGCGCCAGGGCGCGCATTCTTGTGAGCCTGGCGCTGCGGCCGCTCGGGGATCGTCCACGTATGCATTGGGCTCCGTGCCATTCAGTGGATCGACGGATCGGTGCAGATCAACGCCCACGGGCGGTCGTCGACGCGGGTCATGACGAGGGTGGCGCGTCGGGTGCCGCGGAGCTTGAGCTGGCGGTGCAGCTCATCGACGTCGCCGGCCAAACCGCGCCGGCGGATGTCGACCGAGCCGATATCGAGGGCTCGCAGCCGGGCTCTCAGTGCCTTCTGCTCCCAGGGGCCGGAGTCGAGCACCCGCAGCGTGCGCGCGAACGGTGTGTGCAGCGGTTGGTCGCTGGACAGGAACGCGATCTGTGGATCGATCTTCCAGGCTCCGAGGCTGCGCGCCAGGTCCTCGACGAGGCCGGCGCGGGTAACGGCAGGGTTCGGGTCGAGCAGGAACGCGCCTGGATCCCGGTGCTCCACATTGTCACCGGGTAGCGGTAGCAGCACATGGCCTTGCGGCAGGATCGTGGCGCGGCTGGTGCCGGTCGCCAAGGCCGGTGACCACAACGCGGCCTCCTTGAGATCGCGCCGGTCGGCGATGAACTCCACCTCCCAGCCGGCCGGAACGGCATCTCGAGGGATCCCCGGGGCCGCCTTGATCCCGACCGCCTCGACACGGTCCACCAGGCTGGTCGACCACGACAGCGGCGGCTCGCTGGCTCCGGTGCGCATCCGGTGGCCCCGCGCACGTCGGGCCGGGTCGACGAACACGGCGTCAACGCTGCTCAGGTCCACGTCGCGGACATCAGCGTGCACGGCGGTGACAGCGTTACCAACCCCGTAGGCCTCGGCGTTGAGTGCCGCCATCCGCAGGTGCAGCGGGTCACGGTCGACGGCGACGACTTCGCGGCCCGCTGCCAGGCAGATGAGGTCTCCACCGATGCCACAACACAGGTCCGCCACCCGCAAGGCACCGGCGAAGCGCGTCGCTCGGTGCGCGGCGATGACCTCGGCTGTCGCTTGTTCCAGACCAGCACGGGTGAAGTACATCCGCTGCGCCCGGGTGAACCTGCCCTCGGCGCGGCGGCGTAGCTCATGCTGGCCAAGTGCCGCGGTGACCAGGTCAGCAGGGTAGTCCCGGCGCAGCACGTCTCCAACCCGCAGCTCTGTCTCCGACGTGACCTCCAGGCGCGCCAGCCGATCCAGCAGCTCCCGGCCGATCGGTGAGGCCAGCAGCTGCAACTGCGAAATGGCCGGCTCAGGACCATTCATCCCGGCGCGACAGCGGTCGACGCTCGGTCGGCCCAGCCGTCACCGGTGCAGGTGATCGTGTGCACCCCACCAATGGTGGCCGAGGAGTCCTTCTTTCTCGTCGGCGGTGTGCCTGATCGCACTGGACGGCGGTGTCCGTGACACGGTCGCAGCTGCCATATGTCGAACACCGGCATCATGGACGCTGTGGTGCGGATCGTGGCGGGAGTGGCGGGGGGGCGGCGGCTGGCCGTGCCGCCGCACGGCACCAGGCCAACCTCGGACCGGGTGCGGGAAGCGGTCTTCAGCGCGCTCGCGGCACGCCGGGACCTCGAAGGCGCCCGGGTGCTCGACCTCTACGCCGGATCCGGCGCGCTGGGGCTGGAAGCGCTGTCCCGGGGGGCGGTGCACGTCCGCTTCGTGGAATCCGACCAGCGTGCCGCCGCCGTGCTGCGCCGCAACGTCGAGGCGCTCGGATTACCAGGGACGCAGGTGAGCACCGTGGATGTATCCCTGGCGTTAGGTAGCGATCCGGGACAGCCCTACGACCTGGTACTCGCCGACCCGCCCTACGCACTCGACGACTGCGCGCTGGACGATGTGTTGAGCGCCCTGACCGGCGGCGGCTGGTTGGCACCGGCAGCGCTGCTGGTGGTGGAACGCTCGGCTAAGGCGCTCCCGCCAACCTGGCCGGATGGTGTGTTTGCGCTCACTCATCGCCGGTATGGAGACACCGTGGTGTACTACGGTTGCGCGCCATGAGGCGCGCCGTCTGTCCCGGCTCTTATGATCCCGCCACCAATGGGCACCTCGACATCATTGAGCGGGCCGCGAGCCAATTCGACGAGGTCGTCGTCGCAGTCTTGATCAACAAGACCAAGGACTGCCTTTTTGAGGTCTCCGACCGGATGGCGATGCTCAAGGAGATCACCGAGCACCTGCCGAACATCCGCATTGATTCCTGGCATGGGCTGCTCGTGGACTATTGCACGGTCAACGAGATCGCCACGATCGTCAAGGGGCTGCGGGCGGTCAGTGATTTCGACTACGAGTTGCAGATGGCCCAATTGAACTACCAGCTGTCCGGTGTGGACACGATGCTGTTGCCGAGCAAACCGCACTACAGCTACCTGTCCAGCTCAGTGGTCAAAGAGGTTGCGACCTATGGCGGTGACGTTGGCTATCTGTTGCCGGCGACGGTGCACCAGCGCCTGATCAACCGGCTCGCCGAGCGGCACTGAACGCAGGACACGCCGACCAGCCGCGCGCTCCCGTACCTGGGCTGTCCGAGCGTTCACACTGTCACCTGTGGATGGTGACCGCGAGGAGGGGCCGGTGTACCGGGTTTTCGAAGCACTCGACGAGCTCGTGACCACTCTTGAAGAAGCACGTGGAGTGCCGATGACCGCCAGCTGCGTGGTACCCCGCGGGGATGTGCTGGAGCTGCTCGACGACATTCGCGACGCGATTCCCGCAGAGCTTGATGACGCTCAGGACGTGTTGGACCATCGCGACGAACTGGTGGAGACCGCGCGGCAGGAGTCGCAGCGCCAGCGCGATGACGCTCGCACCGAGTCAGAGCAGATGGTCACCAAAGCCCGCGACGAGGCTGCCCGCCTGGTCACCGAGTCCCGCGCCAGTGCCGAGTCGCTGGTCGCCGGCGCGCAAGCCGAGACTGACCGCATCGAGGCCACCGGACGGCGGGAGTATCAGGAGCTCACCGGGCGCGCCGAGGCCGAGGCCGAACGGATGACTGCGGCCGGGAGGGCGGCCTACGAGCGGGCTATTGCCGACGGCCGAGCCGAGCAGGCCCGGCTCGTCGAGCAGACCCAGGTGGTGCAATCGGCTCGGGCTGAGGCCAAGCGAATTCACGACGAGGTCAACGCCGAGGTGCACCGGCTGCGCTCTGAATGCGACGCCTACGTCGAAGGCACTCTCGCGGAGTTCGAGGATCTGCTCAACCGCAGCCTGCGTGCCATCGGGCGCGGTCGCGCCCATCACAGTGGGCCGGTGGCCGCAGGGGTGGGCGACTACCCCAGATGAGCGTGTTGTCTCGGTGTCGCGACAGCGTCGGTGTGAACCACGGCCTACCCTGGAAACCCTGATGCCTCGCAACTCCGGTCCCGCCCGACCCGACCCGTCCGACCCCTGGGTGATCGACACCCGTGACTTGGGCAGGCGTCCCGGGTCGATGCGCTGCTACCACCGGGATGTCCCGCTGTCGGCTGGGATCGGGCTGGATGTGATCGAGGTTGCTGCGGGTGGCGAGGTGTCGCTGGATGTGCGGCTGGAGTCGGTCATGGAGGGTGTGCTGGTGTCGGGCACGGCAGCGGCGCCGGTCACCGGCCAGTGTGCTCGGTGCCTGGACCCGCTGGTCGATCGCCTTGAGGTCGAGCTGATCGAGCTGTTCGCCTACCCGGACACCGCGACCGACAACAGCACGGATCCCGACGAGGTCAGCCGGGTGGTCGACGGCCTGGTCGATCTCGAGCCGATGGTTCGTGACGCGGTGCTGCTGGCTTTGCCGCAGGCGCCGTTGTGCAGCGAAGACTGCCCCGGCCTGTGCCCGGAATGTGGCGGTAAGTGGGCGGAACTCGGTACGGATCACCGGCATGAGAAGATGGACCCGCGCCAGGCCGCCCTGGAAACAGCTCTGAAGCAGCGGTTGCGCGGAAGCGAACAGGAGAACGAGTAACGTGGCTGTCCCCAAGCGCAGGATGTCGCGGTCCAACACCCATTCGAGGCGGTCCCAGTGGAAGGCCACCGCACCGACTCTGGCGGCGTGTTCGAACCGGGCCTGCCGGCAGCCGAAGCCGCCGCACACGGTCTGCCCGC
>JBBPZY010000248.1:0-2615 GCA_038276315.1 Mycobacteriales bacterium
CGGTCCTGTGTGAAACCATTTGGGCCACCTGCTGTTTCCGTGGGTGAGTGTTCATGATCGTCCGGGTCGGGGTGGGCAGAGTCCGCCGCGGGTGAGGGTGGCCATGGCGATGAGTGCTTCGGCGCTGTGGTAGCCGTAGGCGCGGCGGGTCAGTAGCCGCAGGTGGGTGTTCGTGGCCTCGGACAGGGCGTTGGAGACTCTGTGTTCGAGGGTGTTGTGGATCAGCGGGAGGAACCGTTTGATCGTTTTGGCTAGTGCCACGAATTCGGGGAGGCGGGATCGGGTGGCCCAGGACAGCCAGCCGGCGAGCAGCTGTTTGCCTTTGGCGCCTTTCAGGGCGAAGACCTCGCGGAGTTGTTCTTTGAGCAGGTAGGCGCGGTAGAGCGGGTGGTTGGTCTTCGCGATCGCCGCGACGGTGCCGCGTTGGTCGCCGGTGAGATCCGGCGGGTTTTTCAGCAGTGCCCACCGGCTGCCCTTGAGCGCTTTGGCCTGGTCGGTCTTGCCGTCGCGGCGCAGTTGTCGCTCGCCGCTGGGATAGACCTGCGCACCGTCGCGGGCAGACTCGGCCACGGTGGTGGCGGCTCCACCACACTCAAGATCTACGCCGCATGGGTCGCCGGTGCCGACAAGAAAGCCGCCCACCTCATCGCCTCCCGGCTCCCACGACCACCGCAGGTACGCGACCAGCGCGGCTAGAACTTCAACCCCCCCGACCGAGGTCGCCAGTGACCCTGGTGAGGCGCACGCAACCGGCGCGGCGAGGACTCACGGTCCTTGACTCGGTCCTAACTCGAGTGAAAGCGATTGGCGCAGATGGTGTGGACGGCTGCAGTTTATGCAGGTCTAGCTCCATGTCACACCCCTCTCGTCGTGCTGCCGGCTGAGCGTTGCGCGGCTAGCAGCTTCGAGGCCAGTGTCACAGCGACGGCCAGCCCCATGCCCAGCACAGCACCGCCCAGGCCGAACACCGGGACGGTGAACGCCAGTGCCAGCACCACGATCGACCCGGCGAGCACCAGCAGGGGGTGCCCGACCGCGCCGGTGCGGGCCACTCGGTGCAGGAGCATCAGCGTCAACAGGAACACCACCACCGGGACGGCCACGGATAGCGCGGCCATCCGTTCGGAGACGTGCCCGTGATGCCCAGTAGCGTCGACAGCGACCCCCCGCCCCGCACCGAGCGCGGCGACCGCCGCGAATCCGAGGTAATGCCCGTAACCCCAGGTCAGGGTGGTACGTAGGGTCGCCAAGTCGGCATCGGCGTCGGCGTCGGCGAAGTAGATCCACCACAGGCCGAACACGAGCAGCAGCCCACCGGCGACGATCAGCAGCAGCGGCCCCGACAGCCCGTACTCGGTCAGTGCCGCCTGCACCCCCGCGAGCGTGGCGAGGATGACCTCGCCCAGCACGATGATGGTGAACAGCCCGTAGCGTTCGGCGATGTGCCCCGGATGCCAGTTCGTCACCCCCCCGCGGTACTCAGCCCAGACCGGCACGGCGATCTCCGCGACCACCAGCACCGCGAACCCGGCGTAGTCCCACGGATGTAGCAACAGCAGCCGGACCAGCCAACCCGCCTGCACCACGGTGACCCCGGTCGCGTAGCGCAGGGCCGCCGGCCGCCCGGCCGGGTGCTCCCATGCGGCCCGGAGCCACTGGCCGACCAGCGCGATGCGGATCACCACATAACCCACCGTGATGACGGTGAAGTCGTAGCCCGTCAGCGCGGCGGGCACACCGGCGGCCAGCACCAGCACGCCGGCCATCTGCAGCAGGGTCAGCGCCCGGTACAGGGCGTCGTCGGTGTCGTAGGCCGAAGCGAACCAGGTGAAGTTCATCCAGGCCCACCAGATCGCGAAGAACACCATCGCGTAACCCAGCAGGCCGGCACTCACATGGCCCTCGGCCAGCGCGTGATGCAACTGTGCGGCGGCCTGGGACACCGCGACCACGAAGCACAGGTCGAACAACAGCTCCAACGGTGTCGAGGACCGATGCGCCTCGCGGGGATCGCGCCCACCCATCACCCGGCGCCACACACCGGCGCGCACCGCGCCGGCGTGCTGCCGACCGCCATTCACCAGATCACCACTCGTGCCCTCATCCTGTGTGCCGCCGTCCCGTTCAATCCTGCCCTGGAACCCGACCGGGCACCGTGGCTAACGCCAACACCGTGCTGGCGTGACAGGTCATTGGGTCGCCTAAACGATTTTCTCGGACACGTGAGGCCAACAGTG
Source organism: Mycobacteriales bacterium (assembly GCA_038276315.1). Classification (GTDB taxonomy): domain Bacteria; phylum Actinomycetota; class Actinomycetes; order Mycobacteriales; family Pseudonocardiaceae. Next base: position 2,238 of record JBBPZY010000248.1, read on the forward strand.
GGAGTTAGGCCAGCTGGCGATGAAATAATTTCGGCGCCGTTCTAGACCAAAGCTGAGAGGTCCGGCGCGGCAGGCGCACTGATTGCCGCGCGGTGCGTGGAGCCGGGGGCCAGCGTGCGGGCGGCGTCGTTGCGGGTGTCGGTGACGTGCGCGCTGAGGAGGGCTCGCGCGAGGTTGCCGTCGTGGCGGCGGACGGCCGCGACGATGCCCTGGTGCTCTGTCAACGAGCTCGACCGGCGTTGCATCGACCTGGGGTATTCACGGCGATCTTTGTGATCATGGTTTTGAGGGGTGTCGGGACAGCGAAAGGTGCCCCTGAGCTGCGATGATACGGGTTGTTGAGGACCGTATCGGCAGCGCGGAAGGGGCACCTTTCAG
>JBBPZY010000249.1:0-3291 GCA_038276315.1 Mycobacteriales bacterium
AGGCAACGTCGTCTACGCGGAGGGCACTGGGCGCCTGCGACTCCTCGGCCGCCACCGTGATCTCCCCGACCTCGACCTCAACGTCGGTCAGGTCCTCGGCAGCCGGGTCACTGTCGATGTCGGTGGTCACCTCGGGCTCGGTGTCAGCGGCAGGTTCGGTCACGATGGCGAGATAGCGCCCGACGCCGACTCGGCCGTGGTTGCCGGTTCGGTGCGGCTGATGGTCTCGACCAGCTCGGCGGCCACCACCCGCAGTTTGATATTGCGGCGCTGCGAGATGGTCCGCAGCGCGGCGAAGGCCTGCTCGGGGGTACCGCGCTGTTGGGCCATGACGATGCCGATGGCCTGGTCGATCACCGACCGGGAGGACAACGCGATCCGGAGGTGATCAGCCAAGGTCACCTCGTCGTCATGGCGCAGCGCCGCGGTCACCGCGATCGCCGCCTGACCGGCCAGCAACGCCGCCAACTGCCGGTCCACAGCGCGGAAAGCGTTCGGGGTACGGGCATAGCAGTTGAGCACCCCGACCGGTTTGCCGGCCACGATCAGCGGCACCGAGTACACACCCCGAATCCCGTACCCCATCGCGATCATCGGATAGCCCTCCCACCGGTCCTCGACGCCCAGGTCCGGCGCGTCGATGACTTCCCCGCTGTCCAGCGCCTGCAGGCACGGCCCGGTGTCGAGCTCGTATTGCTGTTCATCAAGCTGGCTAGCCAACCCATCAGCCGCCGCCACGGTGAACACCCGACCGTGCTGGGACAGGGTGATTCCGCAGGTCCGCACCGGGTCCACGGCGCGCACCGCCAACTCCGACAGTGCCGGACTCAGCACAGGAGGGATATTTTCGGGCATCTGCGTCGGCTGACCCGCCGGGCTGTGACCATCCGCCCGGCGTGATAGCTCGTCCGCCAAGAACGGCGCGGCAGCAAGGCCCACAACGCGAAAACGCCCTCAGTACCCACCAGTCTGACACACCATACCGCGCCAACAGCGGGTTCACGCCCGGTATTAAGAGCACGTGGAAGGCGCGATTAACAGCACGTGGAAGGCGTGCGGGATCCTTGCCCTGGACGTCGGCGCGTCTATCGACCTGCCCGTAGTGGGGCTGGTCAGGTGGTGAGTTGCTCGGTGGTGAGTTGCTTAAAGTAGCGGTTGATCGACCCGGCCCGATCGCTGTAGATACTGTTGATCGTTTGGGTGGTCGTGTCGGGTCCCTGGGCCGGGAGCTGGGCGGCTGCCTCAGCCGCTAAGGCCGCTGCGACGCTCTCCGACGTGACCCAGAAACCTGAGATGCTCGTCGTGGCAGCAACAAGCAGGGCTGCCTTGGCCGACGAGGTGGCTCGCGTGGCGAGTTCGGAAGACTCCTTGCGGAACGTGTCGATCGCTGTTGCGGCGGCGGCAGCTGAGCTCTGCCGACACCTGGCCATGATCGCCTGGCCTTCCGGGAGACTCTTGCCCCGCGATCCGCTGTTCACGGCGTTGGTCATGCAAGTCTGCTCGGAGCCGTTGATCTCCACGAGTCTCGCTCGGAGGTGTTCGACGGCACCAACCAGTTCGGGCGGGAGCGACGACATCGAACGGCTCCTTGGGTTCTGACATCACGGGGACCGCGCTACCCAGCCTGACATCGATGCGGTGCGGGAGGAAAGGGTTCAGCGGAAGGCCGGCCCCGCCGTGGTTAGGTCGAGCACTGCGCTACCGCCTCGGCCACCGTGGCGGCGCGGGGCACCAGCTCGTCGGCCCCGGTTACCTCCAGGGCGCGTAGCACCAGTCGGCTGTGCGCCACCAACCGCAGCGGTATCCCGTCGGCGCGGGCTCGGTCGGTGATCTCGACTAGCAGACCGATCCCACAGGCAGCCAAAAATGACACCCTGGTGCAGTCCAGCACCACTCCCCGGCCGGCGCCGGGCAGATGCTGGTGCAGGTGATCCCGTAGCTGCCCGACGGTGGCTAGGTCGAGTTCACCGACCACCCGCACGACCAGCACCCCCTGCGCGCTGGAGGACAGGGCGGTCACCGTCAACGACTTCTCCGCGAACGAGCTGGCATCGATCAACGCCGTCACCCGCGTCACCACCGCCGGCCGCGGCGGATAACTACCGTGCTGCCGATTAGCCATAATCCACTCTCCCAGGGCTGCCCACCACGGGAGTCACCGACGCGCCCACCGACGCGGCAAACGCGGCGGGACACCACCAACCCAAGGGCAGCAGCGTTCCTCGTCCAGCATGTGCTGTGGAAGCGGCTAACTACATAACCGCTGCCCACAATGTTAGCGGCTCAAGGCCCCACCGGTGGTGATCAACCAGACCAGGTGTGAGATCCGTTCGACCGGGTATGCCCTAAGGGATGGCATCAACGACAGACGATGGAGAACGACAGACGATGGAGGGTGGGCGGTCATGCTTGCCACCTGTGCGACCTCGGTCCTCTCCTCGGTGGAGGTCGGGCGAACCACCATCAGGATCAGGGAGCCGCTGGAGTCGGCCGCCGAGGCCAATCCTGACAATGCGCGCGAGCTGCGGGTGCGTTTTCAGCAGTGGCTGCGCAGACTCGGTGCTCCTGACGGTCTGGTTGACGACCTCACGCTGGCCGTCTATGAAGCGCTGGCCAACGTCGTTGACCACGCCTACCACCCCGGTCACCCCCACCCGGTGATGTACCTGCAGGCCTGCCTCGATCACGATCAATTGCTGATCACCATCACTGACCACGGCTGCTGGCGCATCCCCAGTGAACCCGGCTACCGCGGTCGCGGGCTTGCCTTGATGCGCTCTCTCACCACCGAAGTTGGCCTTCACCCCACCGCTGACTGCACCACCGTGCAGCTACTCGCGGCACTGCACCACAGCCCGAAAGAACAGACCATCGGACCATGACCGCCGCTTCGTGGCGTTGCTCCCTGTGCTGGATCACGAAGTAGGTCAGGGCGTGTCTGTGGGCTCGACCTGTTCTGCCCGTTCCCTCATACCCGGCCGGACTCTGCGTCGGCTCGTCGGCGTCACGGGGGGCGCTTGCGCCATCGCGCAGCGACGCCATGGGCGCCCTTGATGCCGTCGAGACGGCGTAGGACAGTCCCGGGGACTGGTGAGGGGACGGAGACCCTTGATGGCGACTGGCGTCGGCTGGGGTATGCGGAAGTACCGCGCGTGATTGTCTGGCGCCGCCCGCGACGCTGCGGGCGGCGCATCTCCAAGCCGCTGTTAGCCGGGTGACCGGAACCACGGCCGAGCACGGCGCGTTAGGGCCGCGCGCAGTGTGGGGGTTCCGGGGACCCGGCACGAGGAC
>JBBPZY010000250.1:0-2134 GCA_038276315.1 Mycobacteriales bacterium
AGGTCAATAATTTCATCCTTGGTCAACCCTGTGGTATGGTACATTCTCGACGGTCCGTTTCTTTCGAATTGAGTGTGGTAACCCAATTCTTCCGAGAAGCGGACCGTCGCCCAAGTAGGCGCGCCGGGGATAACTCATCTATCATTTATCAGAGGCTCGTGAATAACCCTCCATGCAGCCTTTCGATGGCAGTGCCCAGAGCTGCAACGAGTTTGGCTCCGGCCGCGGTGAGACCTTGGGCGGCCACCGCTTGCTCGTAGCCGACACGTAGCTGCTCGCTGTAACGGGCAAGCTCCAGCTCCGCTTGCGCGTCGCGGCGCCTCGCACACTCACGTTCCCGACGCAAGAACTCTGCAACGCCGACGAACGCGTAGATCCCGTGCAGCAGCCCTGCCAGTGGTCGCGGATCATGACGCCACGGCGAATAAAGGGAGCCGATGGCGTCGGGCCGATAGAGAGGCACCAGGTCGTGAAGGGCGTTCAGTTTGAAGTGCTGTACCTCGTGGATGAGGGTCGCTGCCAACCCGACCCCACTCGCCGGCTCGGAGAGGGCAACCGCTCCTGGTGCGTGACGCGAGCTCGCACTGACACGGCTAGGGCTCGACCGACTCGCGAGCGGCACGAGGCAGGCCACGCTCGCTCCAATGGTGGACAGTCGCTCGGGGTGACGAGCGGCGAGAACCGTCCATGCCTCCACCAGCCGGCATCGCCAGCGCTCGACTGCGTCTGGACCAAGCCGGCCACATACTGGCAAGCCGAAGCACTGCCAGTATGGGTCAAGATCGTCAAGTGCGGCGGTCAGTTCCACGCCATCAATTCGGGACTGAAGCCGCCGCACCGGTTCCCAACCGGGCACGTCGCCGTGCCATCGCGGCGGAACAATGACTCGGAATCCCTCTACCAACACTGTCGCGACCCGAGATGAGAGGTCGAATCGCGCCAAGGTCCAGGGATTGCCACTGTCCACCGTCAAGCGCCCAAGCGTCGGCAGCGTCACGGACCCGGCCCGCGCAGGCAGGCTAGTTCGAAGCTCCAAACCGGACCGGATAGCAGCCACCGCGGTGATCGCTCCGAGATGCGCAAGGTCGACCCAGAGCGGTGGCAGCTCCGAGTGGTCGCCATCGCCACGGCCACCACTGGTCAACCTACGGAGGCACCATGCCGCCCAGGCGCCGACCTGAGGGCTGGCCAGGAGCTCCGCAACGATCCCGGGCTCGTACCGCTGCACCGCGATAAGGGACTGATAACTCTGCTCAACCCGCGCGAGCTCGCCCGCTTCAACAGCCCAGCGCTCACTAGCGTCGACGATCGCCCGTAGTTGCAACATCCGTTTGCTGAGCTGGCCTGACCTCAACAGAGCGACGTCAGCCGGGCTGCCGCCCCCTTCGCATAGCGCGGCGAGCATCTCCTGAGACAACCGGTAGCACTCGGTCAAAGATCACCGTCGCGCAGGTCGGCCCGTACTCGCGCGGCAACGTGGTGGATCAGCCGCTGGAGGTCCGAGCAGTACACCGACGGCTGCCGAAAGCCGTGACCGCGACGGTACCGGTGCGCATAGTTTCCACCGCCGCAAATCCGGACGACCCCACAGCGTCTGCAAGTTTCGCCGAGCGAGTCGAGCCCGAGCTGGCGCGAGCGGACATCCGGATGGCCTAGCACCGTGTCGACCGAGTGGTCGAAGACGTTCAGCCCGACCTCCGCCGCGCCTTCGTCCGCCGATTTGAGTGAATCGACCTGTTGGAATGAACCGTCGGTGTCGATCACCACAAAAGCGACCGGGCTCAACCCGATCTGCTCGGTCCGGCTACGTCCGCCCAACAGCAGGTTGATGAGTTCCTGGAAGAGTCGCACCGCTGTCTCCTGGTGCGGGGCGCGGTACCATCGGTCGAACGCGGCGATCAGCCAGTCGGCATAAGGTGTTTCCCCGGTGTCCCGGCTACGCCCTGGAGGTGGCGCGGACCAATTTCCGTGTGGTAATAAGAAGTCCAACGCTGGTAGCTGTTCAGCAGGGTGCCTGTTGCTCGGCGTGTCGGCTTTGATCTTGCTGTCGGGATTGTGATCATGGTGCGGTGTCGTCGTCCTGCGCTGGTCGTTCGTCGGCGGAGATGTCGGCGCTGGTTGAGCAGTTGCAGAG
>JBBPZY010000251.1:0-4257 GCA_038276315.1 Mycobacteriales bacterium
CGTGATCGCCGGCCTGCGCAGCCAACTACTCAGCTGATTTCGGCCACTTCAGAGATAACTCCAGCAAGGGGATGGCCAGGTCGGTGCGTTGCGGAGCTAGCCGCCGGAGAGCACGGCCCGAGGGGCTAACCCCCTGGTCGCCGGACCGTGTGCGCCCCGGCCGTGCCGGCTGGCGTCCTCCTCGCGAGACCACAACACGCAGTAAGGCTCACGCCGTCACGGTCTTGCCAGTGGTCGCACGCTTGATATACTTAACGATAGCATCGATAATACGCAAGCCACTAGGAGGTGAGAGGTCCGATGATCAACTCGGACCAGCTCCAGGACGGCTACATGAAGCAGGGCCCGGAGGAGATGCTTAAGTTCGTCAACGCCATCTACGAGAACTGGGTCAGCATCCTGCGGCAGGCCGATGGCGTCGGCGCCGAGGTCGACGCGCAGCGGGCCTTGGCCCACAGCCTGTTTGACGCGTCCGCGCCGGCCGTGCGCGCCACCGAGCAGCGAATGTCGTTGATGAATTTAGCCCGACCCGCACAACTGCTGGGCCGCGGTGAAGTCTGCGCCCAGGGCACCGGACCAGGGCCATGCCGCCGAAGCGGTGGCGTGACGACCAGCTGAGTCAATAGCTCGGCTCTGCGCTCGTTGCACGGGCGTCGCGGCCCGTACCTCGATGGCGGTTGGATTCCGCGTTCGACAGTCATCGATCACAGGATCGCCGGGCGCGTCCGTCCGGTAGGGCACGGTGGTTGGTGTCGCCCCAGGCCCCCGGTGACGCAGTCGGTTGCCACGAGACGCACACGTTTGGAGGCTGCATGTCGGTCATCTTGAGGTCTGTTCCGTCCGAGCTAGAACGTCGAGATCAGCCCGAGTTCGCTGTTCGAGACTGTCGGGTCACCGGGGATGGGATAAGTACCGAGTACCTGGAGGCCGGTGCTGGTTCGCCGCTGTTGCTGCTGCACGGCTATGAGCAGAGCGCGACCAGTTGGCGATGGGTCATCCCGGCTCTGGCCCGGACACATCGGGTGTTGGCGCTGAGCCTGCCCGGTCACGGAGACAGCGACCCGGCGATCGGTGGCTACGCCCCGGGCCGCGACCTGGTGCCGTTTGTGACCAGCTTCCTCGACACCCTCGGGGTGGGGCCCCTCGACGTGGTCGGACACTCCGTGGGCGGTGCGGTCGCGCTGCGGCTAGCCCTGGCCGAACCCAAGCGGGTGCGAACGCTGACCCTGGTCGACAGCGCGGGCCTGGGCCGCGACGTCCACCCCCTGCTTGCCCTGGCCGCCCTACCAGTCCTCGGCGAGCTGGCGATCCTGCTCAGCCGAGTGCCGGGCGGCGACCTGCTGCGCACGACCATGTCCGCCGCGATGCTCTTCGCCCAGCCGTGGCGGGCGCCCGCCGAGTTCGTCACCGAACAGCACGCGCAGGTACGGCGGGCGGGCCAACTCGAGGCCGCCACCGCCATGGCGCGCGCCCTGTTCGACCTCAACGGACAACGCGAGGTCCTACTCGACCAACTCCGCACCTTGACGATGCCGACCCTGGTCGTCTGGGGCGCGTGTGACTACGTGCTACCCGCTTACCAGGCTCAGGCCGCGGTGGACCGTCTACCCAGAGGGCAGTTGTCGTTGTTCCCTGACTGCGGGCACCTGCCCCACGTGGAGTGCCCCGATCGGTTCGCCGCCGTGCTCAGTGAGTTCCTCACCGAGCACCAAAACACCCCGACCACATAGCGCACCCACTCACATACGTCGATCTCGGAGGAGGCCCAGATTGGCGACATCCCCGCCGCGCCTCGCATCAACAGCGCCGGACCAACAGCTGCCCCGCCTATGTCCAACACGCCACCTCGTAGGAGAGCAACCCGCAGCCTCCGGTGGCGCTGAGCCAGTTTCCCAGGCCTACGGCAGCCAGGCCGGCCGCTACGAGCAACGCACTGGCGCCTTTCGCTACTGGCGCGAACTGCTGGTCAACCAGCTGCCCGCCCGGCGCGGTGACACGGTCCTGGATGTGGGCTGCGGTACTGGGTTGTGCTTGGCGCTGCTGCACCGCAAGGTGGGCGCCTCGGGGATGATCGTGGGGATCGACGAATCCGAGCAGATGCTCCAGGTGGCCCGCGAGCGGGTGGCCGCGCACGGCTGGGGCAACGTGCGCCTGCTCGCCGCCCCGGTGGCACGTGCGCCGATCGAGGACACCGCGGACGCCGCCCTGTTCTGCGCGGTACACGACGTGTTGCAATCCCCAGCGGCGCTGAACCACATTTTCGACCATCTGCGTCCCGGCGCGCCGGTAGCCGCCGCCGGCGGAAAATGGCCAGCCCCGTGGTTGTGGCCGCTGCAGCCATGGGTAACCGCCCTGCACGCGCCGTTCGTCAACGATTTCACCGGCTTCGACCAACCCTGGCAGCTGTTGGCTGAATTCGTCCCCAACCTGCGGATCCACCAGCTGGCCTTCGGCACCGGATACCTCGCGCTCGGCCACGCCAGGGACCGCTAAACATCCCCTCAGTACTCGAGTCGAGGTAAGTCCCGGGGCCGGCGATCGTGATCCTGTCAGAAGTGCAGGGCCACGGCGCGCTGGGCGAGCCCGCTGATCGCCGCCACCAGTGTCGGCCAGATTCCCCGCGGTAGATCGTGCCCCATGCCGGGCAGCACGAGCAGCTCAGCGTCGGGTAGCGCCGCGGCGGTGGCCTGGCCCCCGGGCAGCTGGATCAGCGGGTCGGCTTCGCCGTGCACCACCAGGGCGGGCGCTGTGACGCGGGCCAACGCCGCGGTGCGATCACCGGAGGCGTAGATCGCCAGCAGCTGGCGGGCCATCCCGGCCGGGTCGAAACCGCGGTCGTAGGACTGTCCGGCCAGCTCACGGACCCAGGCCTCGTCCGCCGGGTAACCGGGTGAGCCGATGATCCTCAGGGTGGTCACGGTCTGCTCCACTACCTCCGCGCGGCTTGTCGGCAGCGGGGCGAACAAGGCGGCCTGGGTTGCCGGAGTGGGTGACCCGATACTGAGCGACGGGGTGGACATGATCGAGGTCAGGCTGCCGACCCGGTCGGGGTGCGTGATGGCCATCGTCTGCGCGATCATTCCGCCGAGCGAGGCACCGACCACATGCACCCGATCCAAGCCGAGCGCGTCGAGCAGACCCAGCGCGTCCTGGGCCATGTCCTCGAGTCGGTAGGACGCCGAGGAGAAGTCCCCGCCCATCGCCGCGCCCAGGTTCGGCGGTGGCGCGTCGTGCAGGTGGGTGGACAGCCCCACGTCACGGTTGTCGTAGCGCACCACGAAGAAGTCCTCGGCGGCCAACGCCGCGCACAGCTCGGGATGCCAGACGAGCATCTGGAAACCCAAACCCGCCACCAGCAGCAGCGGGCGACCACCCGGTGCACCGAACGTCTCGTAGGCGACCTCGATGCCGTTGCTGACCACAGTGCTGAGCTGCATCCCCCGATTCTTACAGACCCGACACGGCGACGCAGAGTCCCCGTTCCGGCAGAAACGCAGCTAAGACACGTGATCCGTGTCGCAGACCAAGACTCACCACTACCTGTCACTGGTCGGACATCAACGGGAGGCCCTCTGGGCGCTGGTCAGGACGGTCATCGGGGCCTCCGCGTCTCGGTCGGGGGAAACGCGGCCCTGGCTTCAGTGCACCGTGGTGGGGTCCCGCAGGGACGGCGGGGGTTCCGGCTGGCCCATCCCGGTGTGATCGCCTAGCTCGAGGCGCAGCCGAGCGACCCACCGCAGGCGATCTCACCGGGATGGGTTGGCCGGGTTCATCGCCGCTCGCCCCGCCACGGTGTGCTGTTCTCCGGGGCGGTCCCCCGGACCGAGACCCGGAGGCCGTCCGGGACCAGCGCCCCCGAACAGGAACAAGCGGCCCTCCGAACCACCAGGATGAGCCGCTCAACCTCAGCCTACCCCAGTCGCTGACCTTGTGGGTGGGGCGCCAGCCGTGCTTGGAGGTAGACGGCCTCGGTGGCGGCCTTCGTGCGCCGCTCGACGGTGCTGCCCGGCGGAGACGACGATCAGGCGGTGCTCATCGCGGTGATCCGGTGTTTGGCCCATGCTTGGGTGGCGGCGTGGAGCGGAAGTTTCCAGGGTTGGGGTCGTCGTGGTCGATCTGGACCGTACCCGATCTTGTAGACACTCGGTCGTGACTGCCACTGATTGCCAGCGGAGGAAATTGCGTGGCGACACGCCGACGCTTCACCCAGGAATACAAGGACCAGGCCGTTAGCCTGCATCTCGATTCGGGCCGATC
>JBBPZY010000252.1:0-4607 GCA_038276315.1 Mycobacteriales bacterium
ACGTCATCGAACAGACAATCGCCAACTTCAAGACCTGGAGAATCATGCACACCGACTACCGTCGCCCCCTTGCAACATTCGCAACAACCATCTCAGCTGTAATCGGCCTGCACTTCTACACGACCGGCTGAATAATCCTCAAGGGTGCTGCCGGAGTGGATGGGCAGTCCATCGAGGAGTTCGAGGCCGATCTGAAGAACAATCTGTACAAGATCTGGAATCGGATGTCCTCGGGGACCTACTTTCCGCCTCCGGTGCGGGCGGTTGAGATACCGAAGCCGCACGGCGGTGGGACGAGAATTCTGGGGATTCCCACCGTGACCGACAGAATCGCGCAGACGGTGGTCGCGATGTGGCTGGAGCCTCGCACGGAGTCAATTTTTCATGATGACTCCTACGGGTACCGGCCACGGCGCTCACCGTTGATGGCGGTGGAGAAGTGCCGTCAGCGGTGCTGGACGAAGGACTGGGTTCTGGACCTCGACGTCCAGAAGTTCTTCGACTCGGTAGACCATGACCTCATGGTCAAAGCGGTCCAGGCCAACACCGACCAGAAATGGGTGGTGTTGTACGTGAAGCGGTGGCTGTGTGCGCCGATTCAGATGCCCGATGGCAGAATGGTGGAACGGGACCGCGGTACCCCGCAAGGGTCGGCGGTGTCACCCGTGCTCGCCAATCTATTCATGCACTACGCGTTCGATTCATGGTTGGAGCGTGAGTTCCCGGCCGTGGAGTTCGAACGGTTCGCTGATGACGCGGTGGTGCACTGCGCGACTGAGCGACAAGCCCACCAAGTGTGGGCGGCGCTGGCGGAGCGACTGGCCAGTGTCGGGCTGCGGCTGCATCCTGACAAGACCAAGGTGGTGTACTGCAAGGACAGGAAGCGGCGGCTCACGTATGAGCACACGTCGTTCACCTTCCTCGGATACACCTTCCGGGCCAGAAAAGCTCCGACCAGAGACGGGAGGAGCATGTTCGCCGCGTTCCTCCCGGCGATCAGTAAAGATGCCCTGAAGGACAAGGGCGGCGTGGTCCGTAGGTGGCGACTACATCTACGCACTACCTCGGACCTGGCGGAGCTTGCCGAATGGATGAATCCGGTCATTCGTGGCTGGATGAATTACTACGGGAAGTTCTACCGGACCGAAATGTTCAGCCTCCTGTGACGCATCAACACCTACCTGGTGCGGTGGGCCCGCAGAAAGTTCAAACGGTTAAGGGCATTCAAACGAGCGAAACGCTGGTGGACCTCACTCCAGCAAAGACAGTCCAGTATGTTCGTACACTGGGCATGGATGCCCGAGTTCTAACAGATCAGATGAGAAGAGCGGAATGACGGGAGACTGTCACGTTCCGTTCTGTGGGAGCCCGGGGGTGAGATTCCCCCGGGCCACCCGGCGGACCTGGCCCCACTATGACGGAGGTCGTTCGCCCCACCTCGGATCTCCGATGTTGACTTGGTTTTGAAGTCAGTGATGGCTTGTTGGCGTGCCAGTGAAGTGGTCGGGTCCGGCGGTGTGTCGTCGCTGGCAAACCGGAGGATGGCGAGCGCCCCGCCGATTGGTCGCCCTACATCAGTGGTCCGATCGAGAGCTATCAGATCGGCTGCCGCCACAGCGACATGCTGAAGCCGAGCCACTGGCGACGATATCCGCTGTCCTCGCCGGTCACCTCGTCCGGAAAGGACCGTGCCGAATTATCAGGAGAATTCCGTGAATAGCTCCTTCGACGATCCGCCCGGCCAGTACCTGGCGCTGGTCTACAACGAGGGACAGCGTTCGCTGTGGCCACCCACCGCGCCGGTGCTCACCGGCTGGACAGTGGTGCACGGCCCGACCGACCGGCAGACCTGGCTGGATCACGTTGAGTGGATGGACGGATCTGCGACCCGGCGGCCTTACGGCCGCGGAGGCAACGCGGCCGCACTGAGCGAAGGAGTGAGGGAATGACCGGGACAGCGGTAGTAGTGGCGGCGACCGGCCAGATCGGCCGGGTGACTGTGCGGCGGCTGGCCGAGGATGGCTGGCAGGTTACAGCGGTCAGCCGGACGGCGGAGTCCGGAGCCGGCTGGCCGGCTGGGCTTGGCGTCCGGCAGGTGCATCTGGACCGGAACGAGCCCGGCGAGCTCGCCGCCGCGCTGGGCTCGGGCTGTGACGTGCTGGTGGACGTGGTCGCAACCGGCGATGCGGACGCCCGGCAACTGTTGGGTCTTGCCGACCGGATCGGCTCGGCCGTCGTGATTTCCTCGGTCAACGTCTATGTGGACCAGGCCGGTCGGGGCTTCGACACCCAGCGGTCCGGCTTCCCCGCGTACCCGCTCCCGATCGGTGAGGACCAGCCGACCTGCCAACCAGGTGACGCCTCCAACGCCACCCGCAAGGCCGCCCTGGAGCGCACCTTGTTGGCCGACGGCACCCTCCCGGTGACCCTGCTCCGGGCCGGCGCCATCTACGGGCCCGGCTCGCCGCTGCCGCGCGAGTGGTTCTTCGTTAAGCGCGCCCTGGACGGGCGCCGAGTCCGCCTGCTGCCGTACCGGGGCGAGAGCCGCTTCCACCCGGTGGCCTCGGCCAACCTCGCCGAGCTCATCCGGCTCGCTGCCGCCAAGCCGGGCACCCGGGTGGTGAACGCCGGTGACCCGGTCGTCCCGACGGTCCGGGAGATCGCGGCGATGGTGGACGCCGTGGTCGGGCGCGAAACGGAGGAGGTGCTGTTGGACGGCATCCCGGAGGATGGTCTCGGCGGCACCCCGTGGTCCGTCCCGCTCCCGATCGTGCTCGACCTGGGCCGGGCCGAGCGGGAGCTGGGATACGTCGCGGCGACGGGCTACGCCGAGTCGCTTCCCGGGACCGTCGAGTGGCTGGTTCGTGCGACTGAGGGACGGAGGTGGCAGGACGCCTTTCCGCTGCTGGCCCAGGTGCTCAGTCCGCTCGCCTTCGACTACGACGCAGAGGACCGCTGGCTGGCCGGCTACCGACGTGCCGCGAGCCGCACATGACGACCAAGCTGAGCTACCTGCCCTCCGCCGTGGCGGGCGCCGCGTGGGCGTCGGCGAGGACCGTGTCCTCCTCTGGCTGGGAAAGCTCGTGGTCGGTGTGGTCGGGTTGATCACCACGCCGATGGGATGAGGTGTCCGGAAACGGGCGAGCATTCGACCAAGCCGAGCTTCCCCGAGCGCAACCCACTGCTACCGGGAGCCTGGGACGGTGGCCATCCCGACCAGCCCCGGGCGGCGCGTCGAACGTTCGGGTGCACGTGGTGGGCACCACGATGTCGGTCATCCGCAACTGGGATCTCAGCCTGCGCGGCTTCACCGGCTGGTCTGTCAACCTTGAGCTGCCCTGGCGACGCTCACCGGTGGGCTACGACTCACGCGACCTGATCCTGGACCTGACCGTGGCCGATGACCTCAGCAGCTGGACGTTCTCTGCACGAACCTCATGCACAAGGTCGCTGACGACATCACGGCCGCGATCGACATCCCGTTGCTCCACATCGCCGCGACCGGTAGAAGTCCTCCTGCATTGTCCAGCGCGCGCCGAGCAGCCCGAGGCGGCGGAGCCCGGCCGGTTTCGCGTGCTCGCCGACGACGCGCCCCTGGGTCAGCTCGTCGTAGATCACTCGGTCGACCAGGGTGCGGTCTGGTTCGTCGGGGATGAGCACGTCGAGGTCGAACCGTTCACTGAGCCGCGACCGCGGTCGGAAGCGACACTGCGACCGCCGACCACACAGCGGCGCCGGGCTGAGCTCGGCGGTGAGATACGCTGCCTGAGGCAGCATCGACGAGAGTGACGACCTCGGAGCCGCCCGGTTGGTCACCGTCATCAGACCGCGAACGAGGCCGGCCCACATGGTCGGTGAAGGTGTGGTGGCACCGCGAGCACCCGATCGCCCACACCTCCCGGGTTAGAAACCGAGGAGGTGCTGGATGCAACGAACGATCAGTACGGCGCTGTCCGCGAACGCCGGGCGACGCGCGACCGTTCAAGGATGGGTCCACCGGATCAGACGATTATCGGCAGTCTCTTTCCTGATCGTCCGCGATCGCGGTGGTTTCGCGCAGGTAGTCGTCAGCGACGAGGGTGGACGCGCGCACCTTGACGGTCTCACCGAAGAAACCGTGGTCTCCGTTGACGGGGCGGTTACCCCCAACGTCAAAGCGCCTGGTGGTTTCGAGCTGACCGATCCGCGCATCACCAAGCTCAGCTCACGGGCGGTTACTCCACCCGTCGAACTGTGGCGGCCTTCCCTGGACACCAGCCTGCCCACGTTGTTGAACCACGCGCCGGTGCTCTGGCGTCACCGCACCCAGCAAGCTATCTGGCGACTCGCGGCGGCATCATTGCGTGGATTCCGCCGGGTCCTCGACGATCAGGGTTTCACTGAGATCCAGACGCCCAAGCTCGTCGGCATCTCGACCGAGGCCGGGGCCAATGTCTTTATCGTCGACTACTTCGGTCGACCGGCGTATCTGTAGCTGTTCAGCTGGTTGATGGTCGTGGTGTGTCGCTACAGGTGCTGAGGCCGTAGCCTGGGATGATCTTGGTGTGTCGGATTCCGGGTCGTTGGAGGCGTTGGTCGAGCGGTTGCTCGCGCGTGTCCGCGAGTTG
>JBBPZY010000253.1:0-26221 GCA_038276315.1 Mycobacteriales bacterium
CATGAACACGGTGCCCTCGGGCATCCGGTGGCTGACGATCACCCGGGCGACCACCACGCCGTTGCGGTTGATCGCCTCGATCCACTCGTTGTCCTTGACGCCGATCTTGGCGGCGTCCACATCGGACATCCAGATGGCCTGCCCGCCGCGGGACAGCGTGAGCATGTGCAGGTTGTCTTGGTAGGTGGAGTGGATCGACCATTTCGAGTGCGGGGTGAGATACCTGACGGTGATCGACCGGTGTCCGTTGAGCCCAGCGTTCGTGCCGACAGCCGGTTCCCCGAACAGTGCAGTCATGTCCAGCGGCGGGCGGAAGATCGGCAGCTGCTCACCGAGTTCGGACATCCAGTCGTGGTCGAGATAGAAATGTTGCCGGCCGGTCAGCGTGTGCCACGGCTTGAGCCGCTCGGTGTTGATGGTGAAGGGGGAGTACCGCCTGCCGCCGGTCTCGCTGCCGGACCACTCCGGTGACGTGATCACCGGCACCGGTCGGGACTGGGTGTCGGCGAAGGTGACTCGCTTGCCCTCGTTCTCCGCGGCGAGGTCGGCGAGCTTAGTGCCGGTGCGCCGCTCCAGGGCGCGAAAGCCTTCGACGGCCAGCCGCCCGTTCGTGGTACCTGACAGCGCCAGGACGGCCTCGCAGGCGTGAGTGTCCTTGGCCAGTGACGGCCGCCCGGTGGCGCTTCCCGAGAGAATCGCGCCGTTGGCCGCTCTGAGGTAGTCGACCTCGGCGTCTGGGTGAGTGGTGACGCCCTTGGTGGTCAGTCCGACGCGTTCCACCAGCGGGCCGAGTGCTGCCATCTTGTCCGCGATTGCCGGGTAGTCGCGTTCCACGACGACGATCCGCGGCATGGTCTTGCCGGGTACCGGTTCGCACTCGCCGGCTTTCCAGTCCAGCACCCGGCCGCCAGGCTGCGCGGTGGCGTCGGAGGTGTCGTGTTGCAGCGGCACGGCCACGATGTCGCGGCGTACGCCGAGGTGTTTCTCCGCCAGCCAGGAGAAGCCCCGGGCGAGCCGGTGAAACGCGTCGAAGTCGGTCTTGGACTCCCACTGCGGAGAGATCGCCGGGGAGAACGCGTGGACGAAGGGGTGCATGTCGGTGCTGGACAGGTCGTGTTTCTCATACCACGTGGCGGCTGGCAGCACGATGTCGGAGAACAACGTGGTGCTGGTCATCCGGAAATCCAGTGACATCAGCAGATCGAGCTTGCCGACCGGGGCTTCGTCGCGCCAGGTGACCTCGACCGGGCGCACGCCGTTGCGGTCGGAGGCCTCCAGGTTGGAGTCGGTGCCGAGCAGATGCCGCAGGAAGTACTCGTTGCCCTTGGCTGAGGAGCCGAGCAGGTTGGCCCGCCAGACGGTGAGGCACCGTGGGAAGTTCTCCGGCGCGTCCGGGTCCTCGCAGGCGAAGCGCAGGTGGCCGGTGGACAACCCGTCGACGACGTGCTGGGCGACGTCCTTGCCGAGGCGCTGCGCCTCGTCGGCAAGGTCCAGCGGGTTTCGGTTGAACGTCGGATAGCTGGGCATCCAGCCCAGCCGGGTGGCCAGCGCGATAGTGTCCACCGTCGTGCGCCCGGTGAGGCGTCCTTTCGCCAACGGTGAGGCCATCACGTCAGCGGTGAACGGGTCGTAGCGCCACTGGTCGGTAGCCAGGTACCAGTAGATGGTGCCCTGCATCTGCCGCGGTGGGCGCTGCCAGTCCAAGCCGAAGGCCAGCGTCGACCAACCGGTGATCGGGCGGCACTTCTCCTGCCCGACGTAGTGCGCCCAGCCACCGCCGTTGACCCCTTGGCAGCCGGTGAGCATCACCAGCGCCAGGAACGACCGGTAGGTCTGGTCGGAGTGGAACCAGTGGTTTGTTCCCGCGCCCATCAGGATCATGGACCGGCCGCCGGAACGCTCGGCGTTGTCGGCGAACTCCCGGCCGATGCGCTGCGCCGCGGCCGCCGGCACGCCGGTGATCGGCTCCTGCCAAGCCGGGGTGTACGGCTGCTCTGCATCGTCGTAGCCGGTGGGCCAGCTGCCCGGCAGTCCCGGTCGGTGCACCCCGTACTGCGCCAGCAGCAGGTCGAAAACCGTGGTCACCAGCTTGCCGGCGACGGTCCGGGTGGGCACTCCCCGGCGTAGCACTCCGGGTTCATCGGTGTCGAACCGGGGAAGGTCGACTGCAACTGGGTGCTCACCGCCGTACCCGGTCAGCAGCGGGTCCACGCTGCGCAGGTCGAGGTTCCACCGCCCTTCCCCGGAGTTGTTGAACCGGTGCCCCAGCGAACCGTTCGGAACTACCGGCTCCCCGGTGGTTCCGTCGAGTAACACGGTCTTGGATTCGGCGCCCTCACCGGTATCACCCAGATCGGCTGCGGTGAGGAACTTGCCGGGAACGTACGCGTCGCCTCGCTTATCGAGGATGACCAGGAATGGTAAGTCGGTGAAGCGTTTGACGTAGTCGGTGAAGCGGGGCGTCTGGCGATCGACGAAGAATTCCTTCAGGATCACATGACCCATCGACATCGCCAGCGCGGCGTCGGTTCCGGGCCGCGCCGGCAACCATTCGTCAGCGAACTTCGTGTGGTCGCCATAGTCCGGCGAAACGACCACCACCTTTTGACCGCGGTATCGGGCCTCGGTCATGTAGTGCGCGTCCGGGGTGCGGGTGACCGGGACGTTGGAGCCCCACATGATCAGGTAACCGGCGTCGAACCAATCGGCGGACTCGGGCACATCGGTCTGGTCGCCGAACACCTGCGGCGAAGCCACCGGAAGATCGGCGTACCAGTCGTAGAACGACAGCATCGCCCCGCCGATCAGCGAGATGAATCGGGCCCCGGCGGCATGACTGACCATCGACATCGCCGGGATCGGTGAGAACCCGGCGACCCGATCGGGACCGTAGCGTTTGATCGTGTGCACATGCGCGGCCGCGGCGATCTCAGTGGCCTCCCACCACTCGGCACGGACGAAGCCACCCATCCCGCGGGCCGCCTTGTACCGGCGGGCCTTCTCGGGGTCGTCGACCACGTCGGCCCAGGCCAGGACCGGGTCCTTGAGCCGCAGCTTCGCCTCCCGGTACAGCTCCAGCAGCGTGCCGCGCACATAGGGGTAGCGCACCCTGGCGGGCGAATAGGTGTACCAGGAGAACGACGCCCCCCGTGGGCAGCCGCGGGGTTCATACTCGGGCTTGTCCGGGCCGATCGACGGGTAGTCGGTCTGCTGTGCTTCCCAGGTGATGATCCCGTCCTTGACGTAGATCTTCCACGAGCATGAACCAGTGCAATTCACCCCATGGGTCGAGCGCACCACTTTGTCGTAAGCCCAGCGGTCGCGGTAGAAAACATCAGCCGACCGGCCACCGATCTGGTGTAAAGTGCGCAGATCTTCCGACGCCTCCCCTCGTTGGAAATGCCTGCCGATGCGCAGCAGCGAATCGGCGAAGTCGGAGTCCATCCCAACACTCGAGCCTTCGTCGCGGGTATCGGACACGGACGCCACCTCTTCTGAGGGTAATCATTCAGGGGGCTTGCTCACTTACCCTAGACGGTCGTTTCTTAGCCTTCAAGATGGCCAGCAGAGACTCACACCACCACTAAGACGACGGTGCGGCGCGCGTAACACGCCGTTCACATTTCGTCTCGGTCGAGAAGCGTCTGTGCGGCGCTTCTACCTGCAGAAATTGATCGATATGCGGTACGGCACTCGGGCTCGGCGGGCGGTGTGGGTTCGAGAGCGAGTAATAGCGTCGTCTTACTATGGTTTCCGGTTGGTTCCCAGATCGTAACACGCAAGTTACCTCACGTCCGTGATCAATCCTGCAGGGTGACCGTGGCGATCAGCGCGTTGATGAGTGCGGTCTAGCTCCCCCGCACCACTTCGGGAAAGAATCGGACGGAACGCCGCCGCCGCACTACTCCTTGCTTCGGGAAACGGGGAGCGGCGGCCAGCTTCCGGCACAGTGCAGCAGTGTGCTGGTTAATGATTAGCGCGGTAGCGGCGCATCGGGACCCGGCCGCCTTCGGCCAGGACGCCCTCGTCGCGTAGCCGGGCCAGTTGCTCGGCGGCGAGGTGTGGTGCGGGGTTGCCGGTGGCGCGTAGTACTCGGTGCCAGGGCAGGTCGTGGCCATCCTCGGCGAGGATCCAGCCCACCAGCCGGGCCCGGCCGGGGAGCCCGGCGCGGGCCGCGACCTCACCGTAGGCGAGTACCGAGCCCGCCGGGATAGCAGCTATCACACCACGCACGCGTTCGACATCGTTGGCCTCCATCGCTTGCCATCCTCCCGCACCGCGGACTGTCGGAGTGGCGTGGTTGCATGCGCTCCGTGCCCATCTTGGTTCGTTCCGTTACCGCCGCGACCCAGGCGGTCGCCTGGGAACCCGACGCCCGCAGCGTGCTCGAACACTCTGGCGGTTCGTTGCGGGTGCTGGGCGGCCCGGGCACCGGCAAGACCACTCTGGTGGCACACACCGTGGCGGATCGGGTGCTTCGGGGGGTGGACCCCGAGCGGGTGCTGGTGCTCACCTCCAGCCGCCGGGCTGCCGCCGACTTGCGGGATCGCATCGTCGAGCGTCTCGTGGCGCGCGGAGTGACGCCGACTGTGCGGGACCTGCTGGTGCGCACCGTGCACTCCTACGCCTTCGCCGTGTTGCGCCTGCAGGCGCAACTGCAGGATCTGCCGCCGCCCCGGTTGCTGTCCGGTCCCGATCAGGACGTGGTGATTCGGGAGCTGCTGGCGGGCCAGCGTGCGGACGGCGGCCGAGGCTGGCCGGCGCGTCTGCGAGCAGCGTTGGGCTTGCCGGCCTTCGCGACTGAACTGCGGGACCTGCTGATGCGTGCCGCGGAGCGCGGGCTCGCGCCGGAAGGCCTCATCGCGCTGGGCCGCACCCAGGGCCGCGAGGAGTGGGTGGCCGCGGGGCGCTTCTTCCGCACTTACGAGCAGGTGATGCTGTTGCGCGGATCGGTGGGTACCGCTGCCCCGCAAGCCACCGCGCCCGCGTTGGACGCAGCTGAGCTGGTGTCCGCCGCGCTGCTGGTGCTCGACACCGATGCTGAGGTGATGCGCAGGGAATCCGACCGGGTACGTCACCTGATCGTCGACGATGCCCAACACCTCGATCCGTTGCAGGCCGCGCTGGTCAACCGGCTCGGCGCGGGCGCCCAGGAGCTGCTGCTGTTCGGCGATCCTGACCAGACGGTCTTCTCCTTCCGTGGCGCGGACCCCGGCTTGCTCACCACCGGCGGTCGCGCGGTCATCCGGCTGTCCATCGATCACCGGATGGCTCCGGCGGTGCGGGCCGCAGTATCCCGGCTCGCCAGCCGGTTGCCGGGTCCACGGGGCGCCCTGCACGGTCCGGTAGGGCAGCCGCCCGGCGGGGAGGTCGCCGTTCGCGTCTTCGGCTCCGCTGCGACCGAGGCGTCCTGGGTGGCCAATCAGCTCCGCCGCGCCCACTTGCTCGACGGTGTGGCCTGGTCGGACATGGCGGTGCTGGTGCGCTCCACCGCGCGGGCGCTGCCAGTGCTGCGCCGGGCGCTGCTCGCGGCGGGCGTGCCGGTGGCGGCGCCGCGAGAGGAGCTGCCGGTGGCCCGTCAAGGCGCGGTGCTACCGATGCTGGCGGTGTTGCGCTGCGCGGTACAACCGGGCGCCCTTGATGAGGAGACCGCGGCTGCGCTGCTGACCTCCCCGCTGGGCGGAGCCGACCCGCTGGCATTACGCCGGCTGCGCCGGGAGCTGCGCCGCCGGGAGCTCGTCGCCGGGGATGTGCGGACCAGCGGCGCGCTGCTGGTCGACCTGCTGCGCACGGACCGCGAGCCAGGCATCCGCGGACTGGATAGGCTCGATGAGCACACCGCGGCGCCGGCCGCAAGGCTGGCAGGTCTGCTCACCGCCACCGCTCGGGCGGCCCGGCGAGGGGACAGCGCTGAGGAGGTGCTGTGGCAACTGTGGCAGGCCAGTGGGCTAGCGCAGCGTTGGGCAGCCACCGCGACGCGCGGCGGCACGGCTGGTGCGCAGGCCGACCGGGACCTTGACGCGGTAGTCGCGTTGTTCGACGCCGCTGCCCGTTATGCCGATCGGCTACCCGGCGCCGATGGTGGTCCGGCCGGCGTGCTCGGCTTTTGTGAATACCTCACTGATCAGCAGATACCCGGCGACTCGCTGGCTGCGCGGTCGCCACAGGGCGAGTCAGTCACCGTGGCGACCGTGCATGCCGCAGCCGGCCGAGAGTGGTCACTCGTCGCGGTTCCTGGGGTGCAGGAGGGCAGCTGGCCGGATCTGCGGCTGCGCGGATCCCTGCTCGGCGTGGAACATCTGATCGACATCACCGAAGGCATCGAATCCACCACGGTCTCGCGCACCGCGCCGCTGCTGGCCGAGGAACGGCGGCTGCTGCTGGTGGCCGCCAGCCGAGCGCGGCACAGGTTGCTGGTCAGCGCGGTGCGCGGGGAGGACGAACAGCCGTCTCGGTTTCTCGACGAGCTCGAGGGCACCGACGCGTCGACGCACGAGCGACCGGTGCAACCTCGGGAACGCGGGCTGATCCTTCCCGAACTCGTCGCGGAGCTGCGCCGAGTGTGCTGTGATCCCGCCGAGGACAGCGTGCGGCGGGTCAGCGCCGCGGCCGGTTTGGCGCAGCTCGCGCATGCCGGCGTGCCCGGCGCGCATCCCGATGTCTGGTACGGGTTGGGGCCGTTGTCAAGTGACGCTTCGCTGCGGGCGCCGGCTGAGCCGGCCCGGGTGTCACCGTCGCTGGTGGAGCTGGTGTCGAGCTGCCCATTGCGCTGGTTCCTCACCCGGCACGGTGGCGAGGACGTCCGGGCGCTGCCCGCGGTCACCGGGTCACTGGTGCATAGGTTAGTCCAGGCGGCGGCGGCCGGTGCCAGTGACCAGCAGCTCGAACTAGCGCTGAGTCAGGCTTGGACCGGCGTCGATGCGGGTGCCCCGTGGTACTCCCGCGCCGAGCAGCGGCGGATTCACCAGATGGTCGCGATATTCCGCGACTGGTGGAACGCGAGCCGTGGTGAACTCACCGAAGTCGGTTGCGAGCTGGCATTCGAGGTGCAGCTTCCAGGCGCTGCTGACGACACAGCGGTGCTGCTTCAAGGAAGGGTGGACCGGTTGGAGCGCGACCGCCACGGTCGTCCAGTGATCGTCGACGTGAAAACCAGCAAGGTCCCGGTCAGCAAAGAGGCCGCGCAGGGCCATCCGCAGCTGGCCATCTACCAGCTTGCCGCATCTTATGGTGCCTTCGCGGAACATGACCTGCCCGCCGAACCTGGTGGGGCCTGCGTCGTTGCGGTCTCGGCGCGAAGCGCCGCATCGGTGCAGCGCGATCAACAGCCGTTGGATTCGGCGGCGGCGGCGCACTGGCAGGAAGTCGTGCGCGAGGCGGTCCGCCGTACCGCGGGACCGGAGTTCGTCGCCATCGACAGCGGCGACTGCGCGCGGTGTCCCTCGAGGATCGCCTGCCCGCTGCACGACGCCGGTCGGCAGGTCACTCAATGACGACGGTGCGCGCCAGCTGCATCGAGCCCGCTGAGCTCGCCGCGGAACTCGGTATCGCGTGCCCCACCGCGGAGCAGTCCGCCGTCATCGCCGCCGACCCGGGGGGCCCGATGCTCGTGGTCGCCGGTGCCGGATCGGGTAAGACCGAGACGATGGCCGCCCGAGTGGTATGGCTGGTCGCCAACGGATACGTCACACCGGACCGCGTGCTCGGCCTGACGTTCACCCGCAAGGCGGCCCAGCAGCTCGCCGAGCGGGTCCGGGCCCGGCTGCGCCGGCTCGCCGGTTCGGCGGTGCTGGATCGACTCGACGCCACCGGGCAGCGTAGGGCCGCGGTGCTGGCCGGTGAGGCCACCGTGCTGACCTACCACGCCTACGCTGGCCGGCTGGTCGCTGAGCATGCGCTGCGGCTGCCTACCGACCCGGGGGCTCGGCTGCTCACCCAGACCGGCGAGTGGCAGCTCGCGCACCGGGTCACCGCCGGCTGGGAACCGGACCTTGACCTCGAAGGGAAGGTGCCGCACACGGTCACCGGTTGGGTGCTCGGGCTGGCTGGGCAGCTCGCCGAGCACTTGTGCGAGCCGGAGCGGCTGAGGGAATCCGTCGAGGCGATGATCACCGCAGTGGTCACGGCTTCGCCCACCCCACGCCAGCGAGGCCCACTGCGCGCCGATCTCAAACTTATGGTGCAGAGTCAGCGGTCCCGGCTGGCGATACTACCGCTGGTGGAGCTCTACACGGAGCTCAAGCGACGCGAGGCCGTGCTCGACTTCGGCGATCAGATGGGCATCGCAGCCAAGCTGGCGCGCGACCATCCGGAGGTCGGCGCGAGCGAGCGCGTTCGCTTCGGCGCCGTGCTGCTCGACGAGTACCAGGACACCGGGCATGCCCAGCGGGTGCTGCTGCGGTCATTGTTCGGGGGCGCAACACCCGGGGCCACGATCCCAGTCACCGCGGTCGGCGACCCTTGCCAGTCGATCTATGGCTGGCGCGGCGCCTCAGCGGCCAACCTGCCCCGGTTCACCACCGACTTTCCTTGCGGCGACGGGGCCCCCGCCGTCACCCGCGGACTGCTCACCAGCTTCCGCAACCCCCCAGAGGTGCTCGCGGTGGCAAACGCGGTCTCCGCTGAGCTTCGCGGCGCGCCGGTGCGCGTCGGCGAGTTGCGCTGCCGGCACGATGCCGAACCCGGTGAGGTCCGCTGCGCCCTGCTGCCCGACGTCCGTGCCGAGGTGAACTGGGTTGCCGGCACCATCGCCGACCGCTGGCACACGGCAGTGCCGGACCGGGTCGCCCCGCTGACCGCCGCGGTGCTGGTGCGCCGCCGCGCGGACATGGCGGCGTTGGCCGCCGCGTTGCGGGCGCGCGATGTTCCGGTCGAGGTGGTGGGCCTGGGCGGGTTACTGGCTGCGCCAGAGGTCCGCGACCTGGTAAGTGTGCTGCGGTTGCTCGTCGATCCGCTGGCCGGCACCGCCGCGGTGCGGCTGCTGACCGGTGCGCGCTGGCGCCTCGGTGCGGCGGATCTGGCCGCTCTGTGGCGCCGTGCCCGCGAGCTGACGACGGATCACCGCACTGCGTCGGGCCAGGGCGCTGGGGAAGCGGACAAGGCCCCGGAGGAGGTGCTGGCTGCCTTACCGGGCGAGGTACCTGGGGAATCCATCGACCAGGTGGGGCTGGTGGACGCGCTGGATTCGTCCGGCGATCCGGCCCGCTACTCCGAGCGGGGTTACCAGCGGCTGTGCGCTTTGGCTGCCGAGCTGCGGGCTCTGCGTCGCCGTGTCACGCAGCCGTTGACCGATCTGGTCGCCGACGCCGAACGGACCCTGCTGCTCGATATCGAGT
Organism: Mycobacteriales bacterium; assembly: GCA_038276315.1. Classification (GTDB taxonomy): domain Bacteria; phylum Actinomycetota; class Actinomycetes; order Mycobacteriales; family Pseudonocardiaceae. Next base: position 9,336 of record JBBPZY010000253.1, read on the forward strand.
CGCTGGCCCGCCCCGGTCCCGCCGGCCGGGCCCACCTGGACAGCTTTGCGGACGTGGTCGCGGACTTCGCCGCGGTCAGCCCGCTGGCCGGCTTGCCCGCGCTGTTGGACTACCTGGCCACTGCAGAGGAAGCCGAAGATGGTTTTGAACCGGGTGAGGTCGAGGTCGCCCACGACCGCGTGCAGATCCTCACCGTGCACGCAGCCAAAGGCCTGGAGTGGCAGCTGGTGGCCGTCCCGCACCTGGTGGATGGGGTGTTCCCGGCAGCCAAGAAGAGCTCGTCGTGGCTGAGAACGGTCACCGAGCTGCCGATCACGCTGCGGGGCGACCGGGCCGACCTGCCCGACCTGGCTCTGCCCGCTGGTGCTGATCAGAAGGAGATCGCTGTGGCCGTCGCGGACCACGAGGCGGCCTTCGATACCCGCAGGCTGACGGAGGAACGCCGGCTGATGTATGTCGCGCTTACCCGTGCAGAGCAGACCCTGCTGGTCAGTGGCCACCATTGGGACGACGCCGGCAGCACACCCCGGTCGCCTTCGGACTTTCTGCTGGAGATTCGCGACATCGAACACTGTGTGATCGACCAGTGGGCCGCGCCCCCCGCCGAGGGCGAGCCCAACCCGCTGGACACCGAACCGCGGTGCGAGTCGACGCCGGCCGACCCGCTGGGCTCGCGGCGCGACGCCGTCGCTGAGGGCGCCCAGCTGGTGCGCGATGCGCTGGCGGCGGCGAGCTTCGATCGGCAGTCACCACTGTGCAGCGCAGCGGGTTGGCAGCGCGAGATCGACGTGTTGCTCGCGGAGCGGGCTGCCCGCCGCGCTGCGCAACGTGTCGTACTGCCCGCACACCTGTCGGTGAGCCAGCTCGTCGAGCTCGCCGAGGATCCAGTGGCGCTAGCCGCGCGGCTGCGTAGGCCGCTGCCGTTCGCACCCAAGCCGATGGCTCGCCGCGGTACCGCCTTTCACGCGTGGCTGGAACGCCGGTTCGGCTGCACTCGGCTGATCGATCACGACGAGTTGCCCGGCGCGGCCGACGAAGGTGCCGCCCCGAACACTGAACTCACAGTGCTGCAGGAAGCGTTCCTCGCCAGCGACTGGGCAGCGCGTAGCCCACACGACGTCGAAGTTCCCTTTGAAACCGTCTTTGACGGCGTAGGCGTGCGCGGCCGGATGGATGCGGTGTTCGCCGACGACGATGGCGGCTGGACAGTGGTCGACTGGAAGACCGGGATGGTGCCCGATGAGGCCACGCTGCGTGCGGTGAGCGTGCAGCTCGCCGCCTACCGGCTAGCTTGGTCGGCGCTGTCAGGCGCGCCGCTGGAACAGGTACGCGCGGCATTTCACTATGTCCGTGACAACCGAACGTTGCAGCCCGCGAACCTGCTCGACGCCGACGGATTGCGCGATCTGCTGCGCACGATCCCGGTCGGCTGACCGAGAGCTGGTCCCTCGTGGTGCGGCGATGCGGCGTTGGTAACCGATGGCCGCGATCTCCGTAAAAAAATGCCAGTGACTACGTGTGCGAAGAATGGTCCGCTGCTAGGTAGTCGACCTAAGGATTTACGTGCGACTACCGATTGCCGCATGACGTTACTTCTCGGCAGGGTATGTGGTACTGAATCGGTAATTGTCGCCGATGAGGTGGTTTCCTGTGCCCGGGCCACCGGGACTTACCTTTTCTAGGAGGACTTGATGTCTGATGCACTGAGCTTTGCGGAGATCGAAGGGCAGCGCGTGGAGCTGTTGCCCGCCCGCACCGTCCTGTCAATGCTCCACGCCGTCAGCGGCGGCGGCGGTGGCGACGCCGGCAACGCCGGCGCGGGTGGCACCAGCGGCACGGGTGGTGCGGGCAGCGGCAAGGCGTCGCTGGATGGCAACTGGTTTTACACCGAGGGCGACGTGATCAACACTGTCACCGGCGGCCAGGGTGGTCCCAGCGGCAGCGCTGACGGTGGTCCCGCTACCGGTGGTGCTGTCGAGTCCGGGTACTGAGCTGACAACTGCGCTCTAACGGATCAGCGTCATCGCTCGGCGTGGGAATTCAGGGCTGGGGCGGCCACGCGGCTGCCCCGCCCAGTCTGCTGTGTCGGCAGTACGTACATGCGCTGGTGAATATACGGCGCAACGTTTGTCGGCTACGTATTCGAAAGGCGAATTTTACTGCATGGGCCCGTTGCATAGGTAGTCCACTGGGGCGAGTTACGTGTTACTACTGATTGCTCCGTGAGCCTGCTGCAGGCAAAGTATGTGTTGCTGAATCGGTAATGCCGCCGATGAAGCGATTATCGTCCCGGATCACTGGGGCCACCTTTCCTAGGAGGATTTTGATGTCTGATGCATTGAGCTTTGCGGAGATTGACGGACAGCACGCTGAGCTGCTGCCGGCCCGCACCGTGATGTCGATGTTCAGTGCTGGTAACGGCGCTGGCCGGGGCGGCAACGGCGGCCAGGGTGGCACTGGCGGCGTCGGCCGGGGCGGACTGGGTATCAACCTCTTGAACCTCAACCTGTTCGGTGACCAGACCAACAGTGCCGGTGACGGCGTCGGTGGCGCGGGCGGTGCCGCCGCGGGCGGTGCAGGTGGAGGCATCAGCGGCTGACTTGAGCCGGTGTCACTAGCGATCAGCTGATCGCGCGACGCGCCATTATGTGGGAGGGGTGGCCAGATCATGGCCGCCCCTCCCACTGGTGTGATGCCGAGATCAGTGACGACGCATCCCATCGTCGGCATCCGGCCGGGGAGGTTGCCGTGAATCGCCAACGCTACCGACGAGATTGGCTTGTTGCAGGCGTCTACGAACGCTTAGCCGCCCGTCGACGTAGGTACTCTCAGTCGTCGATATTCCGTAGTCTATGCGGCCGCCTACGTATTAGCGAAGTAGACCCTGTTCTACGTAGCGACCCTAGTCGAGTTACGTGTGACTACTGATTGCCACGAAGGTTACTGCGCGGCAGGGTATGAGTTACCAAATCGGTACTGCCACCGACCAGGTACTTGTGCCCGGCTCGCCGGGATCACCTTTCCTAGGAGGATTTGAATGTCTGACGCATTGAGCTTTACTGAGGTCGCTGGCCAGCACGTCGAGCTGCTGCCGGCTCGTACCGTGATGTCGATGTTCACCGCTGGTCGTGACGGCGGCGGCCGTGGGGGCAACGGCGGCGGGGGCGGCACGGGCGGCGTCGGCCGGGGTGGCCTCGGTGCCAACCTTCTCAACATCAACTTGTTCGGCGACCAGACGAACGACGCCGGCGACGGCTTCGGCGGCGCCGGCGGCAACGGCGACGGCGGTACTGGCGGAGCCGTAACCGGTTGAGATGACCCGGCGCCGCAGGCTGGTCACCTATTCGTGGCGGCGCCGTAGCCTGGGAGGGGTGATCGAATCGCTCCCACCCCTCCCAGGCTAGTCAAAGCGCTACTACCAGGTGAAACGTTGTTTACTGGGCCTGCATGGTAGGTAACTTAGGCTGATCACTTCGGTAGAGTCTCGGAGATGCTAGGTAGGTTTGTAACTCGAATGGTCTAAGTACTACACCCATACGTCGTAAGTACCGCTACTGATTGCCACATCGATCTTACCGTGGGCAAGGTATGTAGCGCCGGATCGGCACTGCCACCGATGCGGTGTTCGTGTCCTGAGGTCATCTGGAGACCACGGGACCCACCTTTCCTAGGAGGATCAAATGTCTGATGCACTGAGCTCGGCCGAACTCGACGGGCAGCGCGTGGAGCTGCTGCCGTCTCGTACTGTGTTGTCGCTGTTCAGCGCCGTTGGCGGCGGACGTGGTGGAGAGGGCGGCCTGGGTGCTCCCGGTGGGGTAGGCAGGGGCGGCCTCGGCCTCAACCTCATCAACGCCAACGTGCTCGGCGACCAGACCAACCTCGCCGGTAGCGGTGTCGGCGGCGAGGGCGGCGGCGCAACCGGCGGTGCCGGCGGAGCTGTTTACCGCTGATTCCGGTTGGTGCCATCGATTCAGGATGTTCATGCGGGGGGCGTGGGGGGTGGCCAGGCTACGGTCGCCCCTCCCGCAGCACCAGGTGAGCACGTTATTACGCGGTCGCACCGGCGAAAGTAGGTAGTGACGAGCCGTGCCTGCGAGGTTAAGCGTCGGTAGGCTGGGTGGCATTAAGTAAATGCTACTCATGACGTGTTTCGGGGCGGCGGTCTGTGATTCGAGCGGGTTTCGATTCGACCAAGTTTCGATTCGACGGAAGGATTCGATTCGGCGGAGTGGGACTTTGAGTCGGGGAGGGCGTCATCGATACTGAGCGTGTGGAGGTTGACATTGGGTCGGCTGTGGGCACCGTGCCGCGCTTGGCTGACGGTGTCGAGCTGATCGGGGAGTACCAGGGATCGGGGTTTCAAGAGCCTCGCTACATCGTGCAACGGTCCGATGGACAGGTCATCCAGCTGCCCCGGTTGCTGTATCTGCTCGCGGCCAGCATGGACGGCCAACGCGACCAGGCGCAGGTTGCCGGTGTGCTCAGCGCCGAGTTCGGCAAGGTGGTGCAGGCTGAACAGGTGGCGTTTCTGGTGGACAACCGGTTACGCCCGGCGGGGATCGTGGCGGCTGACCCTGGGACGGAAGACCTGGAAACCGGACCGGCCGGTGCGGCGCCCAAGATGGCGGTGAAGTCGGATCCGTTGTTGGCGTTGAAGTTCCGGGTCGGGGTTGTCCGGGAACCGACGGTGTGGCGCATCGCTGGCATCTTCGGTCCGATGTTCTGGCCGCCGGTAATTCTCGCTGCGTTGGCCAGCTTCATCGGCCTAGACTTGCTGATCATCGCTCAAGGCGGTCTGGGGCGGATCGTTCCCAGCGCGATCGCGTTGATCTACCAGCCGGCGTTGACCCTGCTGGTGTTAGCTTTGATCTTGGTCTCGGCGGCGTTTCACGAGTGCGGCCATGTCACTGCCTGCCGCTACGGGGGCGCTAAACCTGGAGTGATGGGGTTTGGTCTGTATCTGGTGTGGCCGGCGCTGTACAGCACGGTCACCGACTCCTACCGGCTGGGCCGGGTGGGGCGGCTACGCACCGATCTGGGAGGCGTGTATTTCAACGCGGTGTTCATCGCCGGGATGAGCGTGGCCTATCTGTATACCGGGGCACCGTGGCTGCTGGTGGCCATTGTGGCGCTGCATGTCGAGACCGCGACGCAGTTCCTCCCGATGATCCGTTTGGATGGCTATTACATCCTCAGTGACCTGATCGGGGTTCCGGATCTGTTCAGCCGGATGGGGCCGGTGTTGGCGAGCATCATTCCCGGGCGGGCGAACCATCCGCGGGTGCAGGAGCTCAAGCCGTGGGTCCGCAGAATGATCACCCTGTGGGTGCTCATCGTGGTGCCGTATCTGGGGTACTGGTTGATCGGGTTCTTGATCGTGATTCCCCGGGTGGTGCCTGTGGTGTGGCATCGGCTTGTCTTTTTGTTCCACGCAGTGGGGCAAGCAGCATCGGCCAATCACGGAGCTGAAGTTGCGCTGGCTGTCGTGCAGATTGTTTTGCTTTTGTTACCGTGGGTAGGATCTTCGCTGATGTTGGGAATGATGGCTCGGCGGCCGGTCCGGTGGCTACGACGGCGGGTGGCGCCGGCGGCGGTCTCGGCGGGGAGGGCGTAAGTGCTGGTTTTCCCGAACGGTGGCACCCAACGTGGCACACGTCGTGGCACGGGACGGTCGACTGTACGGCTTGGTAGGGCGGTGGTGATGCTGGCTGCAGTGGGATCGCTGGCGGGCTGCCTCGGCACGTCGGCCGGCGGAGTCCCCGGCACGGGTGGCACCGGCAGCCCCGGTACCAGTAGTAGCGGCGGGAATGGCTACGGCGGCAATGGCGGTGACGCCAATGGCGGCGGTACCGGGGGCAACGGTGGCAACGGCTATGGCGGTTGGGGCGGCAATGGTTATGGCGGTAATGGCGGCAACGGTGCTGACGGCCATGATGGTGCAGACGGTGCCGACGGGATGGGGGGAGCCGGCGGACGCAGTTCCTCCGATCCCGCTGCGGTGGTGGGTTCGGGCCGGCTGACCACCCGGACGATGGATCTGTCCGGGGTCACCTCGGTGGTGGCGGAGGCTAATTTTGTGGTGCACCTGCGGATGGGCCGCCCTGCACAGGCCACGGTCACGATGGATGACAACGTGACTGATCGCGTCGAGGCCACCGTCACCGGCGGCCAGCTACGCCTGGGGATCAAGCCGGGCATGAGCGTCCGAAATGCGACGCTGTCCGCTGACGTCACGGTGGGCCAGCTCGATCGGCTGGCCACCGCGGGCGCCAGCCGGGTAATGCTGGACCCGGCACTGGCTAGCCCGGCGCTGCAGCTGGATATCGCCGGGACCAGCGCAATCACCGGCCCCGTCACGGTCGGTCGGGTGCAGGCGACTGTCTCAGGTGCCGGCACCCTGGCGCTGACCGGGAATGTTCAAGAGCTCCGTTTCAGTGCGGCGGGAGCCAGCCGGCTACCGCTGGAAGAGCTCACTGTCCGCTATCTTGACGCGACGCTGTCCGGGGCCAGCCATGCCACCGTGACGGTCACCGACACGCTAGCCGTGCAGGCCGCAGGTGCCTCGATGCTGCGTTACCGGGGCAACCCGAGCGTCACCCGATCCCAGACGTCGGGGATGTCGTCGATCGTGCGGGATTCACCATAAGTAAGTGACAGTCATTGTTAAGCGATCGACCACTCATCATGTAGGCTCGAAAACGTCTGAACGCACTGTCACCGAATGAGCACACACTGTTACCGAGCACGGGATCTCGCGATCCCTACTCGCGCTAATATCCACATTACTTGACGTGTCGCCCATGGCGATTTCGTCACCGTTAGCATATGCTGACCTCAAGGGGTAGTTGGTCAGCTATTGGCGCGACGCGGGGGGGCGTAGCCAATGTATCAGAGGGGCTGGGGGCGGTCGGCTGTTCGCACCATGCCATCCACTGTGCCTCCGACCAGCGCGAGGTACCGAGCGCGTTGGTCGGGGCAGCTATGAGGACGGATCCGTGGACGCTCACGGGACGTGACCTAGAGTTGCAGTTTATCGCTGAGCGTTTAACTAGTGGGGAATCACGCAGTGTGGTCATTGCCGGCCCGGCCGGCGTGGGCAAGACGCGACTCGCTCGAGAAGCGCTGGCAGTTGCTAAACGCGGTGGCAGGGTGACGCAGTGGGCGGCGGGGACGAGTGCGGCGGCTGCGATCCCGCTGGGCGCGGTGGCGCACCTGCTCCCTTCAGTGGGGACGGTGTCTGATCCGCTGACGTTGCTGCAGCGCGCCGGCGCCGCAATCGCCGAGCAGGGCAACGGCCACCGGTTGGTCATCGGGATCGATGATGCGCATCTGCTCGATGAGCTGTCGGTGACGTTGCTCCATCAGCTGACCTTGACCCGCACCGCGAGTGTGGTGTTGACCGTCCGGACCGGGGAGCCTGCTCCGGATCCAGTGGTGACGCTGTGGAAGAACGGTCTTGCCGACCGCTTGGAGCTGGCACAGCTGCCGCGAGTGGAGATGGACCGGCTGGTGACCGGCGTCCTCGGCGGGGTAGTAGACAGCCGCACGATTGAGCGGTTGTGGCGAGCCACCCGAGGCAACGTCCTTTTCCTGCGGGAACTGGTGGAAGGCGGGTGCGAGACCGGCGCTCTGCGGATACGCGGGGACGTGTGGCGCTGGGAGGGGCGGATGGAACCTACTCCCCGGCTACGCGAAATCGTCCGGGCCCAGCTGGGTGGACTGGGCGCTGATGAGAGGACTGCGCTGGAGTTACTGGCCACAGATGAGCCGCTGGGTCTTGGGCGGGTAGCGAGCCTGATCAACCCGGAGGTGGTCGCGGTCTTGGAGCGTCGCGGCTTGGTGACGGTGGTCAACAGTGGCTGGCGGGCCGAAGTGTGGCTGGCTCACCCGATCTACGCCACGGTGGTTCGCGACCAGTTGCCGGAAGCCAATGCTTGCCGGCTACGTCGCCGGCTGGCCAATACCCACCTGCCCTGGAAACGCCCCGACGACCTGCTGCGCGCCGGCATGCTGCTGCTGGACAGCGACCAACCCGGTGCCCACGCCAGCCTGTTGGCTGATGCCGCGGTGCACGCCAATGCATTATTTGATCATGAAAATGCTGCTCGGATGGCACAGGCGGCGATTGACGGCAGCGACGGCCGGGACGGTATGCGGGCGCATCTGGCTTTGCTCGAGGCGGTGCGCTGGCAGGGCCAGCCTGATCACGCCGAGCAAGTCGCGGCGGCGGCAGCGCCCTTCGCCACCTCGGCGGAGGACCGATCGCATCTGGCTGTGGTGCGGGCCCTGAATCTGTTCTTCGGCCTGGGTCAGGTGGCGAAGGCCGAAGCCATGCTGCACAAGGCAGCTGCCGACGCGGCTGACAACGAGATGTGCCGCCACACCAGCGCCGTCCATGGTGTGCTGGCGTATTTCGCGGGACGTCCCCAGCAGGCCGCAGAATCCGGTGCGGAGATCCTGGCATCAGAAGGAGTGAGCGCGGAGGCGACGATGTGGGCGTCGAGCGCGACTGCGGCGGGGTTGGCCGCCCGCGGTCGCATCACCGAGGCGCTCTCGGCAGTGGAGGGGGGTTGGGCGGCGCTTTCGCGGTGCACCATCGAGCCGGAGATGGCCTTATGTCGACAACTGCTGGCTCATGGTGAGCTGTCGGCATTGTTGCTGGCTGGCCGGGTGCATGACGCCGTGGCTCGGGCAACAGAGTTGCACGAGTGGTGTATGACTCAGCCGCAGTGGGCCGGGGATGCGTTGGCGGCTGCCCATGTCGGATGGTCAGCGCTGGCCGCCGGACGTCCGCGCACCGCCATCCGGTGGTTGTCTGAAGCAGTGGCCGGCCTGAGCCAGCTTGATCCTGGCGGTTTTGGGCAACTGTGTATCGCGCTGCTCGCGCAGACCCACGCTCAACTCGGCGACGCCGCGGCGGCGCGGCGACTGTTGGATGGCGGCGGAGTTGGGCACCACTGCGCGGTGTTCGAGCCGGAGTGGCTGTTGGCGGAGGCCTGGCAGGCGGCTGCTGACGACCGGATCTGCCAGGCGACGGATCGGGCGCTGCGCGCAGCGTCTGTGGCGGCCGGCATGGGCGAGCGCGCCGTGGAGGCGCAGGCCCTGCACACCGTGGTGCGGCTGGGACGGGCCAGCCAGGTGGTGGGACGGTTGCGGCAGCTAGCCGGACAAGTCGAAGGTCCGCTGGTAGCTGCCTACAGCGCGCATGCGCAGGCGGCGGCTGCCAACGCCGGTGGACCGCTGGATGAGGTGGCGGGGGAGTTCGAAGGGATGGGAGCCCGGCTGCTGGCCACCGACGCGGCTGCGCACGCTGCCGCGGCGCACCTACGCGCCGGTGACCGTCGTCGAGCGGCCGCATCCACAGCTCGAGCTGCCAGCTTGGCCCGAGCCTGCGAGGACATCCGCACCCCAGCCCTGGAGCAGCTCGCACCGCGACCGCTTACCAGCCGGGAGGGCGAGGTCGCCAGTCTGGTGGTGCAGGGGATGAAGAACCAGGCCATCGCGGAGCGCCTGGTGCTCTCAGTGCGGACAGTGGAGGCTCACTTGGCCAACGCCTACGCCAAACTCGGCATCAGCAGCCGCGCCGAGCTAGCCCGAGCGTTGCGGACAGACTGAGGCCACAAAAAGGGGTGGCTTGTGATCGTGCTGTTCGGCGCGACTGGGTACACCGGCCGCCGGACCGCTGAGGCGATGGTTCGACGGGGTCTGCGGCCGGTGCTGGCCGGGCGCAGTGCCGGCCGGCTCACTTCGCTGGCGCAGCGGCTCGGGACGCCGGGGTTGGGCACGCTGGATGTGGTAACTGCTGATATCGGCGATACCGCGTCGGTGCGGGCGCTGATTGGTGGGGGTGACGTGCTGGTCAGCACCGTCGGCCCGTTCATCCGGCTCGGCGGTCCAGCGCTGAATGCCGCGGTCGACGCGGGGGCGATCTACCTCGACTCGACTGGCGAGCCCCCGTTCATCCGCCGGGTTTTCGAGGAGTTCGGCCCACGGGCTGAGCAGACCGGGGCCAGCTTGATCACCGCGTTCGGTCACGACTACGTGCCCGGCAATCTTGCCGGTGCCCTCGCGCTGGGACGCTCGGGTGGTGGGGTGCACCGGGTTGAGGTCGGTTATCTGATCGATGGAGCTGGCCGGTCTCAGGTCATCAGCCGAGGCACGTTCGCCTCGATTGTGGGGCTGGTCACCCAGCAGAGCTTTACCTGGCGGGACGGGATCCAGTCAGAACCCGCCGGGTCGCGGATACGGAACTTCTCGGTGGGCGGCCGAGACTGCCTAGCACTGACTATCGGTGCCACGGAGCACTACTCGCTTCCCCGGCTCGCTGGTCCTGATGGCCTACCCGAGGTGGACGTCTACCTCGGCTCGTTCGGACTCGCGGCGCGCGCGCTGCCCCTGTGCTCTCGAGTCGCCCCGGCGTTGCTGGCCCTTCCCGGGGCGCGCTCGATGGTCCGCGGAATCGGGGAGTTCGCGGCGCACTGGATCGCCGAGGAGCCTGATCCATCGGCCCTGGCGCGGGTTACTTCGCACGTCGTCGGCACCGCCTACGACGCAGCTGGCACCGCATTGGCGGAGGTACGTCTGGTGTCCGGCGATCCCTACCAGCTCACCGCGAACCTGCTTGCCTGGGCTGCGCAGCGCGCTGCTGAACACGGCGTATCCGGACCGGGAGCGCTGGGCCCGACCGAAGCCTTCGGACTGGAGGCACTGGAGGCCGGAGCTCTCCAGGCCGGCTTGCGCCGGCAGTAGACCCCTGCACTGGCTGCGGACCTTCGCCACCTGCCGGCTGGCTACGATGCTCCGGTGAGAGCGAGCAACATCGTCGGAGCCGGTGCGGTGCTGCTCGCCGTGATGATGGCACTGGGATCGCTTGGGATGGGATGGCTGCTGTGGCCATCCGCTCGCGGCGTTGTCCACGCTGCCAGTGGCACCATCGTGCAGTCGGTGCTTTGCGGTCCATCCAACTCCCAGGACCTGGTGCGCGTTGAGTTGAGCGACGGCCGTGAAGTGCAGGCGCTGCTGGATGGCTGCGGTCACCGGCTGGGTGAGGTGCTCACCGTTGAGGTGCCTGATCAGTTGGCCCCGGGAGCGCTGACCGTGCGCCTCGCGGGGACCGGGGTGCCGACCAAACCGTCGGCCGGCCAGCGCCTCGGCGCTGTCGGTGTCGCGGTCGCCGGGATCGCTGGTGCGCTGCTGGCGTGGCGGCTGCGCAGCAACTGGAGCGCCGCCCGCCGTAGGGTGGGCCCATGACCCGCATTCCGTCGCCCACCGTGGAGCTGCACCGCGAGACCTTGTCCAATGGCTTGCGGGTGGTGCTCAGCCCGGACCCATCCGCTCCGGTGGTGGCCGTCGGCGCGCATTATGACGTGGGCTTTCGCTCCGAGCCGGAGGGTCGCACTGGTTTCGCGCACCTCTTCGAACACCTGATGTTCCAGGGCAGCGAGAGTCTGGAGAAGCTCGCGCATTTCCGCCACGTGCAGTCCTCGGGTGGGTCCTTCAACGGATCCACGCACCCCGACTACACCAACTACTTCGAGGTACTGCCCTCGGCAGCGCTGGAGCGCGCGCTGTTCATGGAGGCGGACCGGATGCGGGCACCCCGGATCACCGCGGAAAACCTGCGCAACCAGGTCGACGTGGTCAAAGAGGAGATCCGGCTCAACGTATTGAACCGACCCTATGGTGGCTTTCCGTGGATTACGCTGCCGCCGGTGCTCTATGAGACCTTTCCCAACGCGCACAATGGATATGGAGACTTCTCCGAGCTGGAAGCGGCTACCGTGGACGACTGCGCCGCGTTTTTCGATGCCTACTATGCGCCGGGCAACGCAGTCATCACGATATGCGGGGACTTTCAGGTGGATGCCGCAGTCGAGCTGGTGCACCGACATTTCGACGACGTTCCCGGCCGTCCGGTTCCGGTGCGACCGTCGTTCGCCGAGCCACCACCGGACCGGGAACGGCGGCACGACCATCCCGATCCGCTCGCCCCGCTACCCGCGTTGGCCATCGGCTATCGGCTGCCCGATCCGACCGCCGGTTTCGACGGCTATCTCGCCTACGAGGTGCTCGCCGCGGTGCTGTCCGACGGTGATTCGTCCCGCCTGGAGCAACGCCTCGTTCACACCGACGCGTTAGCGACCGACATCGGCGCGCGCTGCGGTCTGTTCGGTGCGCCCCTGGACGCCCGTGATCCGGACACCTTCACCATCACCGCCGTCCATCCATCCACGGTCGACGTCAACCGGGTGATCGACGCAACCGACGAGGAGATCGCCCGGCTCGCCGCGGACGGACCGGACTCAGACGAGTTGGCTCGGATCACCGCTCGGTGGGCCGCGTCGCTGTTCCGGGAACACGACAGGCTGGTGTCGCGGACGATGGCCATCGGTGCCTTTGAGCTGCTGCACGGGCGTGCGGAGTTGGTCGCGGAGTTGCCGGTCATGGTGGCGAGCATGGGCGCTGAGCAGGTCGCGAGCGCCGCTGCGCGGCTACGACCGGACTCCCGCGCAGTGTTGATCGTCCAGCCTTCAGCAGGACAGGGGGCGTGATGCGCCACCGCAGCGCCGAGCAGATCGGCAGGACCGAGCTGGGGCCGCGCCCGCTGCCGCCGCTGGGGCCGCCGCGCACACCAATCGCACCGTCTGTTGTGGACACCGTGCTCGACAGCGGGCTGCGGGTGATCGCGGTGCGACGACCGGCGGTGCCGATGGTCGAGCTGCGCCTGGAGATCCCGTTCGGCGGCACGCAGCGCACCCATTCGGCCCGCGCCGAGCTGTTAGCTATGACGCTGCTTCGTGGTACGCCGCGGCGGGATCGGTTCGACATCGACAAGGTGCTGGCTGCCGTCGGCGGTGACCTGTCCGCCGGGGTGGATCCCGAGCACCTGTCCGTGTCAGGATCAGCGCTGGCCAGCGGGCTGGACGTGGTGCTCGACGTGCTTGGTGACGCGCTCACCTCGGCCTCGTACGCCACCGCCGACGTAGCCCGGGAACGGGACCGCCTGGTGGAGCGGCTCACGATGAGCCGCTCGCAGCCTCAGGTGATCGCACGGGAGGCGTTGCAGCGCCGCCGCTATGGCAACCACCCGTTCGCCCGGGAATGGCCGGAAGTGGACGACGTTGCCAGCGTGACGCCGGCCGCAGTGCGCGCACTGCACCGTCGCTCGGTGGTGCCCGGCGGTGCCGTCCTGGTGCTGGTCGGCGACATCGTCCCAGCCAGTGCGGTCGAAGCGGTGGCGACAGTCCTAGCGGGCTGGCGTTCGGATCACCCTGCATCCGAGTTGGCTGCATTGCCCGAGCTGACTGGTGCCGACCTGCAACTGGTGCATCGCGAGGGTGCAGTGCAGTCCCAGCTGCGCCTCTCCGCACAGGCAGTATCACGCACTCACGAACGCTATCCGGCGCTGCAGGTGGCGAATCTGGTATTCGGCGGATATTTCTCGTCGCGCTGGGTGGAGAACATCCGGGAAGGCAAGGGCTACACCTATGGCGCGCACTGTGGCTTCGAGTTCACCCCGCATGGGGCCACGCTGATCGCTGAGGCGGACACCGCCAGCGAGGTCACTGCCGCCGCGTTGCTGGAGACCCGCTATGAGTTGGGTCGGCTGGTCGTCGTTCCCCCTGACGATTCCGAGGTCGACAGCGCGCGACAGTACGCGATCGGATCGCTGACCATCGCCACCTCGTCGCAACGCGGACTGGCCGGCCACCTTGCCACACTGGCTACCCTCGACCTGGACCTCGACTGGTTACTTACCCATACCGATCGGTTGCAGGCGGTCACGACCGGACAGGTTGCTGAGGCCGCCGCTGACTTCTTCGCTCCGACCCGGTTCACCGGTGTGGTGGTGGGCGATGGCAAACGACTCGCTGACCTGCTCGCCGCCCTTGGGGGCGTGGAAATTCCCTGACGGCGGCAGCTGATAGGTGGCGTCTGGACGGTCAGAAGGCATACAGGCCGATCGCCCACCCTGCGCTGGTGATGATCATCACCAGGATCGTCCAGAGATAGGCTTTGCGTGCGGTGACCCAGATGCCGGGCTCGGGTGGCGCCTGCGGCGGTTTGCGTAGGTCGGCGGCATGACGCCGCATGTGGTGGTTGAGCTCTCGCTCCCACTGCTTCCGGTCGTGGATCTTCACTGGCCACCATCCTCGCCGCGAACCGTCTACAGGCCGAGCACGTCGAACATCATAACGCTTAGTGGCGGTTGCTGGGAGTGTCGGTGCGCTCTGCCAGGATGCCGACCGTGAGCACCGGCCGAGCTGATCGGGATCCCCTGGACGGGCTCGACGACGAGCAACGCGCCGCGGTGTGCGCGCCAAGGGGACCGGTCTGCGTGCTCGCGGGTGCGGGCACGGGAAAGACGCGCGCCATCACCCGGCGGATCGCCCACTTGATCCGAACCGGCCATGTTGGCGCCGGGCAGGTCCTTGCGGTGACGTTCACCGCACGCGGGGCGGGGGAGATGCGCACCCGATTGCGTGATCTGGGGATAGGCGGCGTACAAGCTCGAACGTTTCATGCCGCGGCATTGCGCCAGCTTCGTTACTTCTGGCCCCAGGTCGTGGGTGACCAGCCGTGGCCGCTGCTGGAGCACAAGCTGCGGCTGGTCGGGCAGGCCGCGCAGCGGGCCGGCGCCGGCGCCGGCGCAGATGACCTGCGTGACTTCGCCGGGGAGATCGAGTGGGCCAAAGCCAGCCTGGTCACCGCCGCGGACTATCCCGCCGTGGTGGCCGCGGTGCGCCGGTCAACCCCGGTGCCGGCCGCACAGGTCGCGGCGATCTACGCCGCATACGAGGAGCTCAAGAACCGCAACCGGGTGCTCGACTTCGATGATCTGCTGCTGCACACCGTAGCCGCATTGGAGGAGCATTCAGCGGTGGCGCAGGAGTTCCGGGATCGCTACCGCTGCTTCGTCGTCGACGAATACCAGGACGTCACGCCGCTGCAGCAGCGGATGCTCGACGCCTGGCTGGGCACCCGTGACGACCTCACCGTCGTCGGCGACGCGAACCAGACCATTTACTCCTTCGCCGGCGCGGCTCCGCGCTTCCTCCTGGAGTTCACCAGGCGATTCCCCGATGCCGTGACGGTGCGGCTACACCGCGACTATCGCTCCACACCGCAGGTTGTGTCGCTGGCCAACCGAGTGATCTCTGCAGCGGCCGGCCGACCGGCCGGCGCCCGGTTGCAGCTGACGGGCCAGCAGCCGGCCGGTCCGCAGCCGTCGTTCGCCGAGCATGACGATGAGCCCGCTGAGGCCAACGCGGTGGCCGAGGCCATCGCGGAGCTGCTGAGGCAAGGCACCCCGGCTGCCGAGATCGCCGTCCTGTACCGGGTGAACGCCCAGTCCGAGGTGTACGAACAGGCATTGGATGCCCGCGAAATCCCGTTCCAGGTCCGCGGTGGGGAGCGGTTCTTTCACCGTCCGGAGGTCCGAGCCGCGATCCGCGGACTGCGCGCGGCTGCCACCGGATATTCGTCCCGCCCGCCCGCCGACGATTCGGCCGTTGAACTGGGCGGCACCGTTCGCGCGGTCCTGGCCCGGCACGGGCTTACCACCCAGCCTCCTGCCGGCAGTGTCGCGCGATCCAGATGGGAATCGCTGCGCGCGCTGGCCGAGCTGGCCGATGACCTGGCAGACAGCACCCCGGCCGCCGATCTTGGCCAGCTCGTCGCTGAGCTTGACGCCCGCGCCGATGCCTCGTACCCACCAGCTGTGCAGGGCGTCACGCTGGCCTCCCTGCACGCGGCGAAGGGGCTGGAATGGGACGCGGTTTTCTTGGTCGGGCTCGTCGACGGGACGCTGCCCATCCAGTACGCCGAGGGTGACCAGGCTGCGCTGGAAGAGGAGCGCCGGCTGCTGTACGTCGGTGTGACCCGGGCTCGCCGCCGGCTTGCGTTGTCTTGGGCACTGTCGCGCAGCGCGGGCGGGAGGCGTTCGCGGCGTCGCAGTCGTTTTCTCCACGGCCTGGTGCCCCAGGATGACCCGCCGGCCCAGTTGCCGTCCGCGAAAGCGCAGTCCAAGCGACGTTCACCGCCATCGCCGAGCAACGGTCGGTCAGCGCGGCTGCGCTGATGGCGATCGCCGAGGTGGGGACGAAAAGCAAGAAAATCGGTTGCCGGTGTATCAACGGGGCTCTAGCCTTGCTCTTACTCCTGGAGGCGGTCGTTGCATGCGGCTGACCAGGGCGGATCATCCAGCCACTGAGCGTGGCCCAAGCGGGAGGGAGGTGCTCCGATGGAGACGTCTATGACCAGCGGTGCCCGCGACTTCCACCAGTTCGGGGCCCTCGGTGTACCTGGGGGGACCTGGTCCCAGCGTCTGCGGGCCGTGCCGTCCGGCGCGCTTCGGTTGCGCGCCGGAAGTTCCTGCCAGGCCCGCTACCGGGCTCTGGTCCACCTGACTGGCATTGATCTGCCCGTTACCGACCGCATGCGTGTGTCCGCATCGGAGCCTTGATTCCGAGCCAGTAGTAACCGGCTCACGAAGGCCGCGGCCCCCGCATCGGGATCCGCGGCCTTCGTTGTTGCTAGGTCCTCATCCCGCGCGGGCACGGTACCGGCGAGTTCCACCGGCACCACGACCGAGGAGGAGAGACAAGTGTTGACCGCGACTGTCCCGCTGGATGGGGGGGCGTTGCCCGACCTGCTGAGTGGGGCGGAGCTGGCCCATCTGCTCGATACCGCGCATTCTGGCTCCGCTCTGCCCTGCCGCGCACACGACCCGGATCTCTGGTTCGCCGAGTCGCCCGCCGACCTGGAGCAGGCTAAGCGGCTTTGCGCAGGTTGCCCGATCAAGGTCGCCTGCCTGGCCCGTGCGCTGTCCAGGCAGGCGACCGGGGGCGGCGGGGGTGGCGAGATCGTCGAGCCCGGGGGGGTCG
>JBBPZY010000254.1:0-3076 GCA_038276315.1 Mycobacteriales bacterium
AACGCACCCCGCGCGGGTCACGCGGGTCGGGCACCGTCGCGAGCAGTTCCAGGAGCTGGCTGACCCGGTCCGGTTGGGCGCCAGCATCGGTGATCGGCGAAGATGGCATCGGCGGGTGTGGTCCTTGACTGGGTGGGCTCGACACCAACATCCAAGTCCCACGGACCACACTCGCCACACAAGCCACACCGTGTCTCAGGCCACGAACCTGCAGGTCAGCCGCCCACCAGCCTGACTTTGCCGACCCCCTGCCCAGCGTCCGCTCACGACACGAGCGAACGTGTCAGGTCAGGGCGTCCCGCACGCCGATCGACCTGCGGGCATCGAGGCGGCGAAGCCGCCCTCAAAGTGCCTAGCCTCTCGGCGCCGTGGGCGAGCAGCGGCATGCGACGAGGTGTGAGAATCAGCCCATGGATGCTCAGGAGCCTCACCCGCTCGGCGTCGATCCCGCCGCCGTGGGCGTTGCTCTGGCATGGGTCGAGCGTCTACGAGAGGGCGACATCGGTGCTCTATGGTCCCGAACGTCCCATGACTATCGCTTGGCTTTGACGCAGTGGTGGGTGACCGCTAATCCTGGCGTGTGCGATGACCCGGCCGTCGCGGGTAAATCGCGCGACACCGTCGCCGAGGAGATCAGTACCGGGCACCATCCACTCTTCGACCATCTACGACGAGTTCTCGCTCGCGACCTGCGCGCGAGCGTCGCTGACCATGAGGATCTGGAACTCGCTGCGGGTACCGCAGCGCGCGTTGTGAGCCCCGGCGTCGAGTTAATTGCGCTGTTCGTCGCGGATGACGTTCCCGACGGATCGTTCGCGCCAGGAGCGACAGCAAGGGCGGTCACTGTGGCCGTCGGACAGGAAGATGGCCAGTGGCTTGTCACCGGGCTCAACTGCGTCGCGGTACCGGGGTGGCCACCGACATGGTCACCAGTCACCGCAAGTCTCGAGGACTGACCCGGGTGAGGCCTGCGCGGCGCAGCGCTGCAGTGGCACGGATCGTCGACACCAATAGCACGCTCGACCGCCCGGCAGGGGATGGTCAACTGGGACGGGTCTGCGTTCGTGAGAGTGTGCCGCCGACGGCGCGCCAGACGAGTGTGGCGGTGCGGGCTGGCCAGTTCGGCGGTGGCAGCGGTTCGGCGAGGGCGCGGCCGTACCAGGAGCCGGTGCACAGTGTGACGGCCACGTCGAGGTCTGCGTCGGGGTCGATGAGGCCGAGTCGTTGGGCCCGGTCGAGGATGGCGCGGAGGCGACCGCGGCGGGGGGCGACGATTTGAGCCCGGTAGCGGGCGAGCACTTCGGGGGCGGTGTTGTCCTGCAGCATGGTGCCGACCAGGGAGAGTCGTCCTGGTCGGGAGACGCCGCGTTGAAAGGTGGCCAGCTCGGCGACGAGGTCGGCCAGCGGGTCGTCGGAAGGTCCGCCCGGTCCGGCGTCCACGGCGGCGTGCAGGGTGTCGGCGGCAAGGCTGGCCTTGGTGGGCCAGCGGCGGTAGAGGGCCTGACGGGTTGTCTGTGCTTCGTGGGCGATAGCAGTGAGCGACATCGCCTCATAGCCGTGGATGGACAGGTGGCGGTTCGCGACGGCCAGCACTCGGGCGTCGATGTCGGGGTCGCGGGCTCTACCGCGCCGCTGCGCGGCAGTTGATGTCTGGTCCATGATGACAATACGATACCGTATTGGATTGGAGACTGGAAAGAGGTGAGAGTGGGCATGGTCGTTGAGTACATCCGCTACACGGTGCCGCCGGTTCGGGCTGAGGAGTTCGAGGCCGCTTACCGGCGGGCCGGGCGGGTCCTGGACGCGGATCCGCACTGTGTGCGCTGGGAGGTGGCCCGCGGGGCGGAGGAGCCCGCGCACTTCGTGGTGCGCATTGAGTGGGACTCGATCGAGGGCCACGAGCAGGGCTTCCGCTCCAGCCCGCAGTTCGGCGAGTTCTTCGCCGCCGTCAAGCCGTTCTTCGACCAGATCCAGGAGATGAAGCATTACCAAGTGCGCTGACGCACCCGCCCGCGAAAGAGGAGTTCTTGTCTGATTACGACGGCGCCGTGCGCCGGCTGTTGGACAACACCGACGATATGCTCGCCGGCCTGGACCAGCCCGGCGACGACGCCTCCCGATCCGTCGAGGCGCGGCTACGCGCCAGTGTGGTTGGGCCGCTGCAGCAGGCGGCGGGGACGCCAGCCGCCCACGACCGCGCGGACCACGACATGCCGCCCAGCTTGGAGCCGGTTCGACCCGCAAGCTCAGGCTCGGGCTCGGGCTCCGTTGTGCAGCTGTGTGATCGGCTGTGGGAGCTGGCCCGGAGCGCGACCGAGCTTCGGTGCCAGCAACTCGAGGTCCCGGAGCTCGGCGAAGTGGCCGCTGACCTGCAGGACCTGGCCCTCGGGCTCGCCGACCCAGCTGTGAAGGAAAGTCGTGTCGCCGAGCTGGCGGCACTGCAAGCTGGAGCAGCTCAGCAGATCCAGGCGATGCCCGACGGTCCCTATCTGGTCACCAACCCCGAGCATCTGTACGACCATCTCGGCGTGCCCATCGCGACCCGGCCGCTGATGGCGTTGTGCCGATGCGGTGAGGCCGGGATCAAGCCGACTTGCGACGGCGCCTGTCACCGGATCGGGTTCAGCACCGCCAAGGACCCGAAGCGGGTGCCCGATCGCCGCGATAGCTATGTCGGGCAGTCGGTGACGGTGCTGGACAACCGTGGCACCTGCCAACACTCCGGCCGGTGCACCGATCGGCTCGCCTCGGTGTTCCACCTGGGCCAGGAGCCGTTCATCACCCCCAGCGGCGGCCGGCTGGACGAGATCGTCCGGGCGGTGCGGGATTGCCCGTCCGGAGCGTTGAGCTATGCGATGGACACCGTCGAGGCCCGCGAGCAGGTCGACTACGCCGGCCAGCGAGAGCCGGCGATCGAGGTGTCCCGGGACGGTCCATACCGGGTCACCGGCGGCATCGCACTCGTCGACGCTGCCGGCGCCGACGTGGCCCGCAATGCCGGCGCGTCGGCCGAGCATTACGCGTTGTGCCGGTGCGGGCATTCGCAGAACAAGCCGTTCTGCTCGGGGATGCACTG
>JBBPZY010000255.1:0-3396 GCA_038276315.1 Mycobacteriales bacterium
GTGAAGATCTGGTCGCAGGCCACCGACGAGGTTGCCAAGGCGATGGAGGCCAACTTCCCGGAGGACAACCCGGTCTTCACGATCGTGTCCTCCGGGGCGGCCGGGAACATGACGCAGGTCCGGTCCCTGGCCGGGATGCGTGGCCTGGTCTCCAACCCCAAGGGCGAGTACATCCCGCGCCCGATCAAGCACAACTTCCGCGAGGGTCTGTCCGTGCTGGAGTACTTCATCGCCACGCACGGCGCCCGCAAGGGACTGGCCGACACTGCGTTGCGGACCGCCGACTCCGGGTACCTGACCCGGCGCTTGGTGGACGTCTCGCAGGACGTCATCGTGCGGGAGCACGACTGCGGCACCGAGCGCGGCATCCAGATGCCGGTCACCGAGATGAGCCCGGATGGTCGGGCGATCCGGCATCGCTATGTGCAGACCAGCGTGTACGCGCGCTGCGCCGCGGAGGACGTGCTGGATGATTCCGGCTCGGTGGTCATGCCTCGCGGGGCGGACCTCGGCGATCCCGCAATCGACACGCTGCTGGCTGCCGGTGTGCGGCGAGTCAAGGTGCGCTCGGTGCTGACCTGCGAATCCGCCAACGGCGTGTGCGCGATGTGCTATGGCCGGTCGATGGCGACCGGCAAGCTCGTCGATGTGGGGGAGGCGGTTGGCATCGTGGCCGCCCAGTCCATCGGTGAACCTGGCACACAGCTGACGATGCGTACCTTCCACCAGGGCGGCATCGCGGGCGAGGACATCACCACCGGTCTACCTCGGGTTCAGGAGTTGTTCGAGGCCCGGGTACCCAAGGGCATGTCACCGATCGCGGATGCCGACGGCCGGGTGCGCGTCGAGGACGGCGAGAAGTTCTGGAAGATCACCATCATTCCGGACGACGGCAGTGAGGAGATCGTCTACGAGAAGCTGTCCAAGCGGCAGCGGCTCGCGGTGATCAGCGTCGACGGCACCGAGCGGCCGCTGACCGACGACGACCACGTCACCGTCGGTCAGAAGCTGCTCGAGGGTGTTGTTGACCCGCACGAGGTGCTCCGGGTGATGGGACCGCGGGAGGTACAGCTGCATCTGGTTCGTGAGGTTCAGCAGGTGTACCGGTCGCAGGGTGTGGACATTCACGACAAGCACATCGAGGTCATCGTCCGGCAGATGCTGCGCCGAGTGACGATCATCGACTCGGGCGCTACCGAGTTCCTACCCGGTGGGCTGGCTGAGCGTGGTGAGTTCGAGTCGGAGAACCGTCGGGTGGTCGCCGAGGGCAGCGAGCCCGCGTCCGGTCGTCCGGTCCTGATGGGGATCACCAAGGCGTCGCTGGCGACGGAGTCGTGGTTGTCCGCGGCATCGTTCCAAGAGACGACCAAGATCCTTACCGACGCGGCGATCCAGGGCAAGAGCGACAAGCTGCTGGGCTTGAAGGAGAATGTGATCATCGGCAAGCTGATCCCGGCCGGCACCGGGATCAACCGATACCGCAACATCGAGGTGCAGCCGACCGAGGAGGCCCGGGCCGCGGCTTACGCGGTCCCGTCCTACGACGATGGCTACTACTCGCCTGACGTGTTCGGTACCGGAACCGGCGCAGCCGTCCCCTTGGACGACTACGACTTCGGTCGCGACTACCGCTGACAGATTATCCGCATCCAGCGGGCTCAGCGGGGGTATGAGGACTCCGATAACCCCGCTGAGCCTGCTGAATGCGGAGCAACAGGTGCGACGTCCCAGTCGGCGAGAACGGCGGCGGTGTCGGCGCCGGGTTTCGGTGGTGGTGTCGGGCGGTCGGGACTGGTGCGCGAGAACCGAGGGGCGGGGGCGGCCTGGGGCACGCCGGCGACGGTGATGACGGTGTCGCGAGCCGCAATGTGCGGATGCGCCGGCACTTCGGCGAACGACAGGACCGGTGCCACGCAGGCGTCGGTGCCGTCGAACACCGCGACCCACTCGTCGCGGCTACGGCTGGCGAACACGTCGGTGAACCGTTGGCGTAACACTGACCAACCTGCCGGGTCGAGCTGCTCGGGCAGGTCTTCGCCGATGAGCCCTAGGCCCTCTAGCAGCGCCGTATAGAACTGCGGTTCCAGCGCTCCGACAGCGACGTAGCGACCGTCGGCGCAGGCGTAGGTGTCATAAAACGGAGTGCCCGAGTCGAGCAGGTTGCTGCCCCGGTCATCGCTCCACAATCCGCAGGCGCGCAACGACCAGAACATCTGGACCAGCACGCTGACCCCGTCCACCATGGCTGCGTCGATGACTTGACCGGCACCGGAGCGGTCCCGCTCCCACAGCGCGGCCAACACTCCGACCACCAGGAACATCGAGCCACCGCCGAAATCCCCGACCAGGTTCAGCGGCGGCACCGGCTTGCCCCCGGCGATCCCGATGGCGTGCAGCGCGCCCGTCAGCGCGATGTAGGTGATGTCGTGAC
Source organism: Mycobacteriales bacterium (assembly GCA_038276315.1). GTDB lineage: Bacteria > Actinomycetota > Actinomycetes > Mycobacteriales > Pseudonocardiaceae. The sequence goes on from JBBPZY010000255.1 coordinate 2,432, forward strand.
CGGCCCGCTCGGCCAGCGGCCCGGCCTGCCCCCATCCCGTCATCCGGGCGTACACCAGCCGAGGGTTGCGGGCGTGGCAGTCGGCGGGACCGACGCCCAGCCGCTCGGTGACACCAGGACGCGAACCCTCAATCAGCACGTCGGCCCGCTCCACCAGCCGCAGCACGGTTTCTCGTCCGGCGGGGCTCTTCAAATCGAGCATCACCGAGCGCCGGCCGCGGAGCATCTGATCGTCGGCGACCGGGGTGAGCTGCAGGCTCTGCTTACCTTCCGAGGGCCGTTCGACCCGTATCACGTCGGCTCCCAGATCCGCTAACAGCATCGCCGCATGGGGACCTGGGCCGATCCCGGCCAGCTCGATCACTCGCAGCCCGACCAGCGGACCCGGCATCGCTGCCTCCTCGTCTTCGCTGGTCTGCACCGTGCGCCGATACCGTGGAATGCACGAACCAGGGTAGGCGTTGAGGTAACTGCCGGCAGGTCGTGGTTCAACTGCGAGGTAGTACTTGACCCCGTTTTGACCCTCGGTAAGTCGCCCAGGTATCCTTGCTGTCGGTCCCGACTCCGGTCGGGTCGCTCCGTATGCCTGTTGGTGGTGCACCGCTGGTGGCGTAAGTCGAAAGACTTCCGCCACCAGATCTGGCGCCGGTGCCGCCCAGCTCCAGTCGGGTTTGTACCCGGCCGCGCGGCTGGGCTCACCGCGACACGCCCGACCTCGGGATACGGAGTTACCGGCCGCCGAGCACGTCGAGACCGGCCGGTAACGCAGCACCAGATGACCCTGTAACGCAGATGACGCGGTAACGCAGCACCGGATGACGCACCACCACATGACAGAGAGCAAGCCGGAAGACGACGAAAGCTGGTCCATGCCTACCATCCAGCAGCTGGTCCGCAAGGGCCGCGAGGACAAGCTCGCGAAGACCAAGACTGCAGCGCTGAAGGGGAGCCCGCAGCGGCGGGGA
>JBBPZY010000256.1:0-3189 GCA_038276315.1 Mycobacteriales bacterium
AGCTCGGCCTTGAAGACCACGGCGGGCGGACTCTGGCCGGGGTGTACACCCGAGTCGCGCAGCGTCTGCTGGCCATGGCCGCCGGGCTCTGACACAACTGGACCACCGGCATCACCAGCAAACGATCACTGACCGCCTACGACCACTAACACCAACTTCACGGAATCACTCATCTAGCGGTCTTGAGAGCCACGGACAGCCCCACGCCGGAACCCAGGACGTGGGGTGTCGGGCGTTGCTGGCCGGGGCGGGCGTGTGGACCTGTGGACCTGTGGACCTCTTCCCGCAGCGTGGATGGACTCGGCCTCCGGCCGAACTGCCGCACACGCTCTGCACTGCCCGGCTCACCCGAGGCGACCCTCGGCTTGCCACAGTGTTTGGGCATCGCTTTCGAGCACCAGGAACGCGTGTTCGAGCGGTTCTTCCGGATCGATCAGGCGCGCAGCCGATCCACCGGCGGCACTGGGTTGGGGCGGGCGATCGTTAAGCACGTCGCCGCCCACCACGGCGGTGATGTTCAGCTCTGGAGCAAGCCTGGCACCGGCTCGACCTTCACCCTGCGGATTCCGGCGCATCCGGACAGTCCACAACATGGGTTACGCATGCCATCGACACCGGAGTACGTGGGAGGTTCGCCATGATCAGAGTACTGATCGTCGAAGACGAGGAAGACTTCGCTGACCCACTGGCCTTCCTGCTGCGCAAGGAGGACTTCTCACCGGCGGTCGCCACCACCGGCTCCGAGGCATTGGAGGAGTTCGACCGCACCGGAGCCGACATCGTATTGCTCGACCTGATGCTCCCAGGGATGAGCGGCACCGACGTCTGCAAGCAACTACGAGCGCGCTCCGCGGTCCCAGTGATCATGGTGACCGCCCGGGACAGCGAAATCGACAAAGTAGTGGGGTTGGAGCTTGGCGCCGACGACTACGTCACCAAGCCCTACTCGGCCCGCGAGCTCATCGCACGGATCCGCGCGGTGCTGCGCCGCGGCGGGAAGATCCCGGATGGCGACGCCACCCTCGGCCTGGCGGTACTGGAGGCCGGGCCAGTGCGGATGGACGTCGAGCGGCATACCGTCACCGTCGCCGGCCAGGAGGTGGGCTGCCCGTCAAGGAATTCGACCTGCTCGAATACCTGTTGCGCAACGTCGGCCGCGTCCTCACCCGCGACCAGCTCATCAATCGAGTGTGGGGACCGGACTACCTCGGCGACACCAAGACCATGGACGTGCACATCAAGCGGTTACGCACCAAGATCGAGCAGCATCCCTCATCGCCCCGGCACCTGCTCACCGTCCGCGGGCTTGGCTACAAGTACGACGCCTAAACTTGCTTCAGCCGTAGCCTGGCCTCCCTGCGGCTCGGTGTGCTCGCCGTGCCGCCCAGCTGAGGAGGACCACCTTATCGGGGGTCACGGAGTCAGATCCTGATCCAGACGACGTCGATGGTGCTCTGGTGGATGAAGGCGCGTTTGGTGGCCCTGGTTAGCTGGCCCCGCTGTTGGACCGTTACCTCGTTGAACTGGTTGCTTTGAAGATCGAGTGACGGAGGTAAGTGGCCCCATCTGCGACACGCCCGGGCTGGTGTGACAGGGCTAGATGGCCCCACCCCGGTCGCTCCGGCGCGATGCTGTGCGCCAGCCACGGATTTTGGGGGCCGGGTTGGGGTCGAGGGTGGAGCTGTATGAGGCGATCCGCCGCGACGCCCGGCGGCACGGGTTGGGGATCCGCGAGCTCACCGCCGGTATGGGGTGCACCGGCCGGTGCGCTAGGCGCTGTCCTCGCCGATTCCCCCCCGCCCCCCGCGCAAGCAGCGGACGTTTCCGGCGCCGAACTTGGACCCGGCCAAGCCGCTGATTGACGCGATGCTGCGGGAAGACCTCGACGCCCCGCGCAAGCAGCGTCACACCGCCCGACGGTGCTGGCCCGTCTGGTCGACGAGCACGACCATGAGTGGCGAAGCGGCAGGGAATCAGACTTGACGGGACAGTTGCGTTGGTGTATGGACCGCCTCGGGCAGTCTGAGCTGATGCGTGGTCGCCCCCGTCGGTACCTCCACCTTGGTCTAGCTTCGCTGGGTCCGCCTCCAGCCGGAGGCGATCATGGTGGTACGGACAGCGACCGGCGGGATGTCGGTATCACTCGAATGGGTAACAGTCGGAGACGGCTCGCAGCGCACGCGGACGTGAACCAGAGATGAACGCGGCGAGACTGACGGGTCAGCGACGGCCGGCGAGCACGTCCACCGCGCAGCGCGAGCACCCCCGGCGCACCCGCCGGGCCGAAGGCCCGGAGGGCAAGCCACGCTCTCCCGGCGTGCACGCAGTGGCCCTCCGAGGCGGAGCCGGCGGGCGAGCTGGTCTAACGGCACGCTACGTTGGGGGCTCGGATCCGCAGCTTCCTGCCGATCCTGGTGGAGCGTGGGGTGCGCGCCCGGCTTGTCAGCTGAGTGTCACGTGATCATCTAACGGGTACGTCAACGCTCCGAGCCCCAACTTGGCAGGCTGCGTCGGATGAGTGGTCAGGGCTCTGGACCTGCGGCGGGCCGGGTCACGGAGCCTAGCTGTTGACCGTGGTTGACCGGTCCCAATACGCGCCAATTGCACGCGGGATGGTGGCCTCGACGCAGAACGGGCCGGCGAAGTGGGTATCCGTCGCGTCGGCGAGCTTTGTCTTGAAGCGGGCCGGGGCAGGGAGTACCCGTCTCGGTAACCCGGACGCGAGCCCGCGAGTGCATGTCCTCCGTTTGCCGTCCGTTCAAGTACCAGTCAGTGATCAGTCATGTTCGACCCGTCTCATTGGAGTGGCCGCGACATCGCTGGTCACCCGATCGAGAGGACACGACGTGACTAGACGCAGGACCCGGCTCGGCGTCATCGCCGCAGCGGCTGCCGTGGCTGCCGCCCTGACCTCTGCGGTCCCGGCCGCAGCGCGTGCGAAAGACCACGACGAACAGACCACGGCCACGCCGATCGAGCACCTCGTCGTGATCTTCCAGGAGAACGTGTCCTTCGACCACTACTTCGCCACCTACCCCCACGCCACCAACCCCCAAGGCGAGCCGGCGGTCCACGCCGCGCCGCACACCCCCGCGGTCAACGGCCTCACCCCGGCGCTGCTAGCGCACAACCCGAACGCCACCAACCCCGTGCGGCTGGACCGCTCCGAGCCGCTGACCTGCGACCAGG
>JBBPZY010000257.1:0-6408 GCA_038276315.1 Mycobacteriales bacterium
CCGCCGTGCCCCGCAACCGCCGCGGCCGACTCACCGGGTGCATCACGTCCCCATCCCGTCGCGTTCTGGATGCAGAACGCGGCAATCGCGGCCCGATTTACAGCAGTCTGCATCCAGAAGGCGGAAAACCGAGCGCTAGCGCCTGCGGTTTTTGGCTTTGCGGGGTGGGGGGAGGGCGCCTTCGGCGCGGAGCTGGGCGGCGTGCTCGGCTAGGGCGTCTACCAGGGCACCCACCTGGGCAACCTCGGGCTGCACGTCCACCCGGAGGCCGAACTCGATGGCTGTCTCCGCGGTGGCCGGGCCGATGCAGGCGACGATCGTGCGGGTGTGCGGCTTGCCGGCGATACCGACCAGGTTGCGCACCGTGGATGAGGAGGTGAAGCACACCGCGTCGAAGCCACCCGTTTTGATCATCTCGCGGGTGTCGGCGGGCGGTGGAGCGGCCCGCACCGTGCGGTAGGCCGTCACGTCGTCGATCTCCCAGCCGCGCTCACGCAGCCCGGCGGCCAACGTCTCGGTCGCGATGTCCGCCCGTGGCAGCAGCACCCGGTCCACCGGGTCGAGAATGTCGTCGAAGGGCGGGAAGTCGGCCAGCAACCCATCGGAGGACTGCTCGCCTGAGGGCAGCAACTCGGGGACGATCCCCATCGCGCGCACCCGCTCCGCGGTGGCTTCCCCGACACAGGCGATCTTTACCCCGGCGAACGCGCGGGCATCCAGCCCGAACTCGGCGAACTTGTCCCAGACCGCCCGAACCGCGTTGGTGGAGGTGAACACCACCCACTGGTACCGACCGTCGACCAGCCCTTTGACCGCGCGCTCCATCTGAGCCGGAGACCGGGGCGGTTCCACTGAGATCGTCGGGACCTCCACAGGCACCGCGCCGTGCACGGCCAGCCGGTCACTCATCGCGCCGGCCTGTTCCTTGGTCCGCGGCACCAGCACCTTCCAGCCATACAGTGCCCGGGACTCCCACCAAGACAGCTTCGTCCGCTGCCCGACCACCGAGCCGACGGTCACCACCAGCGGTCCGATGAGCTCGCCGATGTCACCGCTCAGCGACGCCAGCGTGGTCTCCACCGTGTGCTGGGTAGGCATGGTTCCCGCCGCGGTGACCGCCACTGGGGTGTTTGGGGCCAGCCCGTGTTCGACCAGCGCGGCCGCCGCCTCCGCCAGGTGTGACGCGGTGGCGTGCAACACCAACGGGCCTGGTACCGCGGCCAATACCGCCCAGTCAACGCCCGCTCGGACGTCGGCTTCGGTGTGCCCGGAGCCCAGCGGTACCCCGGCGAAGGCCGGCACTGCGGTACCCATCGGCACCCCGGGCACCACCTCGAACGGTGTCGACGTGCGGGCCACAGCCAGCGCCTCGGCGACGACAGCATCAGCGGTGAGCGGGTCCCCGGATACCAGCCGCACCACGACTCGGCTGGCGTTGGCTTCGGCTACCAGGTCCTTGGCGACCTCGCCGGGCTCTCCCACCGCCGGACGCACCTCAGCGCTAGGGGCAGCCAGCGCGAGCACGTCGGGCGGCACGTCGGGGTCGGTCACCAGCAACTCGGCACAGCTCAGCAGGTGCTGTGCTCGCACGGTGAGCATCCCGGCGTCACCGGGGCCAGCACCGACAAAGGCAATCTGCCCAGTGGTTTTGCAGACACGGCTCATCTACTTACTCGTTTCCCATCAGGCCGCGACCCGGGCCGCGCAGCGCTGGGTCCATACCCAGCGCGCCAGCACCCAAGTCCAGCAACTCGGCCGCAACCTGGCGGCCGAGCTTCTCGGCATCGGTTGGCTCCCCATCGGAATTCCGTCCATCGGAATCCGGCCCATCGGAACTCGGCCCATCGGAACTCGGCCCATCGAAATACAGCACAGTGGCCGACGACCGGACCATTCCATCGTCCACAGTGGCTGCAGCTCCACGCAGAAACAGCCGCAGCACAACCCGCCCCTCGTCATCGAGGTCCTCGACGACATCAGCAAGCGCGCCGACCGGGGCGATGCAGGCGGCCGCCACCGAGGCGAGCAACGCCCGCTCGGCGGTGACCACGGCACGCGATGCGGCGTCATCGAGCAGCGTGCCCAGCAGGTGCTCGGTGTCCAGGTCATCGACCCGGCATTCGCAGGCCAGCGCACCCTGCCCTGGCGCGGGTAACATCTGCAACGGGTCGAGTAGCTCAGTGGCACGATCGCTGCGGCCGAGTCGGGCCAGCCCGGCAGCGGCGATCACCACACCATCGACCTCGCCGTCATCGACGCGACCGATCCGCGAGTCGATGTCACCCTGGATCGGCACAGTCTGCAATCCCAGGCCCAGTGCCCGCAGTTGCGCGCATCGCCGCGGCGATCCAGTGCCGAGCACGGCCCCGGCGGGCAGCTCACCCAGCACCATTGCATCCCGAGCCACTAACGCATCGCGCGGATCGGCGCGCTGCGGTACCGCGGCAATCACCACGCGAGGATCCATCGCGATGGGCAGATCTTTGTAGGAGTGCACCGCGACATCAATCGCACCCCCGGCCAGGGCCGCACGCAACGCCGAGTAGCCATCATCGGCGGTTCGCACCGGCACGACCCGAACCGCAACGCCGGCGGTCCGCAACCGCTGCGCCACTGAGTCGGTCTGGGCGAGTGCCAACGCACCCTCCGCGACTCCCAGCAGCAACGGTGACCGTTGCGCCACGGCCATCATCGGATCCCGGGTGGATCGTCGGTCGACGATGGGCGAATCGGCGCGGCGATAGCCGCAGCTGCTTGCGGGTCGAGCTCGAACAGCTCGCGCAGCGCACCGGCGTAGGCCTCTCCCCCACCGGCCTCGGCGAGCTGCTTGACCCGCACGGTCGGGGCGTGCAACAGCTTGTCCACCACCCGACGGACACTCCGGGCTAGCTCGTCGCGCACCGCGGCATCAAGTCCCGGCAACCGCCCGTCCAGCCGCAGTAATTCCGCGTCCACCACCTCAGCCGCGCGCTTGCGAAGCGCAGCGACCGTCGGCGTGACTTCCGCGGTGCGCTGGGCGGCCAGGTACTGGCGCACCTCCTGCGCGACGAGGCAGTGCGCGGTGCTGACCGCGTCGGACCCGGTACCGTGCTGTTCCAGCCGGCGAGCCACGGCACTGAGATCCAGCAGGATCACGCCGGGGACATCGCCCACACCGGGCTCGACGTTGCGGGGCAGCCCCAGATCACACACCACCAGTGGGGCACGACGGTGGCTCTCGGTTATCTGCTCGACGCTGAGCACCGCGCCGGTCGCGCCGGTGCAGCAGATCACCATGTCTACCGCAGCCAACACGCCGGCCACACCATCGAGGCTGACGGCCCGGGCGGGCGTGCCCTCGGCCTGGCACAGCGCGGCCAGCCGCTGCGCACTGGCGTGGGTCCGGTTGGCCACCACGATCTCGCCCACCCCGGCACGGCGTAGCTGCGCCGCGGCCAGCGAGCCCATCGAACCAGCGCCGAGAACCAACGCCCGCCGACCGGCCAAACCCGTTCCATCCAGACCGGCGGCACCAGCCAGCGCGGCCGCCGTAGCGGCAAGGGCTTCGGAGACCACGGAGGCGCCGGCGGCGCCGATGCCGGTCTCGGTGTGGATCCGTTTGCCGACCCGAAGCGCTTGCTGCACCACCTCATGCAGGGTGCGCCCGACTGTGCCCGCTTGTTCGGCGCCGGCGTACGCGGCGCGCAGTTGACCGAGAATTTGCGGCTCGCCGACGACCATCGAGTCCAGCCCGGCGGCGACCGAGAACAGGTGCTCTACACCGGCGGCCGCATAATGCACGTAGAGGTGCTCGGACAGTTCGTCCAGCACAATCGCGGACTGGCGCGCCAGCACATCGGTGATGTCGGCGAGGCCACCGTGGAAGGTCGCGACCACTGCATAGACTTCGACCCGGTTACAGGTGGACAGCAGCAACGCCTCCGCGACATTCTCGCGCGCAAGCAACTGGCACAGCACCTTACCGGCGTCTGCGGCCGACACCGAGACTCGTTCCAGCACTCCAACCGGCGCACTGCGATGAGACAGGCCGACTACCAGAAGACTCATCGGCTCACCGCGATCGGGTTGATCGGCTCAACCACCGGTCCGACCCCGTTGCCACTACCCCGGCGAACCTGGTGAAACGACAAAATCTGCAGCTCCACGGCGAGGTCCACCCGGCGAACCTCGACCTCGTCGGGCACCTGCAGCACGACCGGAGCGAAGTTTAGGATGCACCGAACGCCACCAGCCACCAGCAGGTCACACACCCCTTGCGCGGCGTGAACGGGGGTGCAGATCACGCCGATGGTCACCTCTCGCTCGGCGCATACCGCCGGGATGCTGTCGACGTGGTCTACGGGCAATCCACCGACGGGGACCCCGATCAGGTCCTCGTCGAGGTCGAACAGAGCCGTGACCGGGAAGCCACGGTCCGGGAAGCCCGGGTAGTTGGCAAGCGCATGACCAAGGTTGCCGATGCCGACCACGGCGATACTGTGGTGCCGGGTAAGCCCGAGCAGCCGCTCGATGTGCTCCACCAGCCGCGCGGTGTCGTAGCCCACTCCGCGGGTGCCGTAGGAACCCACATAGGACAAGTCTTTGCGCAGCGTCGCGGAGTTCACGCCAGCAGCGCCGGCGAGTACCTCGCTCGATATCGTGGTCACGCCCTGCTCGATCATCGAGGTAAGCACCCGAAGGTAGACGGCGAGGCGGCCGACCGCAGCCTCGGGTACGGAGCGGTACGGCAGGTCTTCGAGCCCAGTGCTGTACCTGCCGTGCTCGTGCACCGTCACGAGTGCCTTCCTCTCGACCCACTGGCGAACCGCTCCGGGGCTGGTATCGCTGTCCTGCCAGGCGTCCACGGTAGCCGCTTGTGAACGCAGGAACAAAGTCGCGATCTTGCTTGCCCAGGACGCAGGTCAGGGGCGGCTCGGTCGGGAAGCCGCCCCTGACAGTGGCAGCAGCAGGTAATAGCTGCTGTGGTGCGGTTAGGACGCCGGCAGTGACAGCACCTGTCCGATGACGAACACCGTGGCGTTCTTGGTGGGAATGTTGCCGCAGAGCACCGGCGCACCGTTGATCGTCGGTGCTGCCGCGGTGCCGCCGATTGTGATCTTGCCGCCTTCCAGGCTGTCCACCGTGCCGGCCTTGACGAGGCCAGCCGCGTCGTAGCGGGTGCCGACCACGTGGTAAGTCAGGATCTTGGCCAGTTTGCTGTTGGGCGTCGCCACGTCCGGGGCGGTGGTCAGCTGGTTGAGGATTCCGGGGCTCTTGGCCTCCAGAGCCTGGAACGCCGAGTCGGACGGAGCGAACACGGTCAGCGCCGGAGCGCTGTTGAGGGTGTCGACCAGGTTGGCCGCGGTGACGGCCTTGGTCAGGGTGGTCAGCAACGGGTTGTGGCTGGCCGCGGTGGCCACCGGGTCGTTGACCATGCCCTGCGCCGAGCCCGGACCCTCCGTGGGCACCTGGCTGCACGCCGGACCGAAGATGTCACTGATCTGGGTGACGCCAGTGCCAGTGGGCGCTGTCGCCCCCCCCGTTGGGCGCAGCCTGCACGCTCGACTGCGGTGCCGCGCTGGAAGGTTGACCGCTGGAGGCCGGCTGCTCCGAGTTGCTGCATGCGCCGACCACGGCGGTCAGTGCCGCCAGAGCGCCGGCCGCGGCCAGTCGCTGGATCTTCCTCACTACTCGATCTCCTCGTCTGCTGGTTGGCTGATCTTCAGCCTCGCCTGCATACCTCCGGTGATCCCGTCCGGGCGATTTCGCGCCAGACGGATGACGAATTGAGTGTTCCCGCGGCATGACAACCGGAACGATTACGTGGTCGGTGTAGATGAAATCGTTACGAAGGGTAGGACCCGACGACGTATTGGCGTGCGACATACGTCAGGGCGGCCCCATCCAGCCGGGGCCGCCCTGACGTTAGTAGCTGCGTGGATTGTCTACCAAACGCGGTTTGCCTAGGACGCCGGCAGGGACAGCACCTGCCCGATCACGAACACGGTGGCGTTCTTGGTGGGAATGTTGCCGCACAACACCGGAGCGCCGTTGACGGTCGGCGCCGCTGCGGTGCCACCGATCTTGAGCTTGGCGCCTTCCAGGCTGTCCAGCGTGCCCGCCTGGACAAGGCCCGCCGCGTCGTAGCGGGTGCCGACCACGTGGTAGGTCAGGATCTTGGCCAGCTGACTGTTCGGCGAAGCCACGTCCGGAGCGGTGGTCAGCTGCTTGAGGATGCCCGGATGCTGGGCCTCCAGAGCCTGGAATGCCGGGTCAGCCGGGGCGAACACGGTCAGCGCCGGAGCGCTGTTCAGGGTGTCGACCAGGTTTGCCGCGGTGACGGCCTTGGTCAGGGTGGTCAGCAACGGGTTGTGGCTGGCCGCGGTGGCCACCGGGTCGTTGACCATGCCCTGCGCCGAGCCCGGACCC
>JBBPZY010000258.1:0-5594 GCA_038276315.1 Mycobacteriales bacterium
CGCGACCAGGTCGATCACCCGGGTCGTCATGATGTTCTGCTCGGTCTCCAGCCGCAACCGCTCGTTGGGGTACAACGGGGTCAGCTTGGTGAACTCCGGGCGCTGTTTGGCCTGCTCGACGTCCAAACCGTTGATGCTGTCCACCCGGACCAGCGGGTTGAACTTCTGTCGCTGCTGCTCGCCGTCGCGAGGCTGGCGCACTGCGCCGGTGATCGCGTCACCTCGACGCAACCAGTACTTGCGGACCAGTGACAGCGACACGTACACGTCGTTGGGCCCGGAAAGGTAGCCCGATGTGCGAACGAAGGCGTAGTTGTCGAGCACGTCGAGGATTCCCGCGACGGGCAGCAACACGTCGTCCTCGCGGACCTCTAGCTCACCACCATCTCGGCGGTCACTGCTGCGGTCGGGTCCACGGTCTGGTCCACGGTCTGGTCCACGGTCTGGTCCGCGGTCGGCGCCCCGGTCGGGGCCGCGGTCATTGCGGTTGCGGCGGTTGCGGTCGCGGAACCGCCGGCCACGCCTGCGGCCGGCCTCATCATCGTCGTCGCCGCGCGGCCCATTCTGGCCGGCCACGTTCTGACTGACCTGCTGGTTCGCGTTCTGGCTGACGTTGGAGCCGCCCGGTGTCTGATCAGCCTGGGTCGGGTCACCGTGAATTTGATTGCCCTGGGCCTGATTACTCTGGGTCTGATTACTTTGGGAGCGGGTTACCTCACCGCCGCGGATCGGACGCCGCCGCCGGTTGCGGGATCGATCAGCACCGTCGGTGTCCCCATCCGGCTGGTTCTCTTGCTGACCCTGGTCTTGCTGACCCTGGTCATTCGGCTCACGGTCGTGGTCTTGCTGACCCTGGTCATTCGGCTCACGGTCGTGCCGATCCCGATCTTGCTTATCCGGAGTCAGCGACTCGACGTGACCCGACTCGATGGGAGCCGATTCAGTGGGAGCCGACTCAGGCTGACCCGACGCGACGGCAGGCACGGGGGCAACCTGCTGCTCGACTGCCGGGGCATCGGTGTGATCTCCCGCCGGAGGACCTGCTTGGGTATCTGGCTGGGCCACCCGGCCACTCGTTTGGGTGGCAGTGTGGGCTACCGGACCGTCGAGTGGGAGCTGCTCAGCAGCTGCACGCCGCTGCCCGGGGACAGCGCCCTGGCGCTCCTTGATCGCGGAGATAAGGTCATTTTTACGCATACCGGCGATGTTGGAGATGCCCATCTGGCCAGCCATCTGGCGCAACTCCACCATCACCATTCCAGACAACCCGGCACGGCGCCGCGGCGCTGCCCCGTTGCCCGAAGACGGCACAGCACTGCCAGCCTCGTCGGCTGAGTGCTGGTCCGCAGATTCCGCAGCAACAACGTCACTGCCCAACAAGTTGATATCGCTCACGCAGGTCCTTCCTAACCGACCCGAGACGTAGCTCGGGCCAGCCTGTTCGCCGTCCGGCGGTATGCGGACGGCGCCTGATCCGGTGCGGAGGCTCGCGTACCCAAAAACATCGGTTCGAGCCGACGGCACGGGACATGTCCAGTTGTGGCAAGAGCCTGGGTGCCAGCCTTCCCGCTACCACGTAACTGGAGGGCGGGAGATTAATTGCCCGGGTGAGAGGAACCCGAACGCGGCACCGGCGCCCGTGCACACGGTGTCTGAACGACACTGAGACTATCGGTCCGGCGCCATCGCGGCAACAACCGGCCCGCGGATGGGTGGATCACCCCCGCTCGACACCGGCACCAACGCGGGCGACGTCGAGTGGAATCTGGGTGAAACCGGCAGTATTCACCCCTGTCAATGCCTCACCGCTGGCCGGCAACGCGAGCACCGTCGGCCCAGCACCCGACACCGCGGCAGGAATCCCAGCCGCCCGCAACGCGTCGACCAAGCGACCCGTCGCCGGGTAGGCGGCACGCCGGTACGACTGATGCAACCGATCCTCGGTAGCGGCCAGCAGCAGCTGCGGCGCGGCCGTCAACGCGTGAACGAGCAGGGCGGCTCGTCCGGCGCTGAAGGCCGCATCGGCGTGGGGCACCTCGGCGGGCAACAGCCTGCGGGTGACCTTGGTGGCCGACGTCGGAGCTGGCACCAGCAGCACCGGCGCCAGCTCCGAATGGGGCTCCAGACGAACAGCTCGGAAGGACTGCTCGTCACGCCAAGCAATCACCAAACCACCCAGCAGGCTGGCGCCGACGTTGTCGGCATGCCCGTCAAACCCTGCCGCAAGGTCCAACGCCGCCTCGTCCGGTTGCATTCCCGCAAGCGCGTAACCAGCCAGCACCCCGGCGACGGCAGCCGCCGCCGAGGAGCCCAATCCCCGGGAATGTGGGATGGCGTTGTAGCACCGCAGCACTAAACCGTCCGGCCGGCAACCACACCGTCCGCAGGCCGCTCGCAGCGCGCGGACCACGAGGTTGTCTTCGTCGGTGGGCACCTGCCCAGCGCCCTCGCCGTGCACCTCGACTCGCAGACCCGACGTCACCGCCGTCACCTCGAGATCGTCGTACAGTGCCAGCGCCAACCCGAGGGCGTCGAAGCCCGGTCCGAGGTTGGCCGTAGAGGCAGGTACCCGTACCCGCACCACAGTCATCAGTCAGCCCTCGACTGCCCGACGTTGCATGATCTCAGCACCCCGAACTCAACAGCAGAGCTGTTCGGCCGTCTTTGGACAGCTCTGCTGTTGAGCTCGGGCACATGAGGGCTGGGCACGGTCAAGAAAGATCCAGTGCGGCGGCCACCGCGGCCGGGTCGACCGGGGTGGGTTCGGGCTCGGGCGCGTCGCGCAGCGCGGTGTCGGGGTCCTTGAGCCCGTGCCCGGTGACGGTGCAGACCACCAGCGAACCGCGAGGCAGCCGGCCATCCTCGACAACCCGCAACAATCCCGCTACCGAGGTGGCCGAAGACGGTTCGACGAATACCCCTTCCTGCCCGGCCAGCAACCGGTAGGCGGTAAGGATCTGCTCGTCGGTGACCGCTTCGAACAACCCATCAGACTCGTCGCGGGCCCGCGTCGCCCCGTGCCAGGACGCAGGGTTGCCGACCCGGATGGCGGTGGCGATGGTGTCCGGCTTCAGGACCGGCGCGCCCTGCACCAATGGGGCGGCACCGGCGGCCTGGAAGCCGAACATCCGCGGTCGACGGGCCACCAACGCGTCGGTGTGGTACTCCGTGTAACCCATCCAGTAGGCGGTGATGTTCCCTGCGTTGCCGACCGGCAGGCAATGCACGTCCGGGGCACGGCCGAGCACGTCACAGACCTCGAATGCGGCGCTTTTCTGCCCCTGTAGCCGAACCGGGTTCACCGAGTTGACCAGTGCCGTCACCGGGTAGTCGGCGGCGGTCTTGCGGGCCAGCTCCAGGCAGTCGTCGAAGTTGCCGTCCACGGCAAGGATCCGCGCACCATAGACGGTGGCCTGGGCGAGCTTGCCCAGCGCGATCTTACCGCGAGGTACTAGCACGGCGCAGGGGATCCCGGCGCGGGCCGCGTAGGCGGCGGCCGAGGCGGCGGTATTTCCGGTCGAGGCGCACAACACTGCTTCGGCGCCGCGGACCAGCGCTTCGGTGACCGCCATCGTCATCCCACGGTCCTTGAAGGAGCCGGTGGGGTTCGCGCCCTCGACCTTGAGTAACACCTCGCAACCGGTGCGCGCCGACAGCACGGGAGCGGGCAGCAGCGGGGTACCGCCCTCCTGCAGGGTCACCACCCGGGCGCCGGGGCTGACCCGGATCCGGTCCGGGTAGGCCTCGATCACTCCTGGCCACGCTCGGCCGGCCGCTACCTGCAGTATCACGTGACCTCACCCTCCACCCGCATCACACTGACCACGTCGCGAACCGCGTCCAGGCCGGCCAGCTTGTCCACTGTGGAGCGCAGCGCGGCATCCGGCGCGCAGTGCGTGACGATCATCAGATTCGTCCCGGCACCACAGGCCGGCCCCGGATCAGGTGTGCGACCGGTCTGGCGCACCGCCATGATGGACACCTCATGCTCGGCGAAGACCCGCGCTACTTGCGCCAGCACTCCCGGGCGGTCGAGCACCTCAAGGCTGACATGGTAGGCGGTCGGGGTGTCGCCCATCGGCTGGATCGGCAGGTCGGCGTAGGCGGACTCGCGCGGCCCGTAACCGCCCGCCACCCGGTTGCGGGCGACAGCCACCAGGTCGCCGAGCACCGCGCTGGCGGTCGGTGCCCCGCCGGCGCCCTGGCCGTAGAACATCAGCGCACCGGCGGCGTCAGCTTCGACGAACACCGCGTTGTAGGCACCTGCCACGGTGGCCAGCGGGTGCGAGCGGGGAATCATCGCCGGGTAGACCCTGGCCGAGACCGACTCGGTGCCGCTCGGGTCGACGACCCGCTCACAGATCGCCAGCAGCTTGACCGTGCGACCGAGCTGCCGGGCGGCGAGAACGTCGGCGGCGGAGACCTCAGCGATACCCTCCCGGTAGACGTCGGCGCTGGTCACTCTGGTGTGAAAGGCCAGCGACGCCAGAATGGCGGCTTTGGAGGCGGCGTCGTAGCCGTCCACGTCCGCGGTCGGGTCGGCCTCGGCGTAGCCCAGGGCGCTGGCCTCCTCCAGCGTCTCGGCATAGCCGGCCCCGGAGCTGTCCATGGCAGACAGGATGAAGTTGGTCGTGCCGTTGACGATGCCGGTGACGCGGGTGATCCGGTCCCCGGCCAACGACTCCCGCAGCGGGCGCAACAGCGGGATCGCCCCGGCCACCGCCGCCTCGAAATACAGGTCGGCACCGGCGGCGTCGGCTGCGGCGTAGAGCTCCGGCCCGCACTCGGCGAGCAGCGCCTTGTTCGCGGTGACAACGCCGCGCCCGGCGCGCAGCGCGGCCAGCAGTAGCGGCCGGGCCGGTTCGATGCCACCGATCACCTCGATCACGACGTCGACGTCGTCGCGGCTGATCAGTTCGGCGGCGTCGGTGGTGAGCAGTTCGGCGGGCACCTCGGGATGGCGTCGCGGGCGTCGCACGGCCACCCCGACCAGTTGCACCGTTGCGCCGACGCGCGCCGCGAGTTCCACGGACTGATCGGTGAGCAGCCGCAGCACCTCACGACCCACGGTGCCGCAGCCCAACAGCGCCACACCGATGGGGGCGACCCGGACAGGTCTGGTCACGAGACCTCCAGGGACAGCAGATCGGCTAACGTCTCCCGGCGCAACAGCAGCCGGTGGGCGCCGTCGCGCACCGCAACGACCGCCGGGCGCGGCACCAGGTTGTACCGGCTGGACATCGAGTAGCAGTACGCGCCGGTGCTGGCGACGGCCACCAGGTCGCCCGGGGCCAGGTCGTCGGGTAGCCAGCAGTCCCGGACCACCACGTCACCGGTCTCGCAGTGCTTGCCGACCACCCGGGACAGCGCACCTTGCGCCTCGGAGCGGCGCGACACCAACCGGCAGTCGTAGCTCGCGTCGTAGAGCGCAGTGCGCACGTTGTCGCTCATCCCACCGTCCACCGAGACGTAACGTCGCAGAGTGGATGCCACCACCGTGATGTCCTTCGTGGTGCCCACCTCGTACAGGGTCACCGTGCCGGGTCCGACGATCGCGCGGCCCGGCTCGACAACCAGGCCGGGGGTGGGCAAGC
>JBBPZY010000259.1:0-6122 GCA_038276315.1 Mycobacteriales bacterium
CTCATCGCCGCGTTCCGGCTCACCGGATGGACCAACCTCAAACAAGCCCGCCGCCACTTCGCACACGGCATCCACCGATGCGTCGACCTCATCACCAAACCGCTCAAAACGGTCAAAAATCAAACATGACGGAGCCCTGGGGGAAGGGCCACGGGAAGGTGTCAAAGGAGGTGGTGGTCGTGTAGCGCGGGTCCGCTTTGATGCTCGACGATCCCCTCGTCCCCCACGCCTCGTGGGTCCGCGACGACAACACTCCCATCGAGTAGTCGTCGTCAAACGCAAAAACTTTCGTTGCGTCGCTAGCGAGTGTCCGAATATCAGCCCAAGCGAAGAGCAGACGCTTTCCGTGGCGGCCCATAACGATGTAACGCTCCAGGCCGTGCAGCGCCTGTCGAAGGCCGCGACGTGGCTCGGCAAACTGCCACCAGTTCCGTCGATAAGCCGCCCGGTTATTCGCCTCGCGCACAGGCTTGACGCGCTCGCGAACAATGGTGAGCGCCTCGGGGTATCGCATCGCAGCTTCCAGGGGCATGACGCCGAAATCGATCGCCCACCGGCTCGGGCGTTGGTGAACGTCGCGGGCAACGTCCGCGCTCCCAAGGTACGGCCGCACGACATCGGCATACGGCCCGGGCAGATTCAGGAGACGGTCGGCCTCGTCCTTGGTGATGACGAATCCATCCGCCTTGGGGCTCGGTCCCTCAAAGGCTTTCCCGAGGTTCGCGCGGAGTGGGCGAGCAGTGCCGACTGAGCGCTCTGGGGTTCGCAGCTCTGCTGTGATACCGGTGACGGGCTGTCCATCGAGGATGTACGCCGTGGGCTGGGTTGGAGGCTCCTTGATCCAATTGACGAGGCTCACGTGCACCTTGGCCTCGCCCGGCCACTTCTGAGTGGAGATGGCGTCGGTGATGACACCGCCCTTGCTGACGATGTAGTCGAGGCTCGCCGACCGTCCGAGGTTCTGGGAGATGGAGTTGGTGCCGACCAGACCGGCCCGCCGGCCAGCGCCAAGGTGGTCATGGGCCTTGCGGAACCAGTAGACGCAGTAGTCCTTCACGCCAACGTTGAATGTGGCCTTCAGCCGTTCGATGTATGCGGCCCCGCGTGCTGCACGCACGTGGGACGCTCCCAGAAACGGCGGGTTACCGATGATGCAGTCGGCGGTCGGCCATGGCCGTTCGAGGGCATCCCCCGCCTGGATACCAGAGAGGTCGACCAGCGGCAGCGCGGGCTCGGCAGGACCGAAACGGTCCATCATCTGACGCTGCCCCATCCACAGCGTCACGCGGGCGATCAGCACCGCGGTCGGCTCGATATCGATGCCCCGCAGGTTGGCCAGCGGATAGTACGGGAGCCCATGGGGATCAGGCGCCTGCATGCCGGTCTGTTGTGCGACCCGGACGAGGCGTTCCTTCAGCTCGTGTTCCAGACAGCGCAGTTCGCGGTAGGCAACGTAGAGGAAATTGCCGCACCCACAGGACGGGTCCAGGACGCGGAAGGCGCATAACTCGTCAAGTGCGCGGCGCACATCAGCCAGCGTGTTGGCGCCGTCGATGCGTTGTCGCCAGGGCTCCAGGATCGTCGGTCGGACGATCTTCATGATGTCGACTTCGTGCGTGTAGTGCGCGCCTAGTTCCCATCGCCGGTCGTGACCCAGGCAACCTTCCATCAGTGCGCCGAAGATCGTTGGGTCTACCTTGCGCCAGTCGAACTGTGCCGCCTCCACGAGCATCGCGAGGTCGCTCGCGTCGAGGTGAACCTTCGCGGCTTGCGCGAACAGGGAGCCGTTGACGTATCGCGTACCGCGCAACACGCCGTGACGTCCGTAGTCGGTCGGGTCGTTGAGCACGTCGAAGAGCGTGCCCAACTCGCCGTATGAGGACCGCTCGGGATGGCGGATCAGATCCTCAACGATCCGTTGGATGGGATGTCCTTCCAGCATGCCGAGGTCCTCGGCGAACAGACACCACACGATTTGCAGGAGGAACGAACGCAGCGTCTCAGGTGCTGCGGCTTTGCGCTGAAGCAACGTCTGGTAGAGACCGGCCACCACCTTCGCGGCCTCGGCGGTCAACTCTTTGAAGCTATCGCCAAACAGCGGCTCCTGCTCAGTGCCCGTGAGGAACAGCAGTTTTTCGTAATTCTCCGGCAGCTTATCGAGCGTGAAGTCGGCTCGTGGGGCGGACGGGAACCGGCCTGGCTCCCATACCTCAAAGCGCTGGAATGCGCACAGAACAACGTACGGAGGCGCCGCGCGGTTCAGTGCGGCGTCATCCGAACTGTGCCAATAGTCAAGCGCCTGCTTGCGGTGCTCAGCGAGCTTGTCCGCATGCCGTGGCGCTTTCATCTCGATGATGCATACCGCTGGCCAGTGCAGGTCCATGATCCCACTCGCCGTGTGCGCGTCCTCGAAGCGAGCACCGACGGCTTTGCGGTCCGGTCCGTAGCATTGGATCAGTTCATTGAGGAACGTCTGCGCCTCACTGCGCTCAGTACCCGAGTAGTCCTGCCAGCGTGCCACGAACGAGCGCAGGTCGCCCTGGATCTCCTCGCCGCTGCGCATCGGGTCAGATCAGTCGCTGTTGGTCGCCGCCAAAATAAGCGCCTTGGAACAGTTCCTTGCGGACCACTTCCAGCTTCTCAACTGCGGTGTCCAGGCAGAGGCGAAGGTTCTGCTCATTACTTCCAATGGGGATCGACTTCCGGGCGCGGTCAGCGCGGCGAATTGCCTCCTCAATATTGAGGAGAGTCTCTTCCACCTGGCGCAACGCGTCCTCGCGTGCAACCTGCTCAGGCGAGCGTTCCATTTCGGAACGTGGATCGATCACCGGCCGGTAGTCCTGCTGCGGCGTCGCCATGACCCTCCTCCTGGTTGGTGCTCGGGGAACAGTAGCGGTCGAACCCGTACCTTAGACTCCGAGTGCGAGTTCCTGCGGGCGCTCTGACACTCCGCGTCACGCGGCGCAGCGTCCGTCTTGGGTCACAGGATGCATCACTCCTGCTCCAGGCCGGCGAGGATCGACTGGGCGGCCTTGTGAATGGCGGTATGGGCGGCCTGGATCACCTCGGTGTCGCCCGCGCTCCATCCCCCGATGTAGATGCTTGAGACGTCGCCCAGAGCAAAGCCAAGCACTGAGCACACGACGAAGGCGGCACTCTCAGCCTCGGTCTCGCGCTGGCTGCGCGGGATGTCGCGTCCCTCGTGGTCACAGCGCACGTGTGCGGCTTCGTGCACCAGGATGTGCACCTGCTCGGCGAGCGGATATGTCGGGTCGACGTTGACGATCCGTCGCGCGTAATCGGTGTGGCCACGCGTCTCGTCGGGCTCGGGCTCATGAGTCACGGTGAAGCCCTCGGCCTCGACGAGCCGGGCCAGCGCATCCCACGCGCCGTCCGGTGTGTCGCCGGTGACGTAGCCGACGTCGGGAAGCTGGGGCAGCGGCTCGCCCTCGGTGTCCTCGAGTCGGAACACCCGTTCGAGTTTGAACCCGCGGACCATCACGGCGGGACGGCCGTCGTCTTCCCAGCACCCCCGGAACCCTCGGGCAGCCATGCTCTCGGCTTCCTCGGCGGTCAGCCGGCGGCGGATGGGTGCCATGACGGCGAGGCTGTTGGATCCCTTGACGACCTGCCGGCCCAGGGTTTGCCACGTCCGGTAGCCGGCGACCTTGGTCAGGGCCACGCCGCGCTGCTGTGCTTGCATCCAGAGCAACAGCACGTTCGAGGGGCTGTACTTGGTGAACCGTGCCGACACCCGCAGCATCGACACCCAGGCGTCCGACGTCGTGAGCTCGGCGACCGCGGTGTTGAGTTGTGTGGTGAGGGCCTCCACCTCTGCGGCGCGTTCTTCGGCCGTCTTCTGTGGACGGCGTTCTGCCTTGGTCTTCATGGCGGACCTCCTCACGATTCAGGGGTGATGAGTGCGACGCACCCGTCTCGGCCGGGAGCGGGATCCGGCGGAGGGGTTCCGAAGCGGAGCGAGGACGCGTCTTGGCCCCGCAGCCAGATCCCGGTGCTGGCAGGGTGAAGCCGGCGCGATCGGTGCTCCGGTGCAGTCAGGCGTCCGCTCGTGGGGCCAACGCCGGCCGTCGCGGGCTCGTGAACGGCGATCGTCCACTCGTCGCCGCAAGAGGTGCAGGCCCAGACGTCCGCACCAGGCGTGGAATCGATCCACCGGACGTGGTCGGCTGTCCCACAGGTCGGGCATGGGTCGGTGATCGCTGGCGTGCTCATCGTCGTGCGCTCCTTCTGCCCTGGCGGGCAACGTCGGCACGGGTGAACAGCTCGTCCTGGTCGGCACACCCCTGGCACTCCTCGCCTGCCGGCGTCTGGTGCTCCTTGCAGCCCCACACCACAACCCGCCGTTGCTGCCGGCGTGGCTGCGGTGCGGTGCTCATGGGGTCCCTCCTCAGGGCTGCTGGCCCCGTGATGCGGGCGGCGGTGCTTCCCCGCTGCCGCAAAGAGCGCCCGGCATCGGCCGTGGAGGCTCGCCACCAAGGGATGGAGCTGGGAAGTTCTTGGCCGAGCGCAGCGGCCCCGAAGGGGCGGACAAGAAGTTCACGGCCCCTTGGTGGCGAGGGACGGCCGGTGCGAAGCTCGGGGCCAGCAGCGCCCGGCCGCAGGCGGGGTCCATCCGAACGCTCGGCCAGCGCGGCCTTGAGCGCACCTCGTCTGCTGCGGTGGAGACGCGGACTGTCCGCCGGACATGGCACGCTCCTCGGGTAAGCGCTGGGAGGAGGGAGCGCGGAGTTCCTGTGCCGGATGAGCAGCCGACACTCTGGGACCAGCTATCGCTCCCCTCTCTCGCCGGCCGTGAACGACGCCGCGGCCGCCGTGCGCAGGCGGGTACCACCGCGCTGCCGGTCGATGCTGGGACTGTCGCTCGCTTTCTCGCGAAATGCGCGCCCGTTGATGACCGTGGCCATCGATGGTGGCTCGGCGCGATCGATGGTGGTGCAGACCGCAGCGGCGGATATGGCCGCTTTCAGGCGGGTCTTGGCGCGGACGCGGTGATTACGACCGCGCACCGGTACGCACTGACGGTGGAGCTCGGCCCCCTACCGGTTGGGCTCGTCGGCCGTCACCGCTGCGATGAACTGCTGTGCACCGCGGTGGAGCATCTGGAAACCGGCACACAGGCCGAGAACATCTGGGACGCGATAGAACGACCGTTTCGTGCCGCCCACATCGACCTCCGGCGGCAGTGCGGGACGCAGCCGCGCGATCCGTCAGGCGGTCCTCGACGTTCTGGCCACCGGTGTCGCGAACGCTGCAGCGATCGGTGCTGCCGCGCGTGCCGCAATGGCCGACGGTGATCCGAACCGCGATCAGCTGCAGCTGTGGTCCGATGGCGAGGCGTGGGAGGCGTAGGCGTCGCGGTGCGGCGGCAAACCGCCGGGGCGGTGAAACCCCGGCGGTTGTCAGCCGGTGCTGCTCAGTCCGGCTCGTCGTCGCCGGTGCGCGTGGCCTTGACCGGCTTCGCCGTGGCGAACTTCAACGACGGCCCGATCTCGTCGACGTCGAGTTCGATGACGGTGCGCTGCTCGCCCTCGCGAGTCTCGAAGCTCCGCTGCCGCAGTCGTCCGGTGACGATCACGCGGTCGCCGCTGGTGAGAGAGTCGGCGGCGTGCTCCGCCGCATCGCGCCAGAGGGTGCAGCGCAGGAACAGCGCATCCCCGTCGCGCCACTGATTCGTGGCCCGGTCGAAGGTGCGGGGCGTTGCCGCCACGGTGAAGTTGGCGACTGCAATACCGCTGGGGGTGACGCGAAGTTCGGGGTCGGCGGTCAGGTTGCCGATGTGGGTAATGGTCGTCTCGTTCATGATCGCGTCCTTTTGTGCTCGGGGTCGGTGGGACGCGGCGTGCCTCAGTGGGCGGTGAGGGGGTCCGTTAGGGCGGCGGGGGTTCGGGCTCAGTCATCCGGGGCGGGATCGCGCACACGACCGCCGCAGGCGGCCTGTCTCCCCCGGATGGTTGGGCCGGGTTCATCGGCGCATGCCCGCGCACCGTCTGCTGACCTTCGGGCGGGTCCACCGGCGCTGAGCACGAGCACGCGATCACTGCATGACGACGGCGCCTATATCGGACCTGACCGGCGACCGCGCCCCGGCATTCCACCCGTGC
>JBBPZY010000260.1:0-18943 GCA_038276315.1 Mycobacteriales bacterium
CACATCCGTCCCAACGCTGAGGTGTGTAGATATTTGGACGACGTGCCACCGCGGGAAACTTTTGCCTAAATTTTGCCCGTTGTGGCACATCCGCGCGGGACAACACCGATTCCCTAGACGATACGGACAGTGACGACGCCCAGTTGTCAACCCGAGGACATGTCTCTTGTGGATAACTGGCTCGCTGGGTACCGCCGCAGCTGCAGCGGACGGGACTGTCGGTGCTGTCGGGCATCGTCAACCGCATGGCGCACCGCATCCAGGGCAGCACCTACCGCAGCACAGCGGAGCTGATCAAAGCCATCCGTGACGAGCACGTACTGACTCAGGACGAGCGGCGCCCGACGCCCTGCTCCTGGTGGCCAGCCGGTCACCAAACAACTCCGTAGCATCGCCTCTGAATCGCTCAGCCAGGTCATCGCAGAAAGGAGAGAAATTGTGGGTGGTAAGGACAACGACAACGAAAACGATGACCGAGGTAAGGACGACGATGCTGGCCGGCATCGCGACGAGGACAACACCGGAGACGGTTCGCGTGATTGTCCGTTACCGCCAGCCCGGACCCGAACAAGCACGACCGGTGAGCCTATCCGTCGATCCCGCCGCACTGCGGGCGCGCATGGTTGATCGATTGCTGGTGGACGACGACGTGGCCCGGTGGGCCTCGGCGGTGGCGCCGTGGCGGTCTGCAGTGGCAGCGGTGCCCCGGCACGAGTTCATCCCGGACACAGTGTGGATCAAGAACCCGAAGCGATGGCCGACATTGGTGCCGTTGTGCCGGGATGAGGATCCGGATCGGTGGCTGCGGTTGACTTACGCCACTGGTAGTGACGATTACGTCGTGACCCAGGTGGACGACGGGCATCCGGACGGACCAGGGCTGGGCGGCTCGATGCCGACGAGTTCGGCGTCCAGCCCCGTCATCGTCGCGGTGATGCTGGCAGCGCTGGATGCCTGCCCGGGACATCGGGTACTTGAGATCGGTACCGGCACCGGGTACGACGCGGCGTTGCTGGCCCACCGGCTTGGAGCCGAGCAGGTCACCAGCATTGAGATTGACTCAGACGTAGCAGCCCAGGCGCGCCGAGCGCTGTCCGAGACCGGCTACGGCGAGATCTGCACCATCACCGGCGATGGGGAGCTCGGGTATCCACCGGGCACCCCTTACGACCGGATCATCGTCACCGCCGCAGTACACCGCATCCCGTACCCACGGGTGGCCCAGACCCGCCCCGGCGGCCGGATCCTGCTGCCCTGGGCCAACAGCTATACCGGTGCGCTCGTCGCGTTGACCGTCAGCGGTGACGGCAGCGCCTGCGGCGGAGTCGTCGGCGAGTCGTCGTTCATGTGGCTGCGCGCCCAGCGCGAACGGCGGGGAGCTGTGGGCGCCGTGGTCGGTGACCACGAGGACCGCGCCGAGGTGCACACCACCGCACTGCACCCGCATTCGGTGGTGGGTGATCTGGGCGTTCGGTTCGCGATCGGTCAGCGGGTACACCGGTGCCAGTGGCGCTACTGGCCCTTCGACGAGCACACCGGAGTGGGCGTGTTCTGGCTGCTGGACTTCGAGTCCCGCTCGTGGGTCAAGCTGATCCACACCACCCCCGACGCCCGCGACGCCGAGTTCCTCGTGCACCAGTACGGGCTCCGGCGGCTGTGGGATGAGGTCCACGCGGCCCAGCAGTGGTGGGTGGACCAGGGCAAGCCTGATGTCGATCGCTGGCGGTTCACCGTAACGCCGCAAGGTCAGCAGATCGGGCTGAGCTGACACCGCCGTCGTTTCTTGACTCGTTCCAGATAGCGCAGGATACTGGGCTGCGTTATGAGTTCCTCGGACGTCAGCCAGCTACTGCACCAGGCGGGTCTGCGTGCGACCGCACCCCGCCAGTCTGTGTTGCAGTGGTTGGCCGAGCACCCACACGCCACCGCCGAGCAGGTCCGCTGCGGGGTGGCGCAGCGGCTGGGATCGGTGTCCACTCAGACCGTGTACGACGTGCTGGCCGCGTGCACCAGCGCAGGGCTGGTGCGCCGGATCGAGCCGGCGGGGCATCCCGCCAGGTTCGAGCGGCGTACCGGTGACAACCACCACCACGTGGTGTGTCGCTGCTGCGGGCGCACCGACGACGTCGACTGCGCCGTTAACCTGCGTCCGTGCCTGACTCCCAGTGATGATCACGGCTACCTACTCGACGAGGCCGAGGTGGTGTTCTGGGGAACGTGCCCCAGCTGCCAAGATCCGCCCCCGGCGGCTTAATCAACTACAGCCCGACGAAACCACTATCAGGAGGCACTACAGTGACCGGCGAGCAGCCCAAGCCGACGACTACGGATGCCGGGATCCCGGTTGCGAGTGACGAGCACTCGCTCACCGTCGGTCCCGACGGCCCCATCCTCTTGCAGGACCACTACCTCATCGAACAGATGGCACAGTTCAACCGCGAACGGGTGCCTGAGCGCCAGCCGCACGCCAAAGGTGGCGGCGCCTTCGGCCGGTTCGAGGTGACCAACGACGTCAGCGCATACACTAAGGCCGCGGTGTTCCAGCCGGGCACCAAAACGGACATGCTGGCCCGGTTCTCCACGGTGGCCGGCGAGCGCGGCAGCCCCGACACCTGGCGTGATCCCCGCGGCTTCGCGCTGAAGTTCTACACGACCGAGGGCAACTACGACATGGTCGGCAACGACACGCCGATCTTCTTCATGCGCGACCCGATGAAGTTCCAGCACTTCATCCGCTCACAGAAGCGCCGCGCCGACAACAACCTGCGCGACCACGACATGCAGTGGGACTTCTGGACGCTGTCCCCGGAGTCGGCCCACCAGGTGACCTGGCTGATGGGCGACCGGGGTATCCCGCGCACCTGGCGGCATATGAACGGTTACTCCAGCCACACCTACATGTGGGTCAACGCCGCCGGTGAGAAGTTCTGGGTCAAGTATCACTTCAAGACTGATCAGGGCATCGAGTTCTTCGGCCAAGACGAGGCAGACCAGATGGCCTCGATCGATACCGACTACCACCAGCGTGATTTGTACGAGCACATCGACTCCGGCGAGTACCCGAGCTGGACATTGAACATGCAGATCATGCCGTTCGCGGACGCCAAGACCTATCGGTTCAACCCGTTCGACCTGACCAAGGTCTGGCCGCACGGCGATTACCCGCTCCTCGAGGTCGGCCGGATGACGCTGGACCGCAACCCCACCGACTACCACACCGAGATCGAACAGGCGGCCTTCCAGCCCAACAACCTAGTGCCGGGTATCGGCCCGAGCCCGGACAAGATGCTGCTGGCCCGGCTGTTCGCCTACGCCGACGCGCACCGGGGCCGCATCGGCGTGAACTACCAGCAGCTGCCGGTGAACGCGCCGCAGTCGCCGGTGAACAGCTACAGCAAAGACGGTGCCATGCGGTACCACAACGTGTCGGATCCGGTGTACGCGCCGAACTCCAAGGGCGGCCCGAAGGCCGACAGCAGCCGCTACGGCGAGTCGGCGGGGTGGCAGACCAGCGGGGACATGGTGCACGCTGCCTACACCCTGCGCGCCGAGGACGACGACTGGGGCCAAGCCGGCACGATGGTCCGTGAAGTGTTGGACGATGCGGCCCGCGGGCGGCTGGTGGAAAATGTCGTCGGCCACCTACTCAACGCGGTGACCGAGCCGGTCCTGCAGCGGGCCTTCGAGTACTGGCGCAACGTCGACAAGGGTCTGGGCGACCGGATCGAGCAGGGGGTGCGCGCCAAGCAGTCCGAACGGGACCCGAAGGCAGCCAGGCAAGCCAACCCGGCGCGCTCCGGCGCGCAGGCCAAGGCCTGAGGGGTCCAGAACAGACCGGGGGCCCGGCGCCGAGGGGGCCGGGCCCCCGCACTATTTCGTACGCGGCGCCTCTTCGATGAGCCAGCGGCGTCGTTAGGGTCGATGGCATGGGCTTCACCGTGGTCGGTATCGGCGGTTCGATGCGCCAGGACTCACAGTCTGAGCGAGCCCTGAGAATGGTTCTGCAGGGCGCCCGAGCCGCCGGTGCGGACACGGTCGCGATCACCGGCACGGAACTGGTGTTGCCGTTCTACGACCCGGCGGTCCTGGAGCGCAGTGCGGTGGCGTGCCGGCTGGTGCAGGCGTTGCGGGAAGCGGATGGGGTGGTGCTGGTCTCGCCCGGCTATCACGGCACCGTCTCCGGGTTGGTGAAAAACGCGCTGGACTACGTCGAGGATCTGCGCTCGGATTCCCGGCCTTACTTGGATGAGCGAGCAGTCGGTTGCGTGGCGATGGCGCTGGGCTGGCAGGCGGCGGTGACCACGCTGACCGCGCTGCGCTCGATCGTGCACGCGCTACGTGGCTGGCCCACACCGCTGGGCGCGGCGCTGAACTCCGCCGAGGTGAGATTCGACGGCCACGGCGTCGCCTCCGACCCCGCGGTCGACCGCACCCTGCGCACGATCGGCCAGCAGGTGGTGCAGTTCGCACTGGATCACCGTGCCGGGAACGCGCAAACCTACCGCGCAGACAGCGCGCTAGATGGCAGGTAGCGCCGTGTCTCTCGATACCTGGTTCTGGGGCGGGCAGGGTCGCTCGTCGGCGTCGGGTCGCGCGACTGTGGGTTGGACGGCTGACCTGGCGGCTAGGCCAGGCTGATTTCGGTGGGTGCGCTCGGGGTGGGTTCCTCCGGGTACAGGGCGGCTCGCACGCACAACGCGCCGCCTTCCAACCGGCCGCGTGGGCGCAACCCGGCGCGGCGCAACACGCGGGTCAGCGCACCGTTGCCCGCTCGGGACACCGCGGTGAACTCGGTGAGTTGATCGATTCGAGCCAGCTCCACCAGCTTGCGGGCCAGCGCGGTTCCCACCCCCCGACCCTGCCAGAGGTCCTCCACCAGCAGCGCGACCTCGGCCGTGCCGGGTCCGGTGCCGACCAGATTCGCCAGCCCGACCGCGGCGCCACCGTCGGTGGTCATCGCGAGCACGCTGGTGGAGCCGTCGGCGCCGATCAGTTGCTGCAATACGGCCGCGGTCAACACTGGTCTGCTGGACAGCGATCGCAACGCCCGGGTGTGTGGGGAGCAGCGCGCGTGCAGCGCGGCGACCAGCGGCGCGTCGGCCGCCGTCGCGGCCCGCAGTACGACTTCGGCCCCATCGGTCAGCTGCACGCTGACTCGTGGTGGCGCGAGCTCCGTCGATGCGCGGTCGCCGTCGGAGGCCCCGGCGAGCTCGAGCAGCGCCGCGGCCTGGGAGATCTCGGTGGCGGTGAACGGCCAGCCGCGGCGCAGCCGCACTCGTCTCGCACCGACGCCGACGTCGATCTGATGGGCGGCCTGATGTGCGGTGGGTGGCGCGCCGGCTGCGGCCAGCTCAGCTCGCAGCATGGTCGCTACCGCCCGATCGGCGCTGCCGGGGTCGACCGCTACGCAGTGCGCCAGCGCCAGCGCGGCGGTCACCGGGTCGGCCAGCGCCTGCGCGTCGGCCTGCACCACCACCGTCACCCGCAACCCGGCCGACTCGACGGCTTCGACCAGTGCTGGCACCGCGAGCTTCGGTGGCAGCCTGACCAGCAGCTCGTCGGTCACCGCGCCGTCTTCTGCCGGTTCGCCGACCACGTGCAAAGAGACGATGTTGGCACCGCAGCCACCGATCGCCGCGGCGAGCGCGCCCAGCCGACCCGGTTGATCAGCCACGTCGACGTGTAGCCGCCACAGGTTCACGGTCGGTACCGGTTCATGGTCGACGCAGGGCCATGGTGACCACCTCCTGGCTCAGCTTCCGCTGTTGTCGTTACCCCTATGTTGACGGACGGTCAACTTTCGCGCAGAACCTCGCGGGCGAACGCGACCTCGACGGCGGCCTGCCGGAGGTTCTCGGCCACCACCAACGACCCGTGCCCCGCGTCGTAGCGGTAACTCCGGTACGGCTTGCCCAGCTCAGCGAGCCGATCGAGATAGTTGTCGATCTGGCGGATCGGGCAGCGCGGGTCGTTGTCCCCGGCGAGCAGCAGCACCGGGGCGCGCAGGTCGGTGGTGTAGCTGATCGGAGATGCCTCCCGGTAAAGGTCCGGTAGCTCCTCGGGGGAGCCGCCGAACAGAGCGCGGTCAAAAGCTCGCAGCGGCTCCATCTCATCGGCGTAGGCGGCGGTGTAGTCGGCGACCGGGATCCCAGCGATGCCGGCAGCCCAGCGCTGCGGTTGGGTTCCCAGCGCGAGCAGGGTCAAGTAGCCGCCCCAGGACCACCCTTCGACGACGCATTGCGCTGGGTCGGCGAACCCGCTCGCCACTGCCCAGTCGTGCACGGCCGCGACGTCGTCCAGTTCGGTCAGCCCTGGCCGTCCCTCGATCGCGTCGCGCCAGGTCGAGCCGTAACCGGTCGAGCCGCGGTAGTTGACGTGCACGACCGCGAAGCCGGCGTCCAGCCAAAGCGCCCGGCCCGCGGAGAAGCGGTCCTCGTCGGCTGCGTGCGGGCCGCCGTGCAGCACGAACACGGTGGGCAGCGGTCCATTCGCGGCGTCGGCGGGTCGGGCAACCAAGGCATGCACCGCGCCGTAGGGCGTTGGGACGAACTGGTCGGCCAGGGGTTGTGAGCCGGGCGCCGGCTCGCCCTGGGGCGCCAGCAGCGCGCGGTGGGTGCCGTCTGCGTCCAGTGCCTGGATGGTGGGTGGCTGGGCGGCGCAGGACCAGGCGTACTCGACGGTGCCGTCCGGCCGGACCGCCGCACTGCTGACGGTGCCGGTGGGGATGTCCAATGTGGTCAACTCACCGGTGGTCAGCTGGTAGCGGTGCAGTGTGGAGCGTGCGGCGTGCTCATGGAAGATGAGCAGCGCGGCGCCGTCGGGATACCAATCGGCAGTCAGCTCACCGGGCAGGTCCAGGGTGATCTCGATCTCGGTGTTCGCCGTGACATCCCAGATCAGCAGCTCTTGGCGGCCGCGTCGCTCGTGGCTGAGCAGCAGTCGGGGGTCGCCCGCCAGCGGGGCGAAGCCGAGCACTTCCAAGCCCTTGCCGGGCCCGTCCCACTTCTCGGCGATCGCTTCGCCGAGCGCGTTCGCATCGGTGCGCAGCACCCGGACCGCTGGGTGGCGGGAGTCGCCGTGCTCGGAGTGCACGACCGCGAGCAGCCGCTCGTCCCGGGACAGGGCACCCACCCCAGCGTCGTGCTCGCTGCGGTAGACAACCTCCGCGGTGCCGTCCCGGGAGATCCACACTGTGGTGCCCTCGTCGGTGGCGGCGCCCACCGCCGCGGTGCGCAGGCCGAGATCGAGGCCAGCCGGGTACCCCGGCGCGGTGCCCGGCACGGCCGGCTGCGGCTGCTCGTCCACGGGCCGCCCGGCGAACGGCTCGGTCACCCAGCTACCGAATTCGTCGCCGTCGGTGTCGGCGAACCACCACACCTGCTCACCGTCGGGTGTCACGGTGCCGGTGTGGGTGCCGTGCGGCCGGTCGGTGACCTGCCGGTGCGTCCCGGTGGAGCGGTCCCAGGCGTAGACCTCCCAGGTGCCCGAGGCGTTGGAGGTGTACAGGCAGCGGTCCGGGGCGTCTCGGGCCCAGTCCGGCAGGCTGACTCGCGGCGCGGTGAACCGGGCCCGCCAGCGGGCCTCCGCTTCCGGGTCGTCGAACAGCGTGGCGGGAACGGTCACGGCAGCGGTCACCGGAGTGATAGTGCCGTATCGCCGCTACCGGTCGCCGCTGCCCGTGAACTCGTCGAGTTCACGGCGCCTCTGTTATCGGGCGAGGCGCCGTGCGGTGTCTTTGAGGACCTCGGTGAGGACCCGTTGGGCTGCCGAGCCCATGGTTTTCAGCACCGCTTGCAGGCGTCGGGCAGTGTCCGGGTCGATCTTGCCGAGCATCTGCGCCGCGGTACCGGTGACGGCCAGCACGACGCGTCGGAGGTCCTCAGGGTCCGGCGTGCGACGGACCAGCCCGGCATTGGCGAGCCGATTGACCATCGCGCTGGTGGCTGGTGGTCGCGTGCCCAGGGCGTCGGACAGCGCCATCAGTGTCATCGGCGCCCGCGCGCTGATGATGTGCAATGCGATCAGCTGAGATAACGTCATCTCGGTGCCAGCCCAAGCCGCGGGGCGGGTGGACACCAACTTCCGCAGGTAACCGGCAAGCCAGCGAGCGTCCTCAGTCGTCACCATCGACTGCGCGCCTCCGCAATGACCGGCATTTGTGGTACTTCCTCATGAATCTCAATCAAACCAACGGAAGCAGCCGAGCGCAAGAACCCGCAGGTGGTAGATGGCACGCCGTCGAAGGTAAAGCCAGTGACTAGCTGGCGCCGCCCGTCCGAGCACCGCATGCTGGAAGTGGTGCCCGACCTAGCCCGGGGCGTCCACAGCGCTCATCACCGGTCGGGAGGTGCCCCCTGTCGGCAGTCTGATGAGCCCGAGGCAACCGTCGGTTGGACTTGGCGCTAGTCCGCCGAGGAGCGACCTTGGCGCGCTGACAGACGGCCGTGGGCCAACTCCTCGATCTGAGACTCCGCCACCGTGAGGTCCGCCTTGCAGCGTGCCAAAGATCCGGACAGCCGGGCGACCTGCCGGCTCTCGCTCTCCAATGCCAGAGTCAGCTCAGCCCGCTCGTTGTCCCATTCCTTCTCCATCGCTTGGATCCGGGACCGCACCTTGTCCAGCTCTTCACGCACCGCCTTTTCCCCGCCTTGAAGCGTGGCGATGTACTCGTTAGCGGAGGTGAGCGCCGTCGACCCCGATGTGGCATCCAAGCTACGCAGCTCGCTGCGGCGTTTGAGTAGGAAGATGCCCATCTGCACGCTACCGCCACCGAGCGCGATCGCAACGACCTGCAGGACGAACCGCAGCGTGTCAGGACTCACTGGCGCGATCAACTTCCCGGGCGACTGCTGCGAGGGTGATGACGCGCCTGATCGTGCCCGCCGCGATAGCGAGGAATCCACTCCCGGCGACCGCGCCGTGCAAACCGAGCCCGAGGATGACGCCGAGGCCGTAGATGGCACATCCGATACCGGTGACGGTCAGACCCAGCGTCTCGGTCAGTGCCCTGTTGCGGGCGATTCCGAGGAGGGTGAGCACCGACCCCACTACGAGCAGAGTACCCATCAGACGCGAGATGGTGCCGGCGGCGATGTTACTCAGTGCTTGGGATACGTCGTCGCCGTAAACAATGGCCAACGCGCCGGGAACCACCAGCACGACCGCGAGTACAACGGTGTACGGGCGGTGCACCCACGCCGATTGAAGCTGTTGGCGCATCGTTGGTGTCGTGCCCCGAGTACCTGCGTCGTGATGCGCCCGCTGACCGACTTGGCCCCTCCGTTGGTGGCTGGTTTGCCTGCGGTGCTGATCCTGCGGGGATTGGTCTGGGCCTGGACGAACAGCTTGGGATAGCCGGCCTTCACGGCCGCCGTCTGATCGAACAGGCCGCTCCTCGACGGCCATGTTGTGCTCCCTATTCGTTAGGTTACAGAATGTTACTCTCAGTAGGACTTCCAGTGCAAAGGGCCCGGCGCGCAACCCATGGCGCGTGCGGGTGCGGGCGACGACCGGACAGCGAGACGAGCCCACCGCTGCCTACGCTGTTTGACGTTGAAGGAGTCGATACCGATGACCCGCGAGGTATTTCCCTGCGCGAACGAATATTGCATTTGACTGGTTAACCTTGAAAGCTCCCGTGATTTCTAACGACCGCGCAGATCGGTTACTGTGGCCGCGCCAGTGGGACCGATAGTGAACGAAGCACCGATAGTCGTCAGCCCAGAGCTGGGCAGCAACCGAGTGAGGCCAGCGATCGGCTGGTTGGTCCACGCCGACGGGCGGTGCTGGATCCGACGGTGAAACGTCTCATGAACTGTCTGCTAGACGATCTAAGGTTCGGGTTCGATCTGCTGGCCCCTCGGCGTGGCGGTGGCCAGAACGAACACAACCGAAAATTTCGGTCTTATGCTGCCGCAACCTAGGAAGGTGCAGTCCTGGCTGCCTGATCTGACGTGGTAGAGCCCGCATCAGGACGGGGAGAAAGGAGGACGGTGGCGCACACGGACGAATCCGACCGATCTCTTGCCAGATCCGCAAGACGTGGCTGCAGCTTCGAGGTCAGGCTCAAGGGAACGGCGGAATGACCCGGGACGGAGTTGAGTAGGTGGTCGACTCGCAAGGCAGGCGGGGGATGACCGCATCGACCGGGGCGGCCGCGCCGCCTGTGCGGCGGTGTCTGATCGTGCTTACCGCGGCCGCCGGCTGGCACCCCGTCGCCGCCACTGCTGTGTTCGCGCTGCTGCGCCGACGACCTGCCCTGGTCGCGCACGCCCCCGCACGCATGGTTCAGCTGGTCGTCGACCAGGCACCTGATCACGTCACTACGGCCGTCTACTCAGCGCTGCCCCGATATAGCACCGAGCTGCTGTGGGTCGCCACCGCTCTGGCCCGCCGCCTGCACGACACACTGCCCGCCACGGCTGGTGCAGCACAACGGGCCCACCGCCTGGACCACCTGGGCTTGCGGCTGTCGGCGCTGGGGCGGCGGGACGACGCCCTGATCGCCAGCATCCAAGCCGTCGAGCTCTACCGTCGGCTAGTGGCCGCCGACTCGGCGGTGTTCGAACCCGACCTCGCCCGGGCGCTCACCAACTTCGGCATCCGGTTGTCGGTTCTGGGCCGGTGGGAAGACGCCGTGATGGCCACCACCGAAGCCGTCGGGATCTACCGCCGGCTGGCGGCCGCCGACTCCGCGGTGTTCGAACCCGACCTCGCCGGATCGCTGACCAACCTCAGCGTGATGCTGTCGGACTTGGGGCTGCAGCGCGACGCTCTGACCGCCGGCACCCAAGCCGTGGACATTCGCCGTCGGCTGGCGGCTATCAACCGCACCGCGTTCGAGCCGGGACTCGCCATGGCGCTGAGCAATCTCTCGGTCGTCTTATCGAATCTGGGCCGCCGTCACGATGCACTGGCCGCGAGCACTCACGCCGTCGAGGTCTACCGCCGGCTGGCGGCTACCACACCCGCCGCGTTCGAACCCGACCTCGCCCGGGCGCTAATCAACCTCGGAGCCGACCTGTCGGATCTGGGTCGGCTGCCCGACGCGTTGCTCGCCACCAGCCAAGCCGTGGACATTCGCCGCCGGCTGGCCGCCGCCAACCCCACCGCGTTCGAACCCGACCTCGCCCGCGGATTGTGGGTTTTCGCCCGGGTACGAGCCGCCGCGCAGGTCGAGCTACCGCAGGCGTTAACCGCTGGACAAGAATCAGTCGACCTCTTTGAACGGTTATTCCAGCAGTGGCCGCGGGTATTCACCGGCGATCTGCGAGGAGCTCGCGCGACCGTAGCCGATCTGCTCGAACGCCTTGACGGTCGCCAGGACGCGGACACCGTTCGGCGTCGAACCGATGCCGCTCAGCTCACCGATGGAGCCGCTGAGCTGGCCTCAGACAACCGCCTCGTCAGTCGCCTCACGTGGCGAGCGAAATTTCCCCTTACGCCAGGGGTCAGGCTGCAGGAACTGGTCTGGTATTTTCGGGCTCCACGCAAGCACTGAGCGCCGCGGAGAGCACGTGACTAACCCCCTTCCTGGCGGGTCGGACCAATAACGATTACGACGACGTCCTCGTGGCATCGAATATCCAGTGACGGCACCAACTCCGAACATCCATGCTGGTGTAGCGCTCGATTCACCAAATAGTTCACAACGCACGGCAGTCATGATCGAGTCAGCGTGCTCTCCCGTCGTTCTCGGCCCCAGCCACGGCGCCGCCGCTGCGAGTGACGCCGCAGCCCTGTTGTTGCCGAGTTCGACATCAGAGCTCTTCTCGGCTGGGCGCACAGCCGTGGTGTCGAGCTCTGCGCACTGAGTGCGGGTCCGATCAGAACCCTCCGCTGGCGGGCACGGGGTCAGGGCAGTGGCCGAACAGCTCGACCCGTTAGGCGATGTGGGTTCGCATCGGTGGGGACTCAACGCGTACTTAGACAGTCTGGCGTCGGCCTCTGCGGGCTTGCACACTGAAGAGTGAATGCAGACCCGATTGGGGGGTGGACGTTGGGCGTACGGTACCGGATCACCGACCTCGGCATCGTGCTTGACCAGGCGAACTCCGGGAGGTCTTCCCGCGAACATGGGTCTGGGTTGGATGGAGGTGCAGCTACCCGACCACGCTGGCAACCACATCGACGCGCCAACGCACGTCGGGCCGGTGGTGGCGGGTCAGCCGGCTGGGTTCGTCCAATCGCGACGGTTCCTGAAAAGTCATTTCGCGAGGTTGGAGAAGCGTGATGCCGTCGGAGACCCGGCTGGACAGCAGCGCGTGGCGGCCGATGCACAGTCGGATCCTGCTCGCGTTGGGGATTGGTTGGGCGCTGGACTCATTCGAGGTCCAGATCATCGGCAGCGTGCTCACGCCGTTGGCGAAGGATTTCGGCGTGCTCGGTGCCGACGGTGCGATATCGCCCGGTGCGGTGTCGCTGATCTGGGTCGTGTGGTTCGCCGGGCTGATGACCGGCGCGACGGCGTTCGGCTGGCTCGCTGACCGCTTCGGTCGCAAACGGCTCTTCGTGGCGACTCTGGTGATGTACTCGATCGCGACAGTGGTCAGTGCGTTCTCCCCGACGTTCCTGATATTCCTCGTCTTCCGGTTCATCACCGCGATGGGCGTCGGCGGGGAGTACTCGGCCGTCACCTCGGCGATCGCTGAGTTCATGCCCACCCGCCGTCGTGGCGCCGCCACCGCCGCCATGAACTTTTGGTCCGTCGGCGGCATCCTGGCCGGCCTGATCGGCATATTCTTCCTCAACGGTTTCGTTGCCAACCAGCTCGCGCTTGGCGGCGTCACCCTGTCCGCTTGGCGGTTGTGCCTGCTTGCCGGAGCTGCCGCCGCGATTTACGGTCTTATTGCGCGCCGCACGATCCCGGAATCCCCTCGTTGGCTGGCGTCCCAGGGCCGCTGCGCGGAGGCCAGCGTGCTCATCACCGAGATTACCGGCCTCACAGACGATGGCACCGACCTCGGGGGCGCACCCCACCGCCGCTCGCTGGCCTCGCAGATCGGCGAGCTGTGGGCGAACTGGCGTCTCCGATTGGTGTACGGGATGGTGCTGGAATTCTCGGGCAGCGCCGCGTACTACGGGCTGTTCACCTTTGTGTCGGCCTATGTGCTGATCTCCACGCAGGTTGCCGTATCCCCTGCCGCGGTGCCGTTGTTCTACCTGGTCGGCAACATTGGAGCGCTGGTCGGGGGCTTCACCGTGGCGGCGCTGATAGACCGCATCGGCCGGACCGCGGTGACCCGACTGTCCTTTGGCACGGCGAGCATCTCCGTGCTGCTGCTCGCACTGGCCGCGCTGGCCAAGTCCCCAGCCGCGACGTTGGCCGCATTCACGCTCTGCGTGTTCTCCGCCACCTGCTCGTGGATCTCTGCCTACACCACGTTCAGTGAGCTGTTCCCGACCGAGCTGCGCGCTACCGGCATCGGCGTATCAGTCGCGGCGGGCCGGCTGGGTGGCATGGTGGGGGTGGTCGGGTTGTCCTATGCCGTATCCGGGCTCGGGCTGGTCTCCGCATTCGTCATCCTCGCGATGTTCTTTGCCATCGGTGCCCTCGCCGCGCTGCTGTGGGGACGCTGGGGCGGGATTGAGGGCCGTGGCCTGTCGCTCGACGCGGTGGCGTCTGTTGCCGCCACGGCGTGATCGGTACATGGTGTTTACTCCAAGGTCTTCACCAACACAATGAACTTTAAGTCGTCACGTTTCGGGACTCCGACGCGTTCGTTCCCATACGGGAATGGAGCTTCCTCGCCATTCGGTCGGTAACCGAGTCGGTGGTACCATGCGATGATATCGCTCCTCATATGGAGGACCTGCAGGCGAACCTCTGCTGTTCCAAATTCGTCGCGGCAGATACGTTCGGCCTCGCGAACGATCGCGCCGCCGATGCCTCGGCCTTGTAACTCGGGTCGCACCGCGAGCATCCCTAGCACAGCGCCGTCTCCCTGTTTCGTCAGTTCGACACAGCCGGCAACGCCGCCGTCGATCTCGACGACGATTATCATGTGGTCGAGCGCAGCCAGGACTTCCTCGACGCCCTCGGCGTCTATTCGTCGCACGCCTATCAGATGAGCCTCGGTTGTCCAGCCGCCGAGACCTTCGCCACGGTAGGCCGCATCCGTCAGCGATACGACGCGTGATACGTCAGCACGCGTTGCCCGCCGAAAATGAATCAGCGCGAGAGCGTCATTTCTCGCGCTCGGGGCCATGGTGGCCACGTTACAGTTGCCGTCGGGTCGGCCATGACGAAGTCGTAGTCGCGACCGCTTCACGACCGTACCCGCTAGCGCCCCGCCTGCTGTTATGCGTCCGACCTCATGGCGCCGACCGGGTTCATGGCGTGTTCGTCTTCATCCAGTGCGGACCGTTCCCCGTGACCGGAGCTCCCCGACCGGCCACCATGCAGAACGAGTATTGGGTGGTCGTGGTTGTTCCAGCCCAGCCCCACCACGAACATGGCACGGCGGGTGGGGGCGGTGTAGGCGTGGAAGACCAAAAAATCGTGCCGGTGTGCGTGCAGCACGTCCTGGCCGCCCGGATCCTGGTACACGTCGTCGAGCGAGTGCTGGTTGAGGAACTCTCCCTGGTGCTTGACAAACTCATCGCACAGCGCGTCCGCGGTCGCGTAATTGGTGAAGTAGCGGCCGCTGTGGTAGCCGTTGCCCGAATAGAACAGCACGTACTTGCCGCCGTGGCGAACAACCGATGGCGCCTCCACAACGTGGTCTTCGTCGGCCCGGTCCGCCTGGATCACCGCCCGCCTGGGGCCGATCGTTCCCGTGCCGTCGGCGTTGAGCCGTTGAAGCCAGATCGTGGCGTTACCGTCGCGGCTGGCGCTGTAGAGCGGGTAATGCGTGCCGTCGGTGTCGGTGAACGGCTTGGGGTCAATGGCATCGGCATCCCCGGGCC
Source organism: Mycobacteriales bacterium (assembly GCA_038276315.1). Taxonomy (GTDB): domain Bacteria; phylum Actinomycetota; class Actinomycetes; order Mycobacteriales; family Pseudonocardiaceae. Next base: position 14,908 of record JBBPZY010000260.1, read on the forward strand.
GGCGCACTAGCCCTCCCTGTCAGGCTGGTCGAGCTCTGCACCGGAACATGAAAGGCCTTGGCTCCGTAGCGGCTGGCCGTCGAGTAGGCGTAGTAGGTGTCGCCGACCGGCAGGGCCGTCGGGTCCGCGAAATCGTGCGGAATCGACGGCTCAATCGGCGCTCGTAGTGCCGCCCCGGTGGTCGTCGCGACCGCCGACGCGGTCATCAGCGGGTTCCGCCAGCATCGACCCCCAAACAAAGACATCGCCACGAACACTAACCGACGACCGCGTCGGATCACTGGGCTCGGCCGTCTCGACGTCCCCTGAGCGGGCAGCTGAACAGCAGTAAGGCGCCCGTGGCCAATGAGGCGGTAACACGGCGGTCGTCGGTCCGCACTCGCGGTCACGTCCTCTTGCGCCGGATGGGTGAACCGCGGCCGGTGACAGTGACAACCCTGTTTCGTGTCGAAGTCGACCGGGTAGCGCTAACAGCTACGTCGGGTGAAGTACGACCGTGTACCGCATATTCCATGACAGATGAGGTGGCACGTGATGAGAGTGACGATCGCAGTGGGCGGGCTACTCAGTTCGCTCGCTTTGGTTCTCGGCGCCGGACCCGCCGCCGCGCAGTCCCCTATTCCGGGTGTGAGCCTCGGCGCGAGCATTAGTGCCAGCCAACCGGGCGGCGGCGGTCAGCTGTCCGACCAGGACCGGACGTTTATGACGCAGAACGCTCAAACAGACCTGGCCGAGATTACGTCAGGCCGCCTGGCCGCCCAACACGGGACGAGCGAGGCGATCCGACAAACCGGTCAGACGCTCGCGAGTGATCATCAGCGGGCGCTTTCCGAGCTGCAAGGCCTCGCTAAGACCGACTCAGTGGCCCTGCCGACAACACCCGACGCCACGCAACAGCGTGAGGCGAAGCAGCTGACGTCCTCAACCGGAACCGCCTTCGACCAGGCGTACACGACGAACGAGATCAAGGGTCACCAGTTGTCCATCCAACACACCCAGCAGGAAATGTCGTCAGGCAGCGACGCCCAAGTCAAGCAGTTCGCCGCCAACTACCTTCCGGTCGCTCAGAAGCACCTACAGATGCTGCAACAACTGTCGAACCAGGCGCCGCAAAACAACCAGTCACCGCACGGAGTGAACGCCGGCTCGGGTGGCGAGGCAGCGCCGTGGGCTTCCACCTCGCTGATCGTCGGCACGCTCGGTGGTGGCGCACTATTAGTGATCTTGTCAGCGCTTCTGCTGCTGGACGGCCGGCGCCGGGCGTGACCATAGCTCGCCGGCCACGGGCGGGACTACACCGCTGGCGTCCGAGGCTGGCGTGGCTGCTGTTTTTGGGCGGTCTGGCCATGATCGGCACTGGCTGGGCCGGCTTGTTGAGCACTGGGGCTGCCACCCCAGACCGAGGGGTCATCCCCACAGTCGCGGCCGGGGAAGTCGCGGCGCTACGGGGGGAAGCCCCACCGGTCACACAGCCGTCGATGCAGATTCCGCTTCGGTTCCGGCTGCCGTCGCTGGGCGTGAGCGCGCCGGTGGTGCCAGTCACTGTCGGCGCCGGCGGCGTGCTGCAGGTTCCCGACAATCCGGGCGTGCTCGGCTGGTGGCAGGGAGGCGCCCGACCGGGCAGCGGTGGGGGCACCGTCGTCATCGACGGCCACGTCGACAGCAGCCATGCCGGACCAGGAGCCCTGTTCCATCTACGCAGTCTGCAGCCCGGTGACCGGGTGCAGCTCGGTACCGACCACGGCAGCCGTGAGTATGTGATCCGTGCGCTGCGCAGCTTCCCGAAGACTGCCTTGCCAGCGGAGGTGTTCGCGACCCACGGCCAGCCGCGCCTGGTACTGATCACCTGCGGTGGACCGTTCAACAAGCGCACCCACCAGTACGCCGATAACGTCGTGGCCTTCGCCGTCCCGGCCTGATGCCGTTGCCGCTGGCACCAATCAGGAAGTTGCATCTACGCCTGAGGTCTGGCGCGGCCCGACCTCAGGCTCCGAGTGGTAGTGCTTCGTCCAGCTTTGGCCGCCATGGTGCGTTGGGAGAGTGTCGGAGACGCTCCCGCAGGTCAAGCCGATCATTGACCTCGGCAAGGAAGTCAATTGAGAGCCTTGGTCCATGTGTTGGCAAGGCACCAGGTTCGTAGCGTTCGAACCATGCTTCGACCTCGGCCCAGTTCCAGAGTGGGTTCGATGACCGCCGGCGGGCAATGGGGGCTGGGAAGTCTCCGGGGCCACGCTCGCCACGTGCCAGCAGAGCAACGCTCTGCCGAGTGCGGCCGAGCCGCTCTGCGATCTCGCTGGCAGTCAGCCAGTCGTCATCGGCCTGAACGCGGAGCACCCGAGCGCCGATACCAGCACGCTCGACGTCGAGGATGGCGGAGATCACGGCATCCTGCTCTGTCGGCGCTTCACGGTCGAAGAAGCCCAGGACCGTGCCGTCTGGTTCCACTGAGAACGAACCGTCGTGGCAGCCGACCTCATAGAGGGTGTCGGCCTGTTCGTCCGTCAGCTCGATGCCTTGGAGGGTCAGTCTAAATGTCCACTCAGTCATGGCCTCTCCTCATCGGCACTGTGATTGTGCTGGTCAACCCATCTACGGATCTGTCGGCCATGGTTAAACGGGACCTTTGGCGTCGACCAGACCGAGAACATGGCTCCGCAGGTGCACGTGATCCGGCCCCACTTGTGACCGGCTGCCGTGTGTCCGACCACGAAGCCCAGTTGGTCGGCGTAGTTGAGAGCGTCGTTGATTTCCTTCTTCGGGTGTTTCGGGTGCACGCAGCTCCCACGTTAGGCAGGGGTGTTACAGTTGTCAACACAGCAGGTCGAGCATCCTAGAACAGGATTCGGTGCAGGTGTCGGGCGAGTGCCAGCCGGTTGGATTCGGTCGACTCCGGTCACGCGTCGTTAGCGGTACCGTGAGCCGTGCACAGAAACAGCACAGGAACCCGATGGCGTGGGCTCCTGACCTGGCACTTCAAACTGTCGGGGTGGCGGGATTCGAACCCACGGCCTCTTCGTCCCGAAGCAATTTCGGCGCTGCGGCGACCGGCGTACTGCTGCGGTGCCGACCTGCTGACGCATCCCAGAGAGTCCGTGAGAGTCCACACCCGTACGCGGTGGTTGTCACTCAGTTCGTTACTCACGCCACCCTCAAGTGATCAACAGTTTGATCACCACCCTCGCGCGAGTCCGGGGTCGGGGCTGAATGCGGTTGGCGGTCGATCGGGTGTAGCTGCCGGGCGCACTGTCCAAGGCGCTGGGACTCCAGCTGTGCTTCGGGTGCCCGATCGTGGTCGGGCTGGCGGCTGGGGGCTCGACCTGCTCTACCTCGCGAGCCCCCTGTGAGCACTTCTGTGTGAACACTGATTCGCCGTACGCCCGCGTGCCTGGGAGTGTCATTGTGTGCCGCTGAGCTGCGGCTACGCACCGGTGGGGATCGACCTGCGCGGGCTCGTCGTGTTGCTTTCGCTGACGGCTCGCTGACGATGATCACCCGCGAACGGAGCTTGGAGAGGGCAAAGGACCTGCGATAACAGATGCAGGCGCGCCCGTGATCGGATCTCGACGTGGGCGTACGGGTGCGGGGTGCGCTGGGTGGCGTCCGAAGTCCTGGTGCTGATCTGAAGCGTCGCTCACTGAGGCGGCCAACCGTTAGTCAGTCCAACAGCAACGGTCCTACAACAGGACCTTATGACCCCCAGGTCGTGCGCCAGTGGCTACTGGACAACGGACACAACGTTGCAGCCAAGGGTCGTATCCTGGAGGAGATGGTCGCAGCGTGGCGAGCTGCCACACAGTCCTGATGGACACAAAATGACCCCCTTCTGTCACGAGCGGAAAGGGTCATTTCATATCTAACTCTCCTGCTGGAAGTGTCCGGACTCTTTCGCCAGCGCTTCGAGGCCGTACCGGGCCACAAGCTCGGCGTCGGCCAGGTCGATCGTGCGCATACCGTCGACCTTCAGCCGCTCGTTGATGGCAGCTAGTAGGAGCGCACCAATGAACCACCGTATACCGGAGGATCCCGGCCGCCAGCG
>JBBPZY010000261.1:0-7623 GCA_038276315.1 Mycobacteriales bacterium
AAACTTCTCCAAAAATGAGACGAGGCCCCGACTGGGCCAGACTCATCGTGCGACCCGTCGAGCTCATCCTGGCTGGTCAGGCTGGCGGAAGCGGAGGGATTCGAACCCCCGGTACCTCTCGGTACGCTCGCTTTCAAGGCGAGTGCATTAGACCGCTCTGCCACGCTTCCGAGTGCACGCTAGCGCTCCTGTTCCCGAGCTCAACAGGGAGCTGTCCAAGGTCGGCCGAACAGCGCTGCTGTTGAGCTCGGGGGGCGCCGAGCCCGAAACCCGCCGATCCGGCGCTCAGGAGGCGTGCAGTGCGGTGCGCTGCTCGCCGACGTCGGTGAGCTCGGTGCGGGGGATGCAGCCTCGCCAGACCCGGTAGTCGACTTCCGCGAGGCCGAAGTCAGCTGCCCGCGGGCCGTTCTCTCCGATGTAGTGGATCACGGCCTGCTCCGGCAGGGACTCCACCAATTCGACCGGCAGACCGTGCCACCCGCCGCGCCAGCACACGATATCGAGTGAGTCCAGCTCGTCGATCGCCACCGCAAGCGCGTGGACGCCAGCCAGGTCGAGAAAATCCGCGGGCGGCCGGGTGCCGGGTAGCGGGTGCAGGGTCACCTCACCGGGGCGGGGGCCGAAGTCGGCGTCGAAGTCGGCGCCGTGATACTGCGCGACCAGGCCGCGCCGCACGGTGGGGCGCGCCGCTACCGGCGGCCGGTTCCACCCTGCCGGACCCAACATCGGAGCTTCAGTGCTGATCCAACCGACCTGGCGGTGCAGGTAGGCGCCCACCCGGTGTTCGTCACCAGCGGAATCGATGCGCCACAGCTCGGTGCCGGCCGGAATCTCGACGAGATCGACCTGGTAGACGTTGGACTCGAAGGGCGCGATGTAGAGCTGCGGGCTGTGCGCGTAGAAGCGCAGCACGTGCAGGTCGTCGGTAACCGGCCAGCCCGCGACCTGGTCGAGCCCGTAGCGCTGGAGCAGCTCGGCGGACGGACTCGCCGGAACGTCTTCCAGGCGGGTGACGAAACCGGCGATCCGGTTCGGGTCAAAGCGTCCCGGCACCACCACGTTGCCCAGAGTCAGATCCACCAGCCCCGGCAGTACGACCTTCTGCATCGCGGTGTCCGGGGTGAGCTCAGGCACCCTGCTGGGCGGCCTCAACCGGGGCGGCGAGGGCGCCAGACACTCCCCCGGCGGCCTGCGCTCCGGGCTCAGCGTGGGGCCGGCCGCTGGCCCGTTTGCTGCTACCCGTACTACTGGATCTGTCATCAGCTCCACCACTTGCGCCGCGCGGGATGCCCGTCCGCCCCGAAGGCCGGGCTGGGTTCGGCGAACCTACTACCCCATTTGGTCCAAGCGCTGCGCGACCCTTGAGTGGCGATACGAGCTAGGACCCGCATTGCCACTCACGAGCCGCGTAAGCGGCCCAGCACCCGCTCGAAGACCTCGGCCAGCACGAGTCGTTCCTGGTCAGACAGCAGATCGACCAGGTTGTCGCGAACGCCGCGGACGTGCGTGGGAGCCGCACTGCGCAGCACGTCCGCGCCGTGGGACGTGAGCACCGCCAACACGCCCCGCCGGTCCCCCGGGCACTCTTGGCGGCGCACCAGCCCGGCTTTCTCCATCCGACCGATCTGATGGGAGAGCCGGCTCTTCGACGAGGCGACCTGGTCGGCCAGTGTGCTCATCCGGGCTTGCCCGCAGGGCGCCTCAGACAGCCGGACGAGCAGTTCGTAATCGGCCAGCGCCAGCTGGTGGTGCTCCTGCAGGTCGCGGTTGAGCTGGGCATCGAGCACCGCCTTGCCGACGACGTACGCGCGCCACGCGCGCATCTCCTCGGCATCGAGCCAGCACGGCTCCCCGTCCACCCGGGCAGGCTAACCGATCACCTCCCGGACGACGCTGTGTACGTCTAATTCCGCGGGGCTGGCGTAGCCGGCCAACGCCAGGGTGAGATCAAGATCACCGAGCAGGACACGCAGCACGTGATCCACCCCGCGCTGCCCGGCCAACCCGAGCCCGTAGACCCAGGGGCGCCCGAGCAGCACGGCCCGCGCACCCAGCGCCAGCGCGATCAGGACGTCGGCGCCGCACCGGATACCGGAGTCCAGCAGCACCGGGGCCCGGCCGTCGACGGCGGCCACCACGTCGGGCAGGCAGTCCAGAGCCGCCCGGGCCCCATCGACCTGCCGGCCGCCGTGATTGGACACCACCAGGGCGTCAACGCCGTGATCGAGCGCGATCCGAGCGTCCTCGGGGTGGCAGATGCCCTTGATCAGCACCGGTAACCGGGTCCACTGGCGCAGCAACGACAGATCCGACCAGCCCAGCGCCGGATTGCCGAACACCTCCACCCAGGCGCGCACGGCCAGCCGCATGGCCTGCGGCGACTCCTCGGGTGGCGCGTCCAGCCGGGCCCGGAACACCGGATCGGCCAGGTAGTTCGCGATGCCCTTGGCATGCAGGAACGGCAGGTGCGCCAGCGCCAGGTCCCGTGGACGCCAACCCAGCGACCAGCTGTCCACCGTGACCATGATTGCCTGGTAACCGGCTGTCTCGGCGCGGCGGACCAGCGACTCGGCCAGCTGTGGATCCCGCGGCCAGTACAGCTGAAACCAGCGGGCCGCCGCCGGTGCCGCGGCGGCGACGTCCTCCAGCGTGGTCGACGACGCGGTGGACAGCACGCTGGTCAGTCCCAGTGCCGCGGCGGCGCGGGTGACCGCGAGCTCGGCGTCGGGGTGCACGAGGCCCTGCACGCCGACTGGCGCGGTGAGCACCGGCGCCTTCATCGAAGTGCCCACTACCGTGGTGGACAGATCGCGCGCGCTGACCCCACGCAGCATCCGCGGCACGATCCGCCACCGGGCGAACGCCTCGCGGTTGGCGGCGATGGTGCGCTCAGTGGACGCCCCACCGGCGACATAGCTGAACGCCTCAGCCGGCAACACATCCCGTGCCGCGGCCGCCAGCCCGTCGGCGGTCATCGGCAGCTCCGGTCGCTGCCCGGCGAGGCCACCGGCGTAGATTTCGTTCACCACGTCACCGAAATGCGCCATACCGGGCACCCTATACGCTGACCCCGGCCAGAGCCGCTGCTTTGGCGCGACTATACTAAGCGCACTATATTGGGCTCCGATGATAATGGGGCATATCCAAGAAAGTCAGAGGAAGCTGAGAGTACTGATGGCGACGACGGACACACCGCAAGAATTCGATCCACACGCTATTGATGCGTACTGGACTCGGGTGTGGGATGAAGAGCAGTCCTGGGTGGTGGACAATGAAACCGATGCGGCGAACTCGGTCTATGTCCTGGAGATGCTTCCCTACACCAGCGGTGAACCCCACGTCGGTCACCTCAAGAACTACGCCGTCGGCGACGCGATCGCCCACTTCATGCGCCGGCAGGGCAAGCGAGTGCTCCACCCGATGGGTTTTGACGCCTTCGGCCTGCCCGCTGAGAACCATGCCATCCGCACCGGCAAGCATCCCCGCGTGTCGACCGATGAGTCGATCGCGTCTTTTCGTGAGCAGTTCAAGCAGTGGGGCATCTCGATCGACTGGACTCGGGAGATCAGCACCCACGAACCCAGCTATTATCGTTGGACGCAGTGGATCTTCCTGCAGCTCTACAAGGCGGGGCTGGCCTACCGGAAGCGGTCGGCGGTCAACTGGTGCCCCCAGGACGCGACGGTCCTGGCCAACGAGCAGGTCGTCGACGGCCGCTGTGAGCGCTGCGGCACGTTGGTCGAGTCGAAGAACCTGGAGCAGTGGTTCTTCAAGATCACCGGCTACGCTGATCGGTTGCTGGCCGATCTCGATGCGCTGGAGTGGCCCCCGCACGTCAAGACCATGCAGCGCAACTGGATCGGGCGCTCGCAGGGTGCCGGCGTCACCTTCCACTGCGCCGAGGTCGACTTCGATATCGAGGTCTTCACCACCAGACCCGACACGCTGTTCGGGGTGACGTTCCTGGCCATCTCGCCGGAGCACCCCGAGCTCCACCGCTTGATCGCCGGGACACCAGCGGAGCCGGCGATCCAGGAGTACGCCAACCAGGCCCGCCGGGAAAGCCACGCCGACCGCGGCGGCGATCGCGTCAAGACCGGCATCCTGACCGGCCGGCACGCGGTCCATCCGCTCAGTGGCGCCAAGGTGCCCATCGTGGTGGCGGACTACGTGCTGATGGAGTACGGCACCGGCGCCGTGATGGGCGTGCCGGCCCACGATGAGCGCGACTACGCAGCGGCTCAGACGCTGGGTTTCGAGATCCGCCAGGTCGTCGAATCGGCCCCCGGATCGGCTGACGAGCCGCCGTTCGTGGCCCAGGGTGTGACGTCGAACTCGGGCGAGTTCGACGGTCTCGAATCCGCGCAAGCCTCCCAACGCATCGTCGCCGCGCTCGCGCAGCGGGGGGCCGGCGAGGCCTCGACCAGCTACCGTCTGCGTGACTGGCTGGTGTCCCGCCAGCGCTACTGGGGTTGCCCCATCCCGATGCTGTATTGCAAGGCGTGCGGCTTGGTGCCGGTACCCGAAGACCAATTGCCGGTACTGCTGCCCGACGTGGAGGACTACGCCCCGAAAGGCAAGTCACCCCTGGCTGCGGCCGTCGACTGGGTGGAAACGCACTGCCCGCAGTGTACCGGACCAGCCAAGCGCGAGACCGACACGATGGACACCTTTGTCGACTCCTCGTGGTATTACCTCCGCTACTGCGATCCACATAACACCCACGCTCCCTGGAGCGAGCAGGCCGTCAGCACCTGGATGCCGGTCGACCAATATATCGGCGGTATCGAGCACGCCATCCTGCACCTGCTGTACTCCCGTTTCCTGTGTAAGGCGCTGAGCGATCTCGGGTACCTGTCGGCGCAGGAACCATTCCAGCGACTGTTCACTCAAGGCATGATCACCAAAGACGGCGCCAAGATGTCGAAGTCAAAGGGCAACGTCGTCTCTCCACGCACCATCATCGACCAGTACGGCGTCGACGCGGCCCGCTGCTACGTACTGTTCATGGGCCCACCCGACGCCGGTGGCGACTGGTCCGACGAGGGCGTGGAAGGCGTCTACCGCTTTCTCCGGCGGTTGTGGCGAGTGGCCACCGATGTAGCCGGCAGTCACGATGCCGTCCTCGGCACGGCGCTTGATCAAGCGCGTGAGGACGAGCTGCGGCGCGAAATGCACGCCACCATCAAAAAGGTCACTGAGGACATGTCCGGTGGCAGCTTCGCGTTCAACACCGCGATCGCCGCGCTGATGAAGCTGAACAACAGCTGCATCCTCGCCGCGCAGAACGGCATCAAGCGGGAGACCCTGGGTGAGGCCGTGCGAACAATCGCCTCGCTGCTGCTGCCCTTCGCGCCGCATGTCGCCAGCGAGGTATACCACCAGTTGACCGGCGAACACGTGTGGAAGCAGCCGTGGCCGGTCGCCGATGAGGCGTGGCTGCATCACGATACGGTCGAGCTGGCCTTGCAGATCAATGCAAAGAACCGCGGCAAGCTGGTGGTTGCGTCGGACGCGCCAGAAGATGCCATCAAACAGGCGGCGCTGGACAGCGACGTCGTACGGGCGGCACAAAATGGCAGCACCATTCGCAAGGTGATCGTGGTCCCCGGTCGCCTCGTGAACGTGGTCGTCAAGTAGGGGCGAGAGTCAAGCGCCCAGCATCTGCCGGCAGCCGTCCAGGCCGTCCACCTGCAGTGTCCACTCCGGGCGGACGAAGCGCGACGGGTGCAGCACCAGCCGGATCTCGGTAGCCGCCGTGCCGCGTCGGGCGACGGTGTTGGCGCCGTCTGTGCGGTAGCCCAGCTTCTCGCTCAAGCGCAGCGAGGCCGCATTGTCGGCGAATGCGCCGGAGCGCGCGATGGTGGCGCTGAGGTGGTCGAAGGCCAGCAGCAGGACAGCGACGCGCATCTCCGTGCCGTACCCGTGGCGCTGGTGTGCGATGCCCAGCCAGGAGCCGCTGGACACTTCCCGGGTGATCGCGAACTCCATGCCGGACAGATTCTGGGTGCCGATGACCTGACCATCGTGGCGGACCAGAAAGTTGACGCTCCAATCCGTCGCGGTCAGGTACGCACGCGCGTGCCAGAAGTGCTGCAGCGAGATGCGCACCAGATCGTCGGGTGCCTGGTCGGTCCAGGGAGTGAGGAAGGGCATCTCCTCCGGTGGATGCACGCCGCGCAGAGCCAATGCCGCCAGCTCGTAGAGCCCCGCGTCGTCGTCCGGGCGCAGCGTCAGGCGGGGAGTGCGCAGCACCAGATGCCGAAGCGGCCAGGGCTCAGACATAGCCGCAACGGTGCCACGTACGCGGCGACTACCGTCAGGAACCATGCGAGCGATCACGATCACCGAGTTCGGCGACCCGGCTGTACTCCAGCTCACCGAGCAGCCCGACCCCAGCCCGGGTTCTGGCGAGGTGCTGATCGACGTCGCCTCGACCTCGGTGAATCGGGCCGATCTGATGCAACGGCAGGGCCGGTATCCCCCGCCGCCCGGGGCCAGCGAGATCCTCGGCCTGGAGTGCGCCGGCACGGTCGCCGAGCTCGGCGACGGGGTGACCGGATTCGCGGTGGGCGACGAAGTGTGCGCGCTGCTGGCTGGTGGCGGGTATGCCGAGCGGGTCGCCGCGCCGGCCGGGCAGGTGATGCCGCTGCCGCCCGAGGTCGACCTGGTCACCGCGGGCGGGGTGCCCGAGGTGGCGTGCACGGTGTGGTCGACGGTGGTGCGCCACGCCGGGCTCGCCGCTGGAGAGTTGCTGCTGGTGCACGGCGGGTCGGGAGGCATCGGGACCCACGCGATCCAGGTCGGTCGGGCGCTGGGCGCGCAGGTCGCGACCACCGCGTCGGCGCAGCGGCTGGCGCGTTGCGCGGAGCTGGGCGCCGAGGTCTTGATCGACTACCACGATCAGGACTTCGCCGAGCAGCTCGCCGGGCGCGCCGACGTCATTCTCGACAACATGGGTGCGAAGTACTTAGCGCGCAACCTCGCCGCGCTCGCCCCGGACGGCCGGCTGGTGGTGATCGGCCTGCAGGGCGGCGCCAGCGCCGAGCTGAACCTCGGCGCGCTGCTGCCCAAGCGGGCCAGCGTCGCGGCCATCGGGCTGCGCGGGCGGCCGGTGGACGGTCCGCACGGAAAGGCCGCCCTGTGCGCCGACGTCGTCGCCCGGTTGTGGCCGCTGTTCGGTGACGGTCGGGTCAAGCCCGTAGTGCACGCGACTGTTCCGTTGGCGGACGCCGCGCGTGCCCATCAGATGCTCGAGACCGGCGGCGTCGTCGGCAAGATCCTGTTGACCACCCGCTGTTGAGCGGATTTACGGTGGAGGAGGATGGGGTCATGAGCGAACCGCACGAGCAGCAGGTCATCGTGATCGGGCCGGACGGCCAACCGGTGGCCGCCGGTACCGTCGACGACCACCGCGGCGGAGCGGACGTCTCCGACATGGTCGAGCAACCCGCCAAGGTGATGCGAATCGGCAGCATGATCAAGCAGCTGCTGGAAGAGGTGCGCGCGGCGCCGCTGGACGACGCCAGCCGCAACCGGCTCCGCGAGATCCACCAGTCCTCGATCCGCGAGCTGGAACAGGGCCTGGCCCCCGAGCTGCGCGACGAGCTGGAGCGGCTGTCG
>JBBPZY010000262.1:0-3455 GCA_038276315.1 Mycobacteriales bacterium
ACCTGCGCCCCCAGAATCTCCGCGAACAGCCCGGTAAGAACCTGTTCCTTAGGGGTACGGGCTGCCCTGCCCGAGGCGCCGACATACGTCGGCGCCGGCAACGCCCTGCGATCGAGCTTCCCATTGGCCGTCAACGGCAGCCGGTCCAGCATCACCACCGCCGATGGCACCATGTGCTCGGGCAGCCGCTGCGCGACGAACCCACGTACCAGCGCGGGCAGCGCTCTCTCCTCGACCCCGTCGTGGCCCTCGGCAGGCACGACGTACGCGACCAGGCGTGTGTCTGCGGGCACGTCCTCACGGGCGACCACCGCCGCCTGCGCTACATCAGGGTGTGTCAGCAGCGCGGCGTGCACCTCGCCCGGCTCGATCCGGAACCCCCGGATCTTCACCTGGTCATCGACACGGCCTTCGAACACCACCTGCCCGTCGGCGTTCCAGCGGGCCCGGTCCCCGGTACGGTACATCCGCTGCCCCGGCTCGAACGGGCACGCCACGAACCGCTCCGCGGTAAGACCAGGACGCCCCACGTACCCACGCGCCAGTCCCGCACCGGCGATGTACAACTCGCCGACCACCCCGAATGGCACCGGATTGAGGGATTCATCGAGCACATACAACCGAGTGTTCGCGATCGGAGTCCCGACCGGGACCACACCACCGGCCAGCAGCTTCGGGCTCAGACGCGCGGTGGCCACTCCGATCGTGGCCTCCGTCGGCCCGTAGTGATTGAACACCCCCCGGTCCCCGGCCGCCGCCAGCAATTCCCGCACCCAGGCGGGCGAGGCCGCCTCACCACCCAAGACCAGCGACTTCGCTGGCAGCACTCCCTCCGCACCGCTGGCAGCAGAGAGCGCCGCCAGATGCGAAGGCACCGCCTTGAGATAGTCGATCCGATGCGCCGCCAGATATCCGGCCACCGCCACCGGATCAGTGACCGCCTCCGCATCCAGGATGTGCAACTGCCCACCCGTGGCGAGGCTCGCGAACACCACCGTGTTACCCAGATCGGTGACCTGGGGCTGCAAGAGCGCGTACCGGCCGCCCGACTCCCCGAACCCAACCCGGCCCGGGACCGAGGCCACATAATTGACCAGCGAGCCATGGGTAACCGCCACGCCCTTGGGCCGACCGGTCGACCCGGAGGTGTAGATCACATACGCCAACCCGCCCGGCGCCACACTCACCCCCGGCGCACTGGTCGGGCACGCGCCGAGCCTGTCGACGACCGCCGAGTCGTCCAGGGCCAGGACCGGCACCTCCCCGAACGGCAGCTCCTCTAAGACTGCCCGCGTGCTCACCAGCACCGCGACCCGACTGTCGGCCAGCATGAAGGACACCCGCTCGGCCGGATACGCCAGATCGATCGGCAGGTACCCCGCCCCGGCCTTCCACACCGCCAAGATCGCGGCCACCATCTCCAGGCCACACGGCAGGCACAATCCCACCACCGACTCCGGCCTCACCCCCTGACCGACCAGATAGTGAGCCAGCTGGTTCGCCCGCGCGTCCAACTCCGCGCACGACACCTCCAGCCCGTCGCACACGAGGGCGACCGCATCCGGCGTCCGCGCCACCTGCGCCTCGAACAACCCCGCCACCGCCCCGGCCTTCACCGGAACCTCGGCAGCGGTGTCGTTCCACTCTGTGAGAAGGCGACGCCGCTCATCCTCGTCTAGCACGTCCACCACGCTCAGACGCATCTCGGGGTCGGCAGCCACCGCCCCGAGCACCCGCACCAGACGGTCGAACAACCGCCTGACCGTCGGCGCGTCAAACAGGTCCACCGCAAACCCAACGTTCGCCTGCAACGGGCCAGGTCGCCCATCCTGGGCGACAGTGGCCCGGAAGCTCAGAGAGAGGTCAAACTTTTCCACACCCAGAAGCGCAGAGAGTCCCTCTACCTTGGCGTTCGGCAGCTCCAGATCCCGCCCAGTGCCGGCGTTGACTTGAAGCATGATCTGGAACAGCGGATTCCTGCCCGCCGAACGCGGCGGATTGAGGGCCTCAACGACTCGCTCAAACGGGATGTCCTGATGCCCGTAAGCGGCCAGGCTCGTATCCCTGACCCGGGAAAGGAGCTGTTGGAAAGTCGGATCCCCCGACGTGTCCGTACGCAGCACAAGGGTGTTGATGAAGAAGCCGATCAGACCATCGAGCGCCTCGTCCACACGCCCAGCCACCGGCGTGCCGATCGGAATATCCGTACCGGCACCCAGCCGGGTGAGCACCGCGGCCAGAGCCGCATGCATGACCATCGACATGGTCGTGCCCGTGGCCCGGGCGAGCCTGTCCAGGCCCGCGTGCAACTCGGCACCCAACTCGACCACGAACACCTCGCCGCGCTGAGAGGAAACCGCCGGCCTCGGCCGGTCAGTCGGGTAGTCAAGTTCGACTGGCAAATCCGCCAGGCTGTCCCGCCAGAACGCCAGCTGAGTACTAAGCACGGAGTCTGGATCGTCTTCGGCACCAAGAATTTGTCGCTGCCACAGCGCGTAGTCCGCGTATTGAACCGGCAGCGGAGTCCACTGCGGCGGTTCACCGGCCAGCCGAGCTCGGTAGGCGACGCCCAGATCAACACCGAGCGGCCGCATGGACTCGCCATCACTGGCGATGTGGTGCAGGAGCACCATCAGCACATGATCGTCCGGGCCCAGGGAAATCAAGCTGACACGTATCGGCGGCTCGGCTGACAGGTCAAACACATAGCTGCCGATGCTTTGCAGCACGTCGGGAAGTTCCCGCTCCGTACAGCTGAGCCGGTGCACGATGACCGACGCGGGAGGCAACACCACCTGCACCGGCCGGCCCTCGACGTCACGAAACACCGTGCGCAGGCTTTCGTGGCGCTCGACCAGGTCACCCAGCGCACGCTCCAGGGCATCAGCGTCGACCGTGCCGGTGACCCGGTAGCTCACCGGCACGTTATAGGTAGCGCTGGGCCCCTCGAACTGGCCGAGGAACCACAACCGCTGCTGCGCATACGACACGGGCACATGGTCCGGACGCTCCATCGCCACCAGTGCCGGACGCGCCTGACTCGCCTCATCCAGCCGCCGCGCCAACTCACCCGGCGTCGGCGCCTCGAACACGGCACGGACCGACAACTCCAAGCCCAGCGTGGAGCGCACACGATTCACCAGGCACGTAACCAGAAGTGAATGACCGCCCAGCTCGAAGAAACTGTCATCGACGCCGACAACCTGCGCCCCCAGAATCTCCGCGAACAGCCCGGTAAGAACCTGTTCCTTAGGGGTACGGGCTGCCCGGCCCGAGGCGCCGACATACGTCGGCGCCGGCAACGCCCTGCGATCGAGCTTCCCATTGGCCGTCAACGGCAGCGAGTTCAACGGGACGAACGCCGCTGGAACTACGGCCTCCGGTACGGCGGACGCCACGTGGCGGCGCAGCACGTCGGCGGCCGGGACTATGCCACCGGGCCGGGGCACCACATA
>JBBPZY010000263.1:0-3311 GCA_038276315.1 Mycobacteriales bacterium
CCAGCGGAGACATGGCGTGGACCGTGACCCGGGGATGGGTGGGGTTGTACTGCCCGAACGGCAACGTCGTCATCGCCGCACCGGTGACGGTCGGCGAACTACCCGGCCTGGCCAGCCGACTGCCGATGCACTGACCCCGAAGACAACCCAGCACAAATCAAACCCAGTGGCGATCAACCCAGTGGCGATCAACCCAGTGGCGATCAACCCAGTGGCGATCAACCCAGTGCAATCAACCCGGCACCCACGGCGTCTTGATGGTCAGCAGGGGAGGAGTGAACGAGATGAGTGTGGTGGAGCGGATCGGGCCCGATCAGGTCCTCGACCATGGTGATCGGTGTCACGCTGATGGTCAACCGGTTCGCTACCGCGCTGGTCTTGCCCACCAGCCCGGACACCCTGGACCGGCTGGCTGTCGAGGGGCGGTTGTGAGCGTCGCGGTGGCCGTCGCGGAGGGTCGGGTGCCGGGGCGGGTGTGGATGTGTTCCAACTACCACTGCAACCTGGGCTGCACCTACTGTCTGACCGAATCCGCACCGGTGGTCGCGCGCCGCGAGTTGTCCCGCACGGTGATGATCGAGATCGGCAGGCAGGCCCGGGAGTTCCGAAACCAACGACGAGATGCGGGCTCCGCGCAACTTCCGCAAGGTAGCGACCGCGGTCCCCGAACTTGTCCGGCGCGGCGTCACGGTGCGGATCGCGACCACCGTGGAGTCCCTCGACAAGACCACGCTGGAGCGGCTGTGCATGCTGCACCGCGGGTGGGGGGTGCCCGGCTCGCCGCGGTCGGTGGACTGCTGTTGATCGGCCCGATCTGGCTGATGCTCTGGCACACCAACGGCTATCTCTGGGAGTACCCGCTGGACCTGTTCCCCCTGTTGCTCCTCGCGATCGTGCCGGCCGGCCGGTTCTTCGGTCTCGACCGCGCTCTCGCTCCCCGGCTGCACGGCCGGTGGCCGTTCTGATCCGCAACACTGACACTCTCACCCCTCACATTTGGAGGTTCTTGCCCGTGAAGTTCATCCGGTTGTTCGGGTTCCTGATCGTTTCGCTGGCCCTGGTGGCGGGCTGCGGTAGTGCCGCGGGTGCCGGCACGCAGGCCGGTGCCGCGCCGGCGCACAACGCCGCGGCCGGGGCACAACAGCTCCAGTTCACCGCGACGACACTCCAGGGCACGAAATTCGCCGGGCAGAGCCTCGCCGGCAAGCCGACCGTGCTGTGGTTCTGGGCGCCCTGGTGCGCGGTCTGCCAGCACGAGGCGCCCAGCGTGGCCAAGGCCGCCCAGGCCAATCCCCAGATCACGTTCGTCGGGGTCGCGGCGCAGGACCAGCTCCCCGCGATGAAGGAGTTCGTGGCGAAATACCACATGGGCTCCTTCACCCATCTGGCCGACCTCAACGGCTCGGTGTGGCAGCGTTTTGGGGTTACCCAGCAGCCGGCCTTCGCGTTCATCGCACCGGACGGGACGGTGGACGTCGTCAAGGGCACCCTGTCTGAGCAGGCTCTGGCCGAGCGCCTGCACGGGCTGGCCCGGACCTGACCGGTTCGCGACGAGCATGGATCTGCAGACGCTGGGTTTCGCGCTGGCCGCGGGCCTGGTCGCGGCGCTGAACCCGTGTGGTTTCTCGATGCTGCCCGCCTACCTGGCGCTGGTGGTGGTCGGGGACGGCGAGCAGCGCGGGCGAGGCGCCGCGGTCGGGCGCGCGTTGGCCGCCACCGCGGTGATGGCGCTCGGGTTCCTGGTGGTGTTCGGTACCTTCGGGTTGCTCATCGCCCCCCTGACCAGCTCGGTGCAGCAGTACCTGCCGGCCTTCACAGTGCTGATCGGCGCCGCCATGATCGGCCTCGGCATCTGGATGCTGACCGGCCGGGAACTCACCGTCCTGCTGCCCAAGCTGCGGCGCGGCGCGCCGACCGCGCAGCTGAGCTCAATGTTCGGTTACGGGCTGGCCTACGCGATCGCCTCACTGTCCTGCACGATCGGCCCGTTCCTCGCCGTCACCAGCACCACCTTCCGCAGTGGCTCGATCCTGGGTGGTGTGCTGGCCTACCTGGCCTACGGCGCGGGCATGACCATCGTCGTCGGGGTGCTGGCGACCGCGGTGGCACTGGCCGGCTCCGCGGTCACCAGCGGGGCGCGGCGGCTGCTGCCCCACATCAACCGGATCGCCGGCGGCCTGCTCGTACTGGTCGGCGGATACGTGGGCTACTACGGCGGCTACGAGTTACGGCTGTACTTCGGCGGCGGTGACGCCAGCGACCCCATCGTCGGCGCGGCCGGCGCCGTCCAGCAAACCCTGGCGGGCTGGGTGGACCAGATCGGCGTGCTGCCGCTGCTGGGCATGCTCCTCGTCCTGGTGCTCGCCGCCACACTGCTCGGCCGGCGAGCGCGCACGCTGCGAGGGCGCCGTGCCGTGCGGCAGGTGAGCGAGCCGCCGGTCGGCTGACCGAACCTGGGCATGGCCGGAGGTCGGGCAATGGGGAGGTGTGACGCAAGACCGTGACAAGGACCGCGCCACGCGGCGACCGTGGACCCGCCCCGGTATCGGCTTCGACGACGTCCCGGGGACTCGGTGCGGATCTGGTCGCCGCCGGGATCGCCGGGCTGCTCGTCGCGGCGGTCGGCGCGGGCATGTCCTGGGCGCCGTGCACGACCGCGGCGATGCTCGGCGGATCAACGGGCTGGGTCGACGTCGAGAACACCAGGGCGATCACCGTGACCAGGGCCGCGGCCAGCAGGCCAGCACCGGCGAACACCCAGCGCAGCCGCCGCCGGGACGGCTGGCCGGCTAGCTCCACAGCGAAGCGGACCCGCTCGGCCAACTCCGGCGGGGCGGCCTCGACGCTCTGGGCGATGTCCGGGGATTGCTTGTCGAGCGTCACTAGGAGCCGATCAACAACCGGGGTGTCCACCTCCCGCACTCGCAAGCCACTAAGCGCCGGTTCGATGTGTCGCCGGTAAATCGACCGGTAGGCGTCCGGAGTGCCCGGGCTCTTGCGGTTCGCTTCAACAGCGGTCTCGATCTCGGCCAGCCACAGCTTGGGCACCTTCTCATTGTGGTTTGCGGGGTGATCTCGGCCTGCTTGACTGGCCGCTGGCGGTCGGCTAGCGCTGCTTTCAGCTCGGGTATGGCGGCGGCTTTGGTCTTCCCGGTGCGTTTGACCGGGCGAACTGTGCCGTCGAAGTCTCGGAACTGGACGCGCGCCAGCCACGTCGCGCCCTCCTCCTGCCAGGTCTTGATCTTCCCGTAGGTGCAGAGTGGTAGTGGTGGGCGTGCCATCACGCGGCCGCCTCGTCGAGTTGGTCAAGC
>JBBPZY010000264.1:0-19007 GCA_038276315.1 Mycobacteriales bacterium
ACCCGGCCGACACCGTGGAACCCGGCGCCCACCCGAGCACCATCGGGACCATCGCCATACCCAAGATCGCTATCCGTGCCGATCACGCCCCAGAATCCAGACGATCATGGACTTGTAGATCAGCGTGAATGATCTAGGTCGGTGGCCGAGAGATTCAGCATCCCAGCGAGCAGCTGTTTGGTACTGCTAAAACCGGCGGTTCCGGCGATGTTGCGGGATTCCAGTTCCGCGACGGCTTCCAGCATCACCGAATGCAGCATCCGGGAGGTTGTTTCGATGTCCCGGACCTGATCCTGCAACCCTGTATCGTCGTAGTCGATGATGGCATGACGCCACTGGACGAGGCTGGCCGCTATCGCCTGCCTCGGGTCCAGCTGCGTCTCTATCACGTCACCATTATCGCACCCACCACCGACAGTCTCGGGGTTCATCGGGAGCTGCCGGCATGAGGATTTCGGTGACGCGACGACCGGTCGAAGGAGGTCTACGAACGGTGCTCAAGCCTCGGCAGTGACCGACCGCATGGGACACCAGCAACTCACCGCGGATCAGTCATCGGCTCCCGCGCGAGACGCGACGATTCGTGGACGTCCGAGGTATTTGGTAAGCGCCGGCGCGCTTTTATCTAGTGAACGCTGGGAATTGCTGAATAGCGCAGAAGGAGCGAGGCGCGCCGGCGCGAGGGATACGCCAGGTGGTAATCGCGCTGGCCGTCGTCGTGTCGGCGATCTTCTCGGACCAGGTCGGCCGGCGCTCCCTGATCACGGTCGCCTGGTCTCCAGTGGCCCGCCTACGGCCCGACTGGAGCGGTTGCGCTGTGCGCGCTCTCGCTGCTCAGGCTGTTCTGCAGAAGGGCACTCGTCGAGACGAAGGCAGGACCCAGCCGGCCGCAACTGCCATCAGTGATCGTCATCGCGGGTCCGTGGATCCGTCGCGCGGTACCGGGTGACGAGCCGACGTGGCCTGACCGAGCGAGATGAAGCCCGAGGACGGTGGCCAAGCGCGTCCCTAGGTAGCGCCAATCCAAAGAGTAAGTACCAATAGGCCATTGTAGTCGGTACCAATAGTCCATTGGGGTTTTCGTGACACTACTTGCGCCTTAGCTATCACCTAGTGTTACTCTTGGTGAGTCCGTAGCCCTGATTGAGGGGTCAGTGGTGGGGTGCGATAAGGCAGGGGGGCCTAGCCGTGCTCGATGCAATGTTGGTTTTAACTCCGCTGATCACCAGGTCAAGGTTGGCTGTGGCTATCGGAGCTGCGCCCTAGAGCGCAACCCAGCGTACTGGCGGCCTCGATGAGGCGGCATGCCTTTCCAGCCACCACGCACCTGTCGGTTGGCGTACCCGGGTGATCACCACGTGGGATCACCCGGGTCACCCAAGGCTGCACATCGACGACACGCACGCCCCGGGGCCAGATCACGGGCCCAGGTCTGGGACACGGTGCGGACTACCGGGCTAGCCCCGTATGGGAGAAGAGGGCCGAGGATGACCATGCAGGATCAAGAGCTGGTGCTGGGTATCACGCCTTTCGAGGAGCCCAATGCAGCTCTGGTGGTGGCGCTCGCGCG
Source organism: Mycobacteriales bacterium (assembly GCA_038276315.1). Lineage (GTDB taxonomy): Bacteria > Actinomycetota > Actinomycetes > Mycobacteriales > Pseudonocardiaceae. The sequence goes on from JBBPZY010000264.1 coordinate 1,571, forward strand.
AGCTGGCGCGGTAGGCGTCCTTAACCTGGGCCGGGATACCGAACGGACGCGAACCGCCCTGGCGGACGTCTGCCGATGGTGGGGCGGCACGTTCGGGGTTCGGGTAGCGGCCGAGTGCCCGCTGCGGCCGACCGAGCTTCCCGAGCAGGTTGGCATTGTGGTGTACGGGTCCGGTTCAGCGTGGCCCATCTCATCTGGGCGGCGCGCGTTCGTCGAGGTCGTTTCGGTAGCGCAGGCGCGGGCGGCGGTCCGGGCAGGGGCGTACGGATTGATCGCCAAGGGCGCCGAGGCCGGTGGCCGGGTCGGCACCACGACGACGTTCGTGTTGTTGCAGCAGCTGCTGGCTGATCAGCAGATCACCATTCCGGTCTGGGCGGCTGGCGGGATCGGGCTGCACACGGCAGCCGCAGCGGTGGCCGGCGGCGCGGCAGGGGTGGTACTGGACGCCCAACTGGCCCTGGTCGCCGAGGCCGACCTGCCAGACGAGGTGGCTGCCACGATTCGCGCGATGGATGGCAGCGAAACCGCGGTCATCGGCGATCACCGTCTCTACGCGCGCCCAGATTTGCCAGCCGCCGACCCCTCCACGGTCGCGGCCCGACTCGGCGCCCGGGACCTGAGCGCGCTGCCGATCGGACAGGACGGCGCGCTGGCCGCCCCTCTGGCGCAGCGATATGTGACCGCCGGGGGCGTGGTGGCAGCGGTCCGTGCCACGGTCACCGAGCAGCTGCGCGCAGCCCACCTGCAATCGGCCCACCCGGCACCGGGGGTACGACCGCTCGTGGTGCAGGGGCCGATGACCCGGGTCAGTGACCAGGCCGGGTTCGCCGCTGCTGTGGCGGTCGCGGGTGGGCTGCCGTTTCTGGCCTTGTCCCTCAGCAGCGGCGAGCAGGCCCGGGTACTGATGGAACAAACCGCCACCCTGCTGAGTGGGCGGCCATGGGGCGTGGGCATCCTCGGGTTCGTCCCCCCTGAGGTCCGCGAGGCCCAGCTGGCGGCGGTGCACCAGGTGCGGCCGCCCTTCGCGCTGATCGCCGGGGGCCGGCCGGCGCAGGCGGCGCCGCTGGACGCTGCCGGGATCGAGACGTTCCTGCACGTGCCCTCCCCCGGGCTCCTGGACCGGTTCCTCGCCGAGGGCGCGCGGCGGTTCGTGTTCGAGGGCCGGGAGTGCGGCGGGCACGTCGGGCCGCGTGCCGGCTTCCCGCTGTGGGAACTCCAGCTGCAGCGGCTGCTGCGCTACGACGACGCGCATGGGTGCGCCGGCCAGCTGCAAGTGCTGTTCGCCGGGGGCGTCCACGACGAGCGCTCTGCCGCCATGGTCACCGCGCTGGCCGCTCCGCTGGTGGCGCGGGGTGCCCGGATCGGGATGGTGATGGGGACCGCGTACCTGTTCACCGCGGAGGCTGTCACGGCTGGAGCCATCCAGCCCGGGTTTCAGCAGGCTGCGCTGGCCTGCGAGCGCACTGTGCTGCTGGAGACCGCGCCCGGCCACGCGACGCGCTGCGCTGACTCACCCTACCTGCGCACGTTCACCGAGACCAGGGAGCGGCTGGCGGCCGCCGGAGTGCCGCGCGATCAGATGTGGGCCGAGCTGGAGCAGCTCAACCTGGGTCGGCTACGGATCGCTAGCAAAGGGCTGCGCCGCGAGGGTGACGGGCTTGTCGCGGTGGACGAGGACGTGCAGCACCAAGACGGCATGGTCATGCTCGGCGAGGTGGCCACGCTGCGCTGCGCCACGACGACGATCGAAACGTTGCACGCCCAGGTGACCAAAGGCGCGGCCGGTTTCCTCGCCGCCAGGGTCGCCGAGCTGGGCATCGAGCCGGTCGAGAGCGATCAGCCCGTCCAGTCACCGGAAAGCCAACCGACACAGCCGCTGGACGTGGCGATCGTCGGCATGGCCGGAGTGTTCCCGGGTGCCGGGGATGTGGCCGGATTCTGGGCCAACGTGCTCTCCGGGATGGACGCGATCACCGAGGTACCAACTGACCGATGGGACCCTGCGGTGTACAGCGGGACCCCGAAGTGGGGCGGTTTCTTGCCGGACATCCCGTTCGACGCGCTCGCCTACGGCATCCCGCCGGCCGCGCTGGCCAGCATCGAACCCGTCCAGCTGCTGGCACTGGAGGTGGCCGCCCGCGCGCTGCGCGATGCTGGGTACGCACAGCGGGCCTTCGACCGGGAGCGGACGTCGGTGATCTTCGGCGCCGAGGCGGGCGCCGACCTGGCCAGCGCGTACGGGTTCCGCTCGCTCTACCCGGCCTACCACGGGCCGCTGCCACCCGAGCTGGACGAGCAGCTGCCAAAGCTCACCGAGGACTCCTTCCCGGGAGTCCTGGCCAATGTGATCGCCGGCCGGATCGCCAACCGGCTGGATCTCGGCGGCGCGAACTACACGGTGGACGCCGCCTGTGCCTCCGCGCTGGCCGCCCTTGACCTGGCCTGTAAGGAGCTGCGGGCAGGCACCAGCAACATGGCGCTCGCCGGTGGCGCCGACGTGCACAACAGCATCAACGACTACCTGATGTTCGCCTCGGTGCACGCGCTGTCGGCGACCGGCCGGTGCCGCCCATTCGACGCTGCCGCCGACGGCATCGCGCTGGGCGAGGGCGTGGCGTGCGTGGTGCTCAAGCGGCTCGCCGATGCCGAGCGCGATGGCGACCGGATCTACGCGGTGATCAGAGGTATCGGCTCGGCCAGTGACGGGCGTTCGCTGGGGTTGACCGCGCCGCGGCCGGAAGGCCAACGCCGAGCGCTGGAACGCGCCTACCAGATGGCCGGTATCTCCCCGACCGAGGTCGGGTTGGTGGAGGCGCACGGCACCGGCACCGTCGTTGGGGACCGCACCGAGCTCGCGGTGCTGACCGAGTTGTTCACCGCGGCCGGCACCCCCACCGGCAGCTGCACGCTGGGATCGGTGAAGTCCCAGATCGGGCACACTAAGTGCACCGCAGGGATCGCCGGGTTGATCAAGGCTGTGTGCGCGGTGCACACCGGGGTGCGTCCACCGACCGGTCAGCTGCGGGATCCGAACCCGTACTGGGACCGCACCACCAGCCCGTTCTCCTTCGACATCGTCCCGCGGCCCTGGGCCTCATCAACGCGCCGGGTCGCCGGAGTGAGCGCGTTCGGTTTCGGCGGCACGAACTTCCATGCCGTGGTCACCTCATACGACGGCGCACCCCAGCCCAAACACGGCCTAGATGAATGGCCGGCCGAGCTGTTCCTGTTCGCCGGTGCGGATCGGGTGGCGGCGATCGCAGAGATGGATCGGCTGGCCGACTTGCTCGCGACCAATGACACAGCCGGCAGACCTTGGCGACTGCGGGATCTCGCCCGCACCGTGTGCAGCTCTCGACGTGGTCCGGTTTGGGTTGCGGTGGTGGCTAACGACCTCGACGACCTCGCCACCAAGGTGGCACAGGCCCGGATGGTCACTCCAGCAGATGGCGTCTTCGTCGCGCCCGCCAGTGACGCGCCGGGGAGTGACAGCGGAGATCAAGTCGCGTTCCTGTTCCCGGGGCAGGGCAGCCAACGCCCCGGCATGCTGGCCGGCCTGTTTGTAGCATTCCCGCAGCTGCGTCGATTCCTGGACCTCGGCGACCGGTGGGCGGGTGTGATGTTCCCGCCGGCCGCGTTCGGCCAAGAGGAGTCGGCGCGGCAACGGGCAGCGTTGACCGACACCCGGATCGCCCAGCCGGCGCTGGGGATTGCCGGGCTGGCCATGCATGAGCTGCTCACCTCGCTTGGTGTACATCCCGACCATCTCGGCGGGCACAGTTACGGCGAGCTGGTCGCGCTGGCCGCGGCCGGCTCGGTGGATCCCGCTGAGTTGCTGGAGCTCAGCGAGGCCCGTGGGCAAGCCATCCTCACGGCCGCCGGACCCGATCCCGGCACGATGGCCGCGGTCGCCGCGACTGTCGAGCAGGTCCGGGCCGCGCTCGGAGACGGCCCGGTCGTGGTGGCCAACCACAACTCCCCCGGCCAGTCAGTGATCTCCGGCCCCGCCCCCGCTGTGGAAGCTGCACTGAACCGGCTCATGGAGAGGGGGCTGACCGCGGCGCGGATCCCGGTGGCGTGCGCGTTCCACAGCCCGGTAGTAGCTGGTGCTACACCGATCTTCGCCGCCGAGCTGGACCGCCGCACCGTCGGTTCGCCGCGGCTGCCGGTGTGGTCGAACAACACCGCCGCGCCGTACCCGACCGAGCCCGCCGCGATCCGGGCAACGCTGGCCGCTCACGTCGCCGAGCCGGTCCGGTTCGTCGAGCAGGTCGAGGCGATGTACACGGCCGGGGTGCGGGTCTTCGTCGAAGCCGGCCCGGGGCGGGTGCTCACCCAGTTCGTCGGCACAATCCTGGCCGACCGTCCTCATGTCGCTGTCGCCACCGATATACCGGGCGAGCCGGCTCTGCGGCGGCTCCTTCTAGCGCTCGCCGAGCTGGCCGTCGTCGGGGTGCCAGTCGATGTGGCCAAGCTCTTCCACGGCCGCGACGCCCATCTGGTGTCTGGCTCTGCTGTTGCCCGCCGCCCCGGTTGGGTGGTCAACGGCCACCTGGTCAAAACCGCCGACGGGCGCCACCTGGCTGGTGGACTGCGTCCGACCCGGCAGGTGCCGGTGACAGCCTCTGAGCCGGATTCCAACGCTGGGGACCGCAACGGGCGGGAGACGGCCGTCCTGGAGTTCCTGCGCAACACTCGTGAGCTCGTCGCAGCGCAGCGCGAGATCATGCTCGGCTACCTGGGTACTCCCGTGCCTGGCGACTTACCGGCTCCGGCCTTGCTACCCGCCGCGGTGCAGCCAGTGCAGGGCGCCGCAGTGCTCGCCACCGCCACCACCGCCGATCAGATACCCGAATTCGATCCTGCCGGGCTGATCGAGCCAGCTGACCTGACACCGGAGGCGGTGCTGGCCACCGTCCGGTCTCTGGTGAGCGAACGAACTGGCTATCCGGTGGACATGCTCGACGCCGACCTCGACCTGGAAGCAGACCTGAGCATTGACTCGATCAAGCGGACGGAGCTGATCGGTCTGCTCACCGACCGGCTGGGACTGGCTCGTACCGGCACCGCGCTGGATGAATCGGTGATGGGGGAACTGGCCCGGTTGCGGACACTGCGCGGCATCGTCGACTGGATCACCAACCGGAGTGGCACGTCACCCCAGGCCACCACCCCGACTCAGGCCACTCCACCTGAGCGGGCGCGACGCTACCTCGTCGAGGTCGCGGCGTTGCCGCCACTGCCTGGACCACCCGACGCACCACTGGCCGGGCGCCGGGTCGCCATCGTCGGGGACGGGATAGGCATCGCGCTGGAGTTGTCCGTGCTGCTGGAGCGGCGCGGCGCCTCGGTGCGGCTGCTGCGCCCAGCGCAGTCCATCGCAGACGATCCCGAGCTGGCCGGGACCGATGCTCTCATCTATCTCACTGCGCTGGACCGGGGTCGGGCAGCGGTGCTGCCGGACGGGTTCGCCGCGCTTCGCGACGCCGTCGTCGGCGGCATCAGTCAGCTGCTCGTGGTCACCGGCTCAGGCGGGCGGTTCGCCCGAGCGCACAACCCCAACGGCGTGGCCGGGATCGGGCTTCCCGGTCTGGTCCGCACGATCGCCCGGGAGTTCCCGGATCGGTTCGTCCGGGTCATCGACGTGGACCCCAAGGAGGAGCCGGTCCTGCTTGCCACCCACCTGCTCGCCGAACTGCTCACCCCGAATGCGCCCACCTCAGTGGGTTATGCGGCCGGGGAGCGGACCACGCTGCAACTCGTCGCCGCGCCGCTCGACCCAGGCGGATCTTGCGCGCCGCGGTTCGGACCGGACTCTGTGGTGCTGCTCACCGGCGGTGCCCGCGGCATCACCGCCCGCATCGCGATCGGCCTGGCCCGAGCCGGAGTCAGCCACCTGGAGCTGGTCGGTCGGACCCCGTCGCCGGTCGGTGACGAGGATCCGGTAACCGCGGCGGCGGCCGACCGGGTCGCGTTGCGGCGGGTACTGGCACAGGCCGGGAACCGTACGCCGGCTGGGATTGAAACAGCGACCGGCCAGATCCTCGCCGAGCGGGAAATCCGCGCGACGCTCGCCGAGCTAGCCGGGGTAGCCGCCTCGGTGCGCTACTCCGCGGTCGACGTCCGGGATCCGGCGGCGGTCGCCGCCCTGGTGAATGACGTATATCGACGGCACGGGCGCTTGGACGGCATCGTGCATGGCGCTGGGGTGCTAGCTGACCGGTTGCTGGTCGACAAGACACCTGAGGGCTTCGCCCGGGTGTGGGAAACCAAGGTGAACGGGGCGCGGGCCCTGGTCGAGTCGGCCCGGGTGGACCTGGGCTTCCTGGTGCTCTTCGGCAGCGTGTCAGGGGTGTTCGGCAACCGCGGGCAGGTCGACTACTCCGCCGCCAACGACGCACTGGACACGCTGGCCCGGATCTGGGAGCCCCGGGCTCCCGGCCGAGTGGTCGCGGTCGACTGGGGACCGTGGGCAGCACCCGACGATGGGACTGGGATGGTCTCCGCCGAGTTGACGCGGGAGTACGCCCGGCGCGGCATCGGGCTGATCGAGCCCGGCGACGGCGTCGCATGTCTGCTCGCCGAGTTGGCCGGGGGCACTGATCCCCAGGTGGTCTACATGTGTGCCGACCCAGCGGCGTTCGAGGCCGAACAGAATGGCTGAACCGGTCGAGGTGGCCATCGTCGGGATGGCCGCGGTTTTCCCCGGTGCGCCCGACCTGGCCACCTACTGGTCCAACATCCTGGCCGGGGTGGATGCGATCACCGACGTTCCGTCCTCCCGCTGGGACGCGTCCTACTACGACCCCGGGGCTGCCGCGACCGGGCGCGGTGACCGGCTGTACTGCCGCCGAGGCGGGTTCGTCGAGCAGGCCATGTTCGATCCGACCCGGTTCGGGATCATGCCGCTGGCGGTCTCCGGCACTGAGCCTGACCAGCTGCTCGCGCTGCGCGCGGCCGCGGACGCGCTCGCCGATGCCGGCGGCGAGGATCAGCTCGGCGACCGGTCTCGGGTCGGCGTGATCCTCGGCCGCGGTGCCTACCTCACACCCGGGCTGGCTCGGCTGGACCAGCGGATCCGGACCGCGAACCAGCTCGTCTCCACCCTGCACGAGTTACTCCCGGACCTGGATGAGGCGCGGCTGGATGCGGTCCGGAACGCTTTCCAGTCCCAGCTCGGCCCGGAGCGACCGGAGGCCGCGATCGACCTGGTACCGAACCTGGTCGCCGCACGGGTAGCCAACCGGCTCGACCTTGCGGGCCCCGCCTACACCATCGATGCCGCCTGCGCGTCGTCGCTGGTCGCCATCGACCATGCCGTCGCGGAGCTGACCGCCGGGCGCTGTGATGTCATGTTCGCCGGCGGGGTGCACCACTGCCACGACATCACGCTGTGGAGCGTGTTCAGCCAGCTTGGCGCGCTGAGCCGCAGCCAGCGAATCCGGCCCTTTCACCGCGGCGCCGACGGCATCCTCATCGGCGAGGGCACCGGAATGGTGGTGCTCAAGCGGCTGGCCGACGCCGGCGATGATCGGATCTACGCGGTGATCCGCGGGACCGGGATGGCCAGCGACGGCCGAGCGAGCAGCCTGATGAGCCCGTGCGCCGACGGCCAGGTGCGGGCCATCGAGCGGGCCTGGCAGGCCGCCGATCTGGACCCCACCGAACCGGGTGCGCTCGGTCTGCTCGAGGCGCATGGTACGGCGACCCAGGCCGGCGACGAGACCGAGCTGGCCTCACTGACCCGGGTCTTCGGGCCGCGCAACGGTGCCGGTCGCGACGTCGGCATCGGATCAGTCAAGTCGATGATCGGCCATGCAATGCCGGCCGCCGGCATCGCTGGTCTGATAAAGGCCGCGCTGGCGGTGCACCACGGTGTGCTGCCGCCTACCCTGCACTGCGACGATCCGCACCCGGCCCTGGCCGGCTCCCGCTTCGCGCCGGTCACCGAGGCCCGGCCATGGCCTTCCCACGGTTCCATGCCGCGCCGGGCCGGGATCGACGCATTCGGTTTCGGCGGTATCAACGCGCACGCCATCCTGGAGGAGCCACCGGGCACCCAACGCTCCCGACGAACGAAGCCGTCCGGTCCCGAGCGGGTGCTGCTGCTGGCCGGGAGAACGCCGGCCGATCTGGCCCGGCAGCTTGAGGCGCCAGATGCCGGCCTGCTCGACCGTGATGACGCCTGCGTCCCACCAGCCGGGGGGCCCTGCCGGCTGGCGATCGTCGCGCCCACCACGCGCCGGCTGACGTTGGCCCGCAGGATCGTCGCACAGGGTACGCCATGGCGGGGCCGCGACGACATCTGGTTCACCGCCGCACCGCTGCGCTCAGTCGAACCTAGCCAGCATGGCGGCAAGGAGCCCGCTCCGGGTCGGCTGGCGTTCCTCTTCCCCGGCCTGGAGCAGGGATTCGAGCCCCGGACCGACGACGTCGCCGAGCACTTCGGGCTGGACCGACCGGACCTGGGCGACACCGCCGTACTCGGCCGGCATGGCCTCGGCGTATTCACCGTAGGCCGGCTACTCGATGCGGCGTTGCGCGAGGTCGGCGTCATACCCGATCTGGTCGCCGGGCACAGCATCGGCGAATGGAACGCGATGACCTCCGCCGGCATTTACCCGCGTAGGGCTGTCGAGGAGCTCATCGCCTCATTCGACCCCGCCACGCTGCACGTCCCCGGGCTGCTGTTCGCCGCCCTGGGCTGCGGCGCAGACGAGGCCGCTCGGGTCATTGACAGGCTCGACGGGGTCGTGGTCTCGCACGACAACTGCCCGCACCAGTCGATCGTCTGCGGTGAGGAAACCGCCGTGGCAGCCGTCCTGGACCGGCTGCGGGCGGGTGGGGTCACCGGTCAGGTGCTGCCGTTCCGGTCCGGTTTCCACTCGCCGATGCTCGCGCCGTACTTGAGCCGGATCCTGGACACCTTCGCCTGTCTACCGGTGCGACCGCCGACGCGCCCGATCTGGTCGGCGACCACCGTCGATCGATACCCGGACGATCCCGACCGCATCCGCGACCTCGCCGCCCGCCACCTGCTCGAACCGGTCCACTTCGGGCCGCTGGTCCGGCGGCTGTACGAAGCGGGGGCGCGGGCCTTCGTCCAGATTGGTACGGGAAGCCTGCCGGGATTCGTGGCCGACTCACTGGCCGGCCTGCCGCACCTCGCACTGACCGCCAACACGCCCCGGCGGTCTGGACTCGACCAGCTCCGGCGGGTCACCGCCGCATTGTGGGTGGAGGGCTGGACACCTCGGTTCGACCGGCTACCCCTGTCTCCACGAGCCCGGACACCACGGCACTCAGTGTCCAGCGGGCCGGTGGTAGCCCTCGACCTCGGCGCACCGTTGATCCGGCTGGGGAACACCGCCCCCACGCTGACCATGATCGCCCCCACCCGACCGGCCGAGCTTCGCGGGCACCCGGTGCTGGCCGAGTTCGACGCGGCACTGCGGGACGCCACAACCGCCGCCACGGATGTCGTGGGTTCCTGGGCACGCGCCTCCCCCGATCCCCCCAGACAGACCACCACGACACGGACCCTCTCCTTGGCGACCATGCCCTATCTCACCGACCACTGCTTCTACCGGCAGCCGGAGGGCTGGCCCGAGCCGGGCGACCGGTACCCGGTGGTGCCGTTGACCACGTTGCTGGAGCTCATGGCCGACGCCGCCCGTGCGCTGAGCCCTGGCCGCACCGTGGTTGGGATCAGCGATGTCCGGGCGTTGCGCTGGCTCGCGGTCGCCCCGCCGGTCACCATCACGACCAGCGCAACGCTGCACCCGGACGGCAATGCGACCGTAGTGCTCGACGGCTACGCGCGCGGCACGGTACTGCTCGCCGACGGCTATCCACCGTCTCCGCAGCTACCCGATCGGCCGCTGACCGGGCCAAGACCCTGCGCAGTCACAGCGCTAGGCCTTTACCAAGACCGGTGGATGTTCCACGGCCCTGCCTTTCAGGGCGTCGCCGAGCTCGGGCCGATTGCCGACGACTGGATCATCGGTGAACTCATCACCCCGACCGCGCCCGGCGCGCTGCTGGACACCGCCGGGCAGCTGCTCGGATTCTGGATCATGGAGCGGACCGCGCGAGATCGGCTCGCCTTCCCCGCCGGCATCGACGAGGTGCGCTACTACGGCTCGCCGCCGAGACCCGGCGAGCGGGTGCGTTGTGTGGTCCGGATCGGGTCGGTCTCCGATACCGAAGTCGTCGCTGACCTCGAACTGCGGCGCGGGGACGGCCGGCTGTGGGCTCGCGTCAGCCGGTGGACCGACCGCCGATTCGACACTGACAAGGTGACCTGGCCGGTCTTCCTGTTCCCGGAGCGCAACCGGATCGCGCAGCGCCAACCCGGTGGGTGGTACCTGGTCCGGGATCGTTGGCCGGACCCGGCGACCCGGGAACTGGTCATGCGTCGCTATCTCAGCGCCGCCGAACGCGCGGACTACCAGCAACGCACCCCACGGGCGGCGCAACAGTGGCTGCTGGGCCGGATCGCGGTCAAAGACGCGGTCCGGCAGTGGCTGTGGGACGCGGGTGCCGGGTCGGTGTTCCCGATCGAGGTCACGGTCAGCAACGACGCCTCGGGACGGCCGCAGGTGACAGGACCCTTCGACGAACCGCCGGAGGTGTCCCTGGCGCACACCGGATCGCTGGCCGCGGCGCTGGTCGGCCATTCCGGGGCACGGCCCGGCGTGGGCATCGACATCGAGCGGGTCGTCGACCGGGATGACCGCGCCGTAGCGGCGATCCTCACCGACGCCGAACGCGGCCTGCTCGACAGCCTGTGTACATCGCATCCGAGCCGGCCGAGCTGGGTGACCCGGTTCTGGGCTGCCAAGGAGGCCGTTGCCAAGGCCGCGGGCACCGGACTGGGCGGGTGCCCGCACCGCTGTGCGATCGAACGGGTCGAGGGGGACCGGCTGCTGGTCGCGGCCGGCGAGGGGGTGCCCAGCCGCTGGGCGCAAACCGACCTGGGCGTCGAAACCGAGCCGTACGCAGTGGCCTGGACAGGGGCGGAGAAAGGAACCACTGATGACGACTGATCAGATCTTGACTGAGATTCGCGCCATGCTCACCGAGATCATCGGCTCGGAGTACGCGCTTGGTCTCGACATCGGCATGGACACGTCATTCGACACGGATCTCCAGCTGGAGAGCATCGAGTTCGTAAGGTTGGCCGCTATGCTCGCCGATCGATACGGCAATCGGGTCGACTTTCTCACATTCCTCGCGGCCAAGGATCTCGATGAGATCATCGAGATGACGGTCGGCGAGCTGGTCATCTACATTGCGAACTCTCTAGCCCTCGCAGATGTGATCGATGGCTGAGATCATTGCGCGCGGCGTCCGATTTCACGTCCAGCGGTTGGCGTCACGCCACCGAGCAAGCCAACCAGAGCACCCGGTTGTGTTCATCCACGGGCTGTTCATTGACAATCTGTCAAGCTTCTATTACACGTTGGCCAATCCGGTGGCGCACGCCGGCGCCACGGTGATCCTCTATGACATGCGTGGCCATGGCCTTTCCGAGCGCCCGAGCACCAGCTACCGGGTCAGCGACTCGGTAGCCGACCTCACCGCCCTGCTCGACACCCTCGGCGTCGACGGTCCGGTGCACCTGGTTGGCAACAGTTACGGTGGCACTGTCGCGCTCGGCTTCGCGGTCGCGTGTCCCGAGCGGGTGGCCAGCATGGTGCTGATCGAAGCCCACGTTCCCATTCCAGGTTGGGCCGAGCAGATGGCCGCCACAATCACGAATATCGGGTTGGATCTCACCGAGGATGAATTGGGACAGTTGAAGGCCCGGAACCGTAAGCACGCCCGGTCTGCGACGCTCGTCAGAAACATGATCACCCGGACCTCCTTGGTGGCCGATATTTTAGCCACGAAGCCCCTCGCGGAGGAGGCGCTGCGGATGTTGACGTGTCCGGTACGCGCCGTGTACGGCGAGCATTCAGACGTTCTCCACCACGCACACGTACTCGATGGTCTCCTATCCCGGTATACGCTCACCGTCCTGCCGGACGTTGACCATTGGGTGCTGCCGAAGGCGACACAAGCGTTGCGCGCCATCGTCTTGGAATGGTTCGCGATGCAGGCTTCGGTGCATGTCCCATGAGCCGGTTCCTGTTCGTGGTCCCCCCACTTGCCGGGCACACCTTCCCCACGGTGGCGGTGGGCCAGGAGCTAACCGACCGCGGCCACACGGTTGCCTGGGCCGGGCATCCCAAGTACGTCGCCCCGCTGCTGCCGGCTGGCGTGACGCTACTTCCGGTCGATATCGGCTCCGGCAACGATCCGCTGGCCAAGCTCCGCCTCCGCCCGCATGGCTTGCGGGGAGCTGCGGCGTTCCGGTTCCTGTGGCAGGAATTTCTGATTCCGCTGGCCCAGTCGATGGTGCCTGGGACGACCGCCGCAGTGGACGAATTCCGACCCGACGTGATGGTGGTAGACCAGCAGGCGCTGGCCGGCGCTCTGGTGGCCCGCCAGCGTGGGCTGCCGTGGGCCACGTCGGCCACCACGTCGGCCGAGTTAACCGACCAGTTCGCCACCATGCCCCGGCTAGCTGCGTGGGTGCGGCAGCGCGTGGACGACTTCCAGCTCGACTTCGACGTATCCGACCCGATCGACCTGCGGTTCTCCGACCAACTGGTGATTGCGTTCACAAGCGAGACGCTCGTCGGGCCGGCCGGGACCTTCCCCGGACACTATGCGTTCGTGGGCCCCTCGATTGGCGCACGCGCCGGTACGCCCACCTTTCCCTGGGAATGGTTGGACCCCGACCGCCGACACGTGTTGGTCTCCCTCGGCACCGTCAACCCAGCGGCCGGCCGGCGATTTTTCGCCACCGCGGTAGAGGCGGTGGCACCACTGGCCGAGCGGCTGCAAATGATCCTTGTCGCTTCGCCCGATCTGGTCGACGCGCCGCCCGATCACGTGCTGGTCCGCGACTTCGTCCCGCAACTGGCCTTGCTTCCCTTCCTGTCAGCGGTCGGCTGCCACGCTGGCCACAACACGGTGTGCGAAACCCTCGCCCACGGTGTGCCGCTCGTGGTGGCCCCGATCCGCGACGACCAGCCCGTGATCGCCCGCCAGGTCACTGACGCCGGTGCCGGCATCAGGGTGCACTTCGGCCGGGTCGGCTCAGCCGAACTGCGCACTGCCTTCACCACGCTGCTCGACGACCCGTCCTACCGGGCCGCGGCGCGGCGCGTGCAGACCTCGTTCGCGACCGCCGGCGGCGCGACCACCGCAGCCGAGCACCTGGAGAAACTGATATGACCGGTCCGGTCCAGGCCGTTCCACGGTATTACCAGCAGGAATCCACGCGCCGCATGAGCGGTCTGGACAGCTGGTTTCTCGCGCTGGAACAGCCGGAGCAGCCCATGCAGATGATGGCCGTTGCGGTCCTTCGGGCTGCCGACTACCGCGGCGAGAGGCCGACCGCCATCACCCTCGACGACGTTCGCCGGCACCTGGCCTGCCGGCTCGGCGTGTTGCCGGCATTTCGGCTCTGCGTCAAACGGGTCCCGTTCGACTTACACCATCCGGTGTTCGTCGAAGCGTCCGACTTCGACATCGACCATCACCTCCACCGCGCCACACTTCCCGCGCCGGGCGGACCCCAGCAGCTGGACCGGCTGTACGCATCCCTTGCCGAGCGCTGCCTCGATCGGCGGCATCCGCTCTGGCGCATCACCCTCGTCGACGGACTCAGTGGTGGCCGCCAGGCGCTCGTGCTCGAGATCCACCACTGCCTGATGGATGGCGCCGCACTCCTCACCACGTTTTCCCGCCTGTTCTCCAGCGAGGACACTCACCGGGGAGCCCCGGCCTCTGGGTGGCGCCCCGAGTGCCCCCCGGGCTGGTGGCGCCTGGTCATCGACGCGATAGCCCAGCACGGCTGCGGGCTCGCCCGGCTGCCGGCCCTGGTCCGCAAGACCAAACGCGGGACGGCCGCCGTCCAGGAACGAAGCGCCGGGTCCGCGATTGCCATCCCACGGCCGGGAGCCGACACGCCGCCGTGTTCGCTCAACGCCGGCTTCGCGCCCGAGCGGCGCTTCGCACGCGCATCGCTGCCGCTGACTGACGTCAAGCTGGTGGCCGAGGTTGCCCGCGTCACTGTGAACGACGTCGTGCTCAGCGTTGTGGCGGGAGCGTTGCGCGACTACCTCGAGCGAAGGCACGATCTGCCGGACCGACCGCTCGTGGCGAACGTCCCCGTCGGGATGGAAGCACCGGGCGATCACCCCCGCGCCGTGGGCAACCGCCTCACGCGCCTCGTGACCTCCCTGGCGACCAACGTGGCGGATCCCTGGGCTCGGCTCCAGACGATCAGCGCGGTGACCCGCGAGTCCAAGCGATGTCTCGACCTCACGGGGCGCGAGGTCCTGGGCGAATGGCTGGAACTCGTGCCGCTCGCCATCGCCTCCGCTGCCGTCCGGCGCGCCGAGCGACGGCGGCGCTGCCATCCCGATTATCTGGACACCAACGTGACGATCTCTAACTTCCGTGGTCCGGCACGGCCGTGGTCCTTCGGGTCCGCTGTTGTCGAGCAGATGCACATCGCCGCGCCACCGAACAGCGGTGTGGGCGTCACCTTCGCGGTTTGGGACTACGCCGGCACCCTGTTGGTCGGAATCCTCGCCTTCGCCGATTCGGTCGAGGCCCCCGCTGAGCTAGCCAGCGGGTTGTCTCGTTCGCTCAGCGAGCTGGTAACGATCGCTGCCGGCGCCCACGTCGCGGTTGGCAATCGCTCATGATGGCCAAGCCAGGCGACCTGTCGGTGACCGCGCTCTATACCTCGCAGGTGTGGGCGTGGGGCGGTCTCTCACACTCGCACCTGTTCGCGAGCTCGGATGCCCGCAGCGTGTTCGACGCGACCAACGCCGGGCTCGCTGCAGCGAGAACGTCCCATTGCACGCTCGCGCCGCTGCACTATTCGCTACTCCATCGCCACGCGATGATCGATCACCTGTTGCGCGCCTCGGGCTATCGACACGTCATCGAGCTGGCTGCGGGACTGTCTCGACGAGGCGCCGCCGCAACCAGCGACGCGGACATGCACTACACCGAGGTCGACTTGCCGCACGTCGTGGAGCTCAAGCGCGAGCTTCTCCAGCGCACCGACGAGGGTCGCTCGGTACTCGCGCGGCCGGGCTTGCGCCTCGTCGAGGGCGACGTCGAGACCGTCGCCCTCGAACCGTTCGTGCGACGCGGCGAGCCGGTATTCGTGATCGCGGAAGGCCTGATGATGTATCTAACGGCCGACGCTCGCCGTGGCCTGTTCGCGAAGGTGCGGCGGCTCGCGGCAATCACCGGACAGGTGCGGTTCCTGTTCGATCTAGTGCCGACGAACGAGGAGCCCGAGCACGACGTCACTGGGCGCGTGATTGACGCGGCGATAAAGCGATTCTCGGGTGGGCGGGGCTTTGAACGCGCAGCGCGGACCCGCAATGACATCGTGACCGCGCTGCGCGAGGTCGGCTTCGACGATGCCGAGGCTGTCGCGTCGCGTGATATCGCGCACGAGTGGAACCTGCCGGAATCCGATCAGCCAACGCAGGTAGTGCTGTTCATCGCCCGCGCGGCGTCGCCGGGCGGCGACGGCGAGGAGGAGGTGACGTGCAGTCATTAGCGCAACCGAGTGGAAGTCGCCCGTTGCGGGTAGTTGGCAAGCAGCCAAGCGCCCCGGCCGGGGAACATCCTTCCCTCGCGTCGCTGGCGCGTTGGCCGGTGCTGGCGATCGCCGCCGGGGTCGGATTGGTGCTGTTGCTGACGAGTGGACGCGTCGGCTACTTCGATGACGAGCTTTACTTCCTCGCCGCGGGTCACCATCTGGATTGGGGATATGCCGATCAGGGACCGCTGCTGCCGTTGCTGGCCCGTGCGATGGATACCGTCTTTCCCGGCTCGCTGGTCGGGGAACGACTGCCGGTAACGGTGCTCACCGCGGTGGGCGTGGTAGTTGCCGCACTGATCGCTCGGGAGTTCGGTGGATCGCACCGAGCGCAGGTGCTCACCGCGGGGGTAGCTGCGATGGGGACGCTGACCGGTGGTCATATGCTCACCACCGCCGCGGTCGACATGTTCCTGTGGACGGTATCGATATGGCTGTTGGTGCGGTGGGTGCGGCTTCGCGACGACCGGTTGTTGCTCGCGCTCGGCGGCCTTACGGCTATTGCCTTGCAGAACAAGTGGCTGATAGTCGCCTTGTGGGTCGCCGTTGGTATCAGCGTGCTCGTCGTAGGTCCGCGGGACCTGCTGCGCAGGCCGGCACTGTGGCTCGGGGCGATGATAGCGATTGTCTCGGCGTTACCTAATCTGCTTTGGCAGGCACATCACGGATGGCCACAGCTGGCAATGACGCAGGTCATCGCCAACGACCAGCTTTCCGGCGGAGGGCTGGTGTTCTTGCCGCTGGCATTGGCTAACGCCGGGATCCTGCTGGGGGCGGTGCTGGTCTGCTACGGCCTGTGGCGGCTGCTGCGCTCATTGGAACTGCGTCCCTACCGCTTCCTCGGGTGCACCGTACTCGGGCTGGTCGTGCTCTTTCTCATCACCGGCGGTCGCTACTACTACGTGGCTGGGCTGTACTCGGTCTGCTGGGCCGCCGGCGCGGTGGAGCTGCAACGGCGGGAGCCGGCGCGCTGGTGGCGGTGGGTGCTCAGCGGGCCGGTCTATGTTCTCTCGGCAGTGATCGCGCTCACGACGGTGCCGGTGTTGCCGGTCTCGTGGCCAACCCCCGCAAAATTCGGGTCGCTGTTTATGCTTGGCTGGCCGGAGCAGACAGATACGGTGGCCGGCGCCTACCGGGCGCTGCCGCCGCTATCCCGGCACGACACCGTGGTGATAACCGAATGGTACTGGGACGCGGCCGCGATCGACCGGTTCGGCCCAGCGCGCGGGGTGCCACGCGCCTACAGCGCACACCGCGGCTACTGGTATTTCGGATCGCCTCCGGATGATGCCCACACCGTGTTGTTCGTCGGCTCTGATCCCGCCTATCTGCGCCGGTATTTCACCGAGGTACGACAGGTGACCACCGTGACCTCCGGGCCGGTGATGAACTTGTTCTCGCTGCCTACACCGGTCTGGCTCTGCTCCGGCCAGCGCAAACCGTGGTCACAACTTTGGCCCGATCTTCGTCATCTCTGACAGCACTTCTTGATTCGTGATCGGAAAATCACCGCCGGGTGCGTCCTCATCGAATTCGCGCCCGTCAATGTCCATCTCGGCTGTCACGGGTTACCTCAGGTGATCACGGGTAAGATCGGTTTGGGGGTAAAGGTCGGCGGTTTCAATCGGTCATGGCGACACAATGTTCCGCGATCAGCGCTTCGAAGACTTCGACCGGTTTCCGCCAGCCTAGCGTCTTGCGTGGTCTGCCATTCAGTTCCGTTGCTACCTTATCAAGTTCTTCCTGGGTGTG
>JBBPZY010000265.1:0-19160 GCA_038276315.1 Mycobacteriales bacterium
GATGTCCTTGTACTCCAGACCTTCGGCCAGACCACGTGAAATCTCTTCCCGATCCACCAACATCAACATCGCGCGCACGGCGGTTATCCTGTCCCACCGAACCGCCAAGATCAAATGCTACGACCGGCTGAGCCCAAGCACCCCAGAGCGCTGGTGGTGTCGGCGACGTGAGGTCGGGTTTGTGGAGTTGCCTGGTCGTCACGTCGTCTCCAAGCGTTGAATCATCGGTGAATACAGTACGTTCTAGCTGCTCCCGCTCGGACGCCACCGATTCGGATGTCTCTGAATTGGATGCCTCCGATTCTGCTACATCGGTTCTAAGTTTTCGCCCAAGTAATCGGCGCAGCTCATGGATCGCGGTCCGATCGTCGGATTCAGTCGTGAAGTCGTCGATCAGTCGATGAAGCGCGACCATGTCGTGCTCGGCGAGCCGGTTCGCCGTCAGTTCAAGAAACAGGATGAGCGTCCGCGGTTCCTCATCGGCGGGAAGCACAACCAGTCGCTCGTATACTTCAGCACCGTTGCTGACCTCGGCGTTTCCGAAGGGGATTCGACTCTGGAGCATAGGATGATTGAGCACTGGCGCCAGCGCGTCGATTGTTATGTCCTGCAGCAGTAACCTGATTTGGTTGCTGATCTCATCTCGAGTGGCGGTTTCCAATGCGGGCGCCGAAAACATCTCTCGGACCGCGGCGTCTAGTTGATGCCATTCGCGAGATGCACCGCCTAGCACTCTGAGTGTGGTGACGAGATACGGCACCGCATTATGGCTGATACACGTTCTTACGATCGACCAGTTATCGAAACTAGACCCCGGGAACCTGGCTGGATCGAATTGGGAACCGAATTCATCTCTGAGTTCCTCGACGACCATCTGACGCTGTTGTGGATCTTGCATGATCGGTACGGCGTTGACGGCGTTCATCAGCCGTTCCTTGTCGGGGGAGGTGAGACGCCCTCGCTGCGTCATCTCGCCTCCGTCCCTCGCCCCGATCGGTTCCCCAACTGTGCTCCTCAGTCTGCGGCGGGTGCAAGGCGGACAGGAGTCTACGGCAACAAGTCGCGGCTGCTGCGGCGGGCGCAAGCGGCGGGCGCCGCCCGGCTGTGCTCCGACCTTTCCACCGAGCCCTCAGGCCTGTCACGCTGTGACGAGCGCACAGGAACGGCGGATAGGGATCCTCGACACCGGATGGTGATCGGACACGTGACGACGGTGATGTTCGTCCATGGAACGGGCGTTCGAGAAGTGGCGTACGCCACAGTGTTATGTCGGATCCGACAGGAGCTGAGCCGACTTCGCCCTGCCGTACGCGTTATCCCTTGTTTCTGGGGTGGCAAGCACGGGTCGATGCTCCACGCTGGCGGAGTCTCCATCCCGTCGGGCTATAGCGGGCGTGCCATCGAAGTAGCGCACGACGTGGCCGGCGAGACCGAGGATGGCGGGGTCGCACTGTGGGCGTTGCTTGAGAAGGACCCGCTGTTCGAGTTGCGCTTGCTGGCCACCGCTATACCCAACCCGATAGAGCGTCCTCCCTGGTCGGAGCCGCCAGGACAGCTCCTCGCCGATCAGATGGCCGCGCTTGCCCAAAACGAAACTCTGGCCCTGCTGTTGGGCGAAACGAGTAGTCAGGAGGCGTTTGAGGCAGCGGTCATTACCGTGCTGGATAGCGAGGTGGGCCAGGCACTCCTCGCGCACGAGGTTGTCCCCGGTGGCGAGACGCGACTGGCGTTGGCCAGGGCCGTTGTCGCGACAGTCCTCGTCGGCGGGGACACCGAACTAGCGACGCCGCTGCTGGTCGACGGCGTTCATCGCGACAAGCTAGTCGCTCAGATCGTCGCGCTGCTCGGCGGCTCAGACCGAGGCTTTGGCGTGACGGTAGGCCGGGTGGGTCTCGAGCTAGCGTTGCGGCTCGGGGCGACCAGGTCGATTGAGCGCCGGCGCGCGGCAATCACTGAAGCGGCCTCTCCGTTGGCCGGAGACGTAATGCTCTACCTAGCCCGTGGCCAGGATATCCGTGACTTCATCGCGCGCGAGGTCGCCGTTGTTGAAGGCCCAGTAGTGTGCCTCGCGCACAGCCTCGGTGGAATAGCCGCAGTGGACCTCCTCATCAGCCGCGACCTGCCGTCTGTGCAGCTCCTGATCACAGTCGGTTCGCAGGCGCCGTACCTCTACGAGCTCAACGCACTTCCCGCGCTGGAGTTCGGTCAGGCTTTACCTCCATCGGTGCCGCCATGGGTCAATATCTACGATCGGCGTGACCTGCTCGGCTACGCGGGTGAGGGGGTGTTTCCTGGGCGAGTGAAGGACCGAGTCGTCGACAACCGGGTACCGTTTCCGCGGTCACACAGCGCTTACTTCGGCAACGATGACTTCTATGCCATTGTGAACGAGGTACTGCCGTGCCCGTGACGCCAGCCGGTACGAGAGCTGTAGTCGTCGGCGTCGAAGAGTACTCGGCCGGATCCTCCTGGCGGCTCGACGGGCCGGCGCTCGATGCGTGCCGATTCGTAGAGTGGCTGATCAGCAGAGGTGTTCCGGCAGGCAACGTCTCGTTTCTGGTCTCGCCATTGACGGAAAACCGGGACGCAGTGGCGCGCCATGGATTTAACGCGCAGCCAGCCGACTACGCGACAGTCCGGGCGACCCTGGTGGACAGTCTTCGCAGCAGCGGAAGTGAGTTTCTGGTGCTGTACTGGGGCGGGCACGGGGTGGTAGATGGTGGTGATACCCGTCGGCTGTTTTGCGCCGACGCGACTAACGCCGATAAGCGCAACGTCGATCTCTCCGCCCTACTTGTCTCGTTGCGGACGAACTTTTATCCACACCATCCTCGGCAGATGGTTCTGATCGATGCATGCCAAAACCTCGTCGAGCAGCTCCACCTCGCCCACACCCTGCCCGCCGAGGTCTTTCCGTTGGGCAGCCCCAGACTGTCGTGCGAGCAGCGTGTGCTTCTAGCAGCGAGCCCCGGTGAAGCGGCTGTGAACCTCGACGGCCGCAAGACCGGTCTGTTCTCAGAGGTGCTCCGTGCAGAGCTGGCGACGGCGCCGACGGGTACCTGGCCACCGGATCTTGACGCGCTGCGGGATCGGATTGGCCAGCGCTTTACTCAGCTTCGCGCGATAGGCAAGACTCGACAGGTGCCGAGCTTTCTCTGGTATCGCGGCGCGCAAGGCAGGACAGAAGTGTTCTTCTCGCCGATACCGAGCGTCGCACCCCGATCTGTGCCGGTGGCTGCACTTGGCGAGCTGACCGATGCTCTGCTGTCCATTGACGAGTTCGTGCATGAACCGAGTCGCTGGCAGATCATCCGGCTGATGCCTCGGGAGATCGCCTCTGCGGTCAGCAGCGCGGGCCCCCAACGCCTCCAGGTCATCGACCTGCTCAAATCCTGCGACAGGTTCGCCTCAGGGCCGTCCGCGCTGGTCGACGCCATCCGCACGGCGCTACCGGACGATTCCCGGCGCCGCAGGGCTGAGGAGGCGATCGAGCGCGTCTGGCCGGGGACAACAGGGTAGGAGCTGCGCATCACGCAAGCGGCGGTTGCCTGCGGGAGCGCGGCGCTGTCACAGTGGAGGTGCCGATACTGTGAGCGGATATGTGTCTCGCTTCCAACGGCTGATCCGCCAAAACCTTCGGAGAGGCGCAGGTTATGGAGCTCCCTTCCAGGTAACCGACTGCAGAGACGGACGAGATGCGCCCACAGGATCGCTCTGACGACGCGGCTGCCGAACCATTGGTCCACCTGGCCGAACCGGCGGAGCAGTTGATGCACCCCGACAAGAACGGCCACGTCGAGGGCGAACCGGCCGTCGTACCCGTGCCGGATGCGCCGCCGTTGTCTGCCGAGGTCGCCTTGCGGCTCACCGCGATCGAGGCAGGGCTTGCCGAGGTAGCGCAGCGGTTCGCCGGCGAGAGTGCCCGGGCACTTGCCAGGGAGCGGGTGATCGACCGTCAGCACGAGGAGATCGAACGGCTCAAAGTGATCGAGCGGGCCGGCCAGCTGCGGCCGATCGTCACGGACCTGTGCCGGCTGCGCAACGGTCTGCTGCGGCAGGCCGGGACGGTCCCCGACGAGATGACCGGGCCGCAGGTCGCCACGCTGCTCGATTCGTTCGCCGCGACCGTGGAGGAGGTCCTAGAGCACTGCGGCGTCGTCGTCCTGCCCCGGGAAGTGGGTGCCCCCTTCGCGTCGAGCCGCCAGGAGGTCGCCGCAGTCGTGGAGATCGATCACCCCGAGCAGGACGGCACGGTTGCCGACGTGGTGCAGGACGGTTACGCGGAGATTCACGATGGAAGGGTCGTCGTTCCAGCTCGCGTCCGGATTCACCGTTATGTGACGAAGGAGAAAACGGATGGTTGAGGGTGCCGATGGGGCGGGCCGAGTGTTCGGTATCGACCTAGGAACCACCTACTCCGCGATCGCCTACATCGACGAGACTGGGCGGCCGACGGTGTGCCGCAATGACAACAACGCCGAGATCACACCGTCGGTCGTGCAGTTCGAGACGCCGACCAACGTCGTGGTCGGTGAGTCGGCCAAGCAGTCGGCTTTCATCGATTCCGACAGTGTCGTAAGCCTCATCAAGCGGCAGATGGGCGAGGACAGGGAGTACGAGTTTCACGGCGAGGTCCACACGCCGGAATCGATCTCGGCGCTGATCCTGCGCCGCCTGGCCACCGACGCCGCGAACTACACGAACGGTCCCGTCGAGCAGGTCGTGATCAGCGTGCCCGCCTACTTCGGTGCGCGGCAGAAGGAGGCCACGAACAAGGCCGGTCTGATCGCTGGACTCGACGTTGTAGGCATCCTGCCCGAGCCGGTGGCCGCCGCCGTGCACTACGACCTGACCAGGGGCGGCGCCGACAAAACGGTGCTCGTCTACGACCTCGGCGGCGGCACGTTCGACACGACAGTGATTCACGTGGGCGCCAGCGAGATCACGGTCGTGTGCACCGATGGGGACACCAACCTGGGCGGCGCGGACTGGGACGCCCGGCTCCGTGACCACCTGCTAGAGCTCTTCGTCGCGCAGGCCGCACCCCTGGAGTCTCCTGGCGACGACGCCGAGTTCCTTCAGGAGGTCGAGAATAAGGCCGAGGAGCTCAAAAAGCAGCTGTCGTTGCAGGAAAGCCGGCCGGTACAGCTGCGCTTCGCCGGTGTCGCGGCGCGAATCGAGGTCGCCCGGGCCGAGTTCGAGACGATGACCGCGGACCTGCTGGACCGAACCATCGAGATCGTGCGGCGAACACTGGACACATTGGAGAAGCGGTCACCGGGCGCGACGATCGACGAGGTGCTGCTCGTCGGCGGGTCCACGCGCATGCCGATGGTGTCGGCCCGACTGGCCAAGGAGTTCGGCTGGGATCCGCAGCTGCATGACCCGGAGTTGGCTGTCGCTAAGGGCGCCGCGATCTTCGCGCTGTCCCGTGTTGTGTACAAGATGCAGCGGGAGGCCGAGGAGAACGCCGGTAGCGACGCTGAGGCGGAGCGTGAGGTGGCCAACGTCATCACGGAGGTCGCCCGCCAGTACGGCATATCCGAGGAGACGGTCAGGCACCTTTCCGGCAAGAAGACCCACAGCGTTCTTTCGAAGGCATTCGGGGTGGGAATGCACGACCGCGACACCGGCCGGGATTACGTCAAGCACCTGGCGTTCGCCAACGATCCGCTGCCCACCGGCGACCGCACGCTCCCCGCCGAGACCATCGACCACAACCAGACCGAGGTGCTCATCCAGCTCTACGAGCAGGCCGGCACGGTGGTGAGTGATGAACGGTCGGCGAACAACCCGCTTGACGACGGCAGCGGCTGCATCACGGGCATCCCGCCGCAGCCGGTGGGGAAGCTCGCGAAGATTGACATCGTCATGTCCATCGACGAGGACGGGTTGCTGCAGCTGCGGGCCACCGAGCGCAGCACCGGCAACGAGCTGATCATCAGGATCACAGTCGGCTTGTCCACCGAGCAGCTCGGGCATGCCATCAACGCAGTCTCCAAGATCTCGATTTCGGGCTGACGCAGGTGGTTGGCTTTGATCCTCGGGCCTACGAGGCCCAGGTGCTCAAGCCGTTGCGCAAGCGGCTGCCGCACCTTCCCGACGAGCTGCTGACGCGCTACGCGGTCGACCTGACCATGGATTCCGCCGCCCTGCGCGGGCGGATCGACAGCGTCGTCCGGTTGTGGAACAAAGCGGCGATGAAGGCCGGACCGACCGGCTTGGTGTGCCAGCAGTTGCTACGCAAGCACGCGGAGCTCCAGCGCGGTGGGAACGCGGACCTCACGAGCCCGCAGTGGTGGCGGACCCGGGAGTCGGCCCGCCATCAGCAGCTCGACTCGGACATCGAAGACATAGTCGCGCTGCTGGAGTCGAGCCACGGCGAGCTCGGTGTGATCACACACAACCAGCTCCGAGCGGCGGCCGCCGCCCATCCGACGCTCGGGGATGCCGAGATCGAGCAGGTTTGCATGACCGCGGGACTACAGATCGTCGAACCGGTCGAGCTGCCGAGCGCCGCCGGGATGCGCGGCAGGCTTGAGAGCCTGAACACCAAGCTCCTCGCCGCGGGTGTCGACAGCATCCCGCGGCTGCTGTTTCCTGATCTGTCCACGTTCGGCCTACTAGGCGGGTTCACCGTGACCCCGTTACCTGCGGACCGGGACGCGGCGCTGTCGCAGCGAGTCGCCGAGAAGCGCGGAGAGGATCTGGACAAAGCGCCGGACAGTCCGGCGATCCGCGCGAACCGCGAAGCCGTGGGCATCCTGGTCAGTGAGGCCAACAGCGGCGCTGACCTCACCGCGCTCGCGCTGTTCCACTTACTGCAGGAGATACGGGCGAAACGCGCCGATGGCGCCCAGCCCCGCACACTGTTGCGCTTGCTGACCCGCAGCGGGCTGCAGACTACCGATGCGGGCCGGATCGTCGTGAGTGTGCTCGCGGAGCCCGGTGTCCGCCGCGATTCCCTCGCGACCGTCGCCGAACTGCTGGCGAGGGGGAAACTGGTCGCCGCGCAACTAGCCACGACCACCCTTGCCGGCCCGCAGGGTGAGACCGCGCGCGAGGCCGTGGCGCGCCAACGCGAGCAGGTGGCAAGCCTGCGCCGAGCCGCCGCGGAGGACCTGCACGCCGGCCGCGACGAGCAGGCGCGGGCGCGGTTGCGGGAGGCGCTCGGGCTGGCCTGCGACCTGCCCGAGCTGACCGAGCAACTGACGGCGGTGCCGGCCGCGCCGGTCCTCGCGGTCACCGCGGACGCCGACGGTTGCGGCGTCCACATCGCCTGGCGCCCGGCGCCCGATCACAGTGACGCGACCACATTCCGGGTGGTCCGCAGGGAGGGCCGCAAGCCTGCCGGCGCTGACGACGGCCGCGAGATACCGATCCGCTCCGGGCACTCGACCGCCGACGAGGCGCCCCCGGTCGGGCGGCGAGTGCACTACGCGGCGTTCGCGCGCACCGCGGGCGGGCAGTGGTCGCGCCCCGCCTACGCCACGGCACAGATCGTTCCGCCCGTCACCGACGTGGTGGTCGAGGGCGGCAGCAACGTCGTCACCGGACGTTGGCGGGTCCACCCCGACGTCGCGGCCGTCGAGGTCCACCGCACCGTGGGCGTCCCGCGGGACCGGGGCCAGCCGGTGGCCGTTGACTGCAACCGCGCGTTCTGCGACGAGACAGCCGTAGACGGCGTTGCGTACTTCTACACGCTGGTCGCCTGCTATCCGGATCCAGGCGGTATCGGTGCGCTGCGTTCGGCGCCCGCGGTCGTGCGCGGCGCAACCCGCCCGGAGCCACGGCCAGTCGCACTGACCGCGACGCCCACAACCGGTGCGGGCCTGATGGCACGGCTGTCCTGGTCGCAGCGCCCCGGCAGCGAGATCGTCGTCCGGAGTTCGCCACAGCCGTGCCCGTGGGAGTACGGACAGGTCGTCGCGCCGGCGGAGCTGGCGGGCTACGGCGTCGAGCTCGATGGCACGCGCACCGCGAAGGGCGAGTCGATGACACTCATCGCGCCGGTGCCCCCCGGTCGTTCCTACTGCGTGCCGTTCACCCTCGGCGCACACGGCGCGGTCCGCGGGCGCGACGCCGTCGTGGCCCTCGCGGAACCGGTGCGCCGGCTGCGGGCTCAGCGCTTCGGCGACGATGTCCGGGTCACGTGGCTGTGGCCAGACAAGGTCAGCGCAGCCGATGTGCGCTGGGCGGGCGGCAGGCAGCGCATCACCGTGCAGCAATATCGCGACGAGGGCGGCTGCCAGCTCCGCGGCTTCCTGGGCGCCCCGCGCGTCGAGGTGGGCGCCGTGATGCTCGGCGAAAGCGGGGAAAGTCGCTCGGCAATGATGTCTGTGGTAGTCGAGGAGCGACCCCCACCGCTGACTTACCAGCTGCGCCGCCGCGGCTACCACCTCATCAGCGGCGTGACGTGCGTCGTGACGCTCTCCGGTGCGGAGCCTCTCTCCGGTGTCACCGTCATCATCGTGGCCGCGACTGGACACTCCATGCCGCTATCGCCTGAGTCGGGAGTGGAGCTGCTCCGGCGGCCGGTCGTGATCGACCCCGCGGTGCCGGTGGTGCTGGAGGTCCCCGTCCCGCGGTTGACCAAGCCGTACTGGTTGCGGTGTTTCCTCGCCGAGCCCGCACCCGCCCTCCTCGTCGATCCGCCAGTCGGCCAGTTGAAGGTGTCCTGAGATGGCCACCGTCGCCTGCCCGTACTGCTACCACCTCATCAACCAAGCCAAGCTGGCCTACCAGTGCCTCGGACGTGGCGTACCGGGCCGCCCGAGGTGCGCCAAGCGGGAGGACGAGCGCCGCCAGCAGCTGACGAATGTCCGAACGGCGGCATACCCGACTTTCGTGCCAGAGTCGCGCCGCCTGCTCGGCGGTCCCCTCGGCAGGGCCCGCATGGCAGCGTGCCCGCACTGCGGCGGTTGCACCGGCGTACGTGCCTGCCCGGCCTGCCACACACCGCTGTCGTCGATTTTCGCGGAGAGCCGCAGCCCCCTTGTCGGGATGGTCGGCGGCAAGGGGGCGGGCAAGACTGTCTACCTCTCGGTGCTGCACCACGAGCTGCACACGACGGTGCGGCGCCGGTTCCACGCCGACATCCGGCTCAGCGGGGATCAGCAGGGCGGCGTCGGGTCGCCGCGGCAATGGCTGGAAGACTACGAAGACCAGCTTTTCCGGCACGGAAGGCTGTTCGAACAGACAGCTGCGCCACTCAACGGCCTGCGCGCGCCGGTCGTCGTTGAATGGCGGCAGCCCAAGCGCAGGCTGGGCCGGGAAACCTTCGGCACGACGGTGGTCTCCTTCTACGACACCGCGGGTGAGGACCTCACGACCCAAGACCGGGTGCACACGCAGGCCTACCTTGGCGTAGCGAACGGGTTGGTCCTGCTGCTCGACCCGTGGCAGCTGCCCGGAGCGATGGACCGCATTGACGTTCCCACGTCCATCGTCCGTGCGGCCGAACCCCCGCTGGATGTGCTCAACCGGATCACTGAGCTGCTGCGGGTGTCGCATCAGGTCAAGGCGAGCAGGCGGGTGAAGGTGCCGCTGGCCGTCGTGTTCGCGAAGATGGACGCCTTGTTCCCAGTGCTCGGCGGAAACCACCCGCTATTGGCGAAGCCAGCGGCGGTGCCGGGCTACGCTGAGACGGCGGGCCAGAACACCCATGAGCACGTGCGGGCCATGCTGCACGACTACGGCGCGGACGATATTGACGCGCATCTCATGCACAACTACGCGACCTTCCGCTATTTCGCGGTGTCGGCCCTCGGCGCCGCCCCCGACTACGCGGCCAAAGAGGTCGACGCGGGCGGTGTGCAGCCCTTCCGCGTCGAGGAGCCGCTGCTGTGGTTGCTCAGCGGTTTCGGCGTGATCGACCGGAGCCGAGCGTGAGCAGCGGATTCGGCTCGCTCTACTACACCGACTGCCGGCCGGGGCAAGGTCTGCAGGGCGGAGCAGGTTTCCAGTTCCAGGCCGCATCGCCCGGAGTCACCACCGAGGCCATGCCGCTGGTGCAACGCACGGCGCTCTACGAGCCTCCGGTGAGGTGGATGCGGCAGCGTAAGCCGGTCCGCGACTACCCGCCGTCGCTGGCGCACACCGCCGAGGGAGGCGTGTTCGCGACCGCGGCGGGGCGCTATCTCGGCCAGGAGGCCAACGGCACCCGGGAGGGCAACCAGTTCACCCACGCCGTCGTCACGCGGGATCCCGCCGACTACGGGTCGGTTCGGCCCGCGCAGCTATGGGGCGCACCATGGTGGGCCGTAGCGCCTGCCCCGGGCGTCGAGCTCGACCAGCTGGCGGCCCACCCACCACCGGGACCGCTCGACGTCGAGACCGTCCGCGACCGGGTACACGACTCCGCAGGCGGCCAGGAACGGCTTACCGCACTGGTCTCAGCGATCCACCACCTCGCCGACCCCGAGTACCGGCGCACTGTGGTGCTCGTGAGCACCGACCCCGAGGAAGCCGCGTGCTGGATCGCCGCGGCGACCCTCCTACTGCCCCGACCTGAGGCGTTGCACGTCAGCTTCAAGGTCTTCGTGGCAGACGGCCAGTACGGTCAGCATGACATCATCGCGCTGCACCCGCAGTGGGCTGGGAGCTGGGCGGACACCGAACCAGGCAGCGGTCTCGCTGTCTTCGACCTCGGCCGGGGTTGCCATACCGAGGTGGACGTCACCGACGCCGCGTGCTTCTGGGTTCCGCGCTTGCTGGCCGAGGATCCCTACGACGTGGTGGACGCGGTCGAGCTCGCGGGCCAGTTCGCCAGGGCTTGCGCAGACGGTACTGATGCGCAGGTCCAGCCGACCGACGCTGATCGCCTCGTCGCGGTCGTGGTCGCGGCCGGTGAGCGGCTGACCGGACAGCGCCAGGCGCAGCAGGCGGCTGATTGGTTGCTGACCGCGCCCGCGGAAGCGACGAGAATCGCCCGCGACCCGGTACTGGCGGCGGTGTTGGAGGCGGCCCCGGGCGCGCTCCGGAAACGGGGCGAGTGAGCCGTGCCTGCGGTCATCGGCGCAGTTTTCGCGATCGCCCTGTACGGCGCTGGCTGCTATTACGCCTTCATCTACGTGCTCGGCCCCGCGTGGCCCTTTGTGACGGTCGGCGCGAGCGGCATCGGCATACTGCTGGTGATCGTGGTGTTGACCGGCGTGCTGCTGGGATTCGAGGGCTCGGCAGCCCCGACCGTCACCCCGTCCGATCTCCGCAAGCGGCTGCCGAGCGTGAGGTCAAACTTCGAGCGCGACAGCGCGTGGCCGAGCTACCTGTTCGCGCAGAGCCGAGCCGACCTCGGTGCGGCGTTGGGACGCACCGTACGCGCGCTCGTGTTGATGTGGGCGTGGATGACCGAGTTCGTGCGCGACAAGCCGGCGGTGCTCGTGCTCTGGCCGGTGCTGCTGCTGCCGTTGCTGGGGGCCATCGCGATGACGGCGGGCGCCACCGTCGGCTGCATCGCAGTCTATGGTCTGCTCGGAATTGTGCTTACCCTCGCGTGGCTCGGCTGGTTGCTCGTCGTCGGTGTGCTGCGCGGGGTGGACTTGGGCATCCGCGTGCTCCGCGGCGCCAAGGCCACTTGTCACCATTCTGGCTGCAATTACCGCAACCGGCTGCCGGCCTACCGCTGTGGGTGCGGGCAGACCCACCGTGACATCAGGGCTGGCCGGCTCGGCGCTTTCGTCCGCCGGTGCGAGTGCGGGGCGCTGCTGCCGACCACCGTCCTGCAGGCCGCAGCCGGGCTGGTGGCCGCGTGCCAGAAATGCGACCGGCCGCTGCGCGCCGGAGCGGCCGTGCTGACCGACGTGCTGGTTCCGGTGTTCGGACCCGCCTCGGCCGGCAAGACCCGGCTGGTGCGCGCCGGCATGGTCGCGCTTGTCCGGCAGCTGACTGCGGCCGGCGGGTCGCTGCACCCGGTTGGACCGGAAAGTGAAGACACCCTCGGGGACGCCACCACGATGGTGGAGTCCGGGGCGCAGACGGCCAAGACCGAGGCCGATCGACCACCGGCCGGAATCACCCTGTTGCTCACGGTGGCGCGATGCAAGGCGCTACTGCATTTGTTCGACGCGGCAGGCGAGTTCTTCAGCAGCCGCGAGCAGAACAGCGAGCTGCCGTTCCTCGATGACGCGCAGGGCCTCGTGTTCGTGCTCGACCCCTTTTCGGTACCCGCCGTCGCGGACGATCTCACCGGAGCGCTGAGGTCACGGCTCGAGGCGGCGCAGCCAGCCAGGATGCACCCCGAGCGGTCCTACCTGGTCACCGCGCAGTCGCTGCGCGACCAGGGCCTGAAGCTGAAAAGCAAGCCGCTCGCCGTCGCCGTGGTGAAGGCCGATCTGTTGCTCGGTCTCCCGCCCGCCGCAGGCCTACACCGCGAGGCGGCATCGAGAGAGGTTGAGATCTGGCTGCGGGACAAGGGGCTGGACAATCTGCTTGACGGAGCCGCGCGGGACTTCGGCCTAGTCCGCTACTTCCTCGTCTCGTCGCTGAACGCAGCAACCGACGCGGACGGCTGGGCCAGCCCCATTTCGCCCGCGCAGCCACTACTGTGGCTGCTGGGTCGTTCCGGCGTATCGGTGGCCCCTGACAAGCTGGTGGCCGCGTCGTGAGGATGCCCGTGCCCGCGCACTACTTGTCGTTCCGGATCGTGCTGCTCTTTGTGCTTATGGGCGCAGTCGCCAGCGCGGTGTGGTGGATCGCGCAGCCCGAAGTGTTGGATAAGATCTTTCAGTTCCTGAAGCTGTAGCCGACATCCTGGGCCTGACGGAGCGAGTCGCGGGCGGCCCGGTCGCCTCCCAGATCAGTCCGGGATCGAGCGCGACGGCTGGCGGGCGACCCCGAGCGCGATCCGCTCGCCGCGCGCGACCGGCCGGATCTCGCTTCGCGGGTCACGGTGTGCCACCTCGGAGCGGAAGTCCGACAGAGGCGAGCGGAAAACCCTGTAGTCGTCGATGTGCACCGGAACCGTCATCCGCGGCTCGATGAGCCGGACCAGGTCAGCGCCCTGCCGACCGTCGATCGTGACCAGGATGCCCATGATCCTGGTACCGCCGAGATGCACAACCATCGCATCGATGTCTGGGAAGCGCCGCCGGACGTCGGCGAGTCGCTTGCGGTACAGCGTGTCTCCAGTGATGTACAGCCGTAGCGTCACCGTACCGGCCTGTTCCAGCTCAACGACGCTGCCCATCACCTGCGGCAGCAGCCGGTCGACCAGACCGGGCCCGTGTACGGCGGGCACCGCAGTCACCCGCAGCCGTTCGTTGCCGCGCTCGAACATATGCTCCTGCCACGTTTCCAGGCCCGTGCACGTCCGGAAGCCCCAGCGACCCAGCTTGCGCGCGGCCTGCGGGGTAGTGACAACTTCTAGATCCTTCGGTAGCGCCCGCTTGGCGACCCGGTCGAAGTGGTCGCCGTGCAGGTGCGAGAGCAGCACTGCGTCCAGCGCCGGCAGCTGCTCCGGCTGGAGCGCCGGCTCGGTCAACCGTTTCGAGGTCAGCCCGTAGCCCAGGTAGGCTCGCTGGCCACGGTGCAGGAAGTTCGGGTCGGTTAGCAGCGTGAACCCGCCGAGCTTCAACACGGTTGTCGCCGTTCCGACAAAGGTCAACGAGCCCGGCGCTATCGTGGTCATGCCGCCGAGTACCCGCTCAAAGCGCGCCTATGCAGCGGCCCGGAGGACGTCGCGCTCGCTGAGCTGGTGCGGGAGGCTCAGGCTGCGGCTGCTGTGGCCGAGCAACAGCTACGCGGGAGGACAAATCCATGAACTACTACGAGCTGCTGATCGCGCTTGGTTTGCTGTTCCTGGCGGGAAGTTTCCTAGTGACGCACCGGACGGGACGTACCGCCCTGATTGTCCTATCCTGCGTGGCATTCCTCGTGGCTGCGATTCTGACCGTCGTCGGGACTGTCGGGGTGCCGGGCGGCTGAGTGACCTCTGTCCTTTTTTCGCCACCCGGCCGCTACGTTCGACCTGGGCGGATACCTGACGCGGTTCAACGCGGACATCCCGGTGCGCTCAGCAAACTGCTAGAGGCGCGCTGTGTCATGTGTGGACCCACTGGCTTTCGCCTTGATCTACCTGTCCCATCACCTGCGCGGTGACGAGACCAGCGGCCAGATCACGTTCTGGAAGTTCCACCTCGACTTGATCAAACAGCGAAGCGGTTGATCGTGCCCGAAGAGCACGGCGAAGCACCGAGACGCGTACGCAGCACGCGGTGTCTCACTCCCTGGCCGCAGAACGGCACCGCTAAGGAGTGCCCTCGACGCGAAGATTGTGGGTGGCGGCACTAGCGTTAACGACGATGAGCGAGCGAGTTGTGCCCGGCGTGGTGTCAGATACGAGCGCGGAGCCCTTCGGGCAGGTCCGTGAGCGGCCCGTCGGGCCCGATTGGTTCAAGCGCGCGGTGTTCTATGAGGTATTCGTTCGTGCCTTCTGCGACTCTGACCGCGACGGTTCCGGAGATCTGCGCGGACTGACGGAGAAGCTCGACTACCTTCAGTGGCTCGGCGTTGACTGCCTGTTGCTGCCGCCGTTGTACGACTCGCCGCTGTGTGATGGGGGCTATGACATCCGCGACTTCCGGACGGTGCTGCCGGAGTTCGGCACCGTCGAGGACTTCGCGCACTTGCTCAACCAGGCGCACAAGCGCGGGATCCGCGTCATCATCGACCTGGTCCTGAACCACACCTCCGACACCCACCCGTGGTTCCAGGACTCCAGGCGCCACCCGGAGGGCCCCTACCGCGACTTCTACGTCTGGAGCGACGACAGCACTCGCTACCCCGACGCCCGGATCATCTTCGTGGACACCGAAAGCTCAAACTGGACCTACTGCCCGGTGCGCGGTCAGTTCTACTGGCACCGCTTCTTTTCCCACCAGCCCGACCTGAACTATGACAACCCGGCGGTCGCCGACGCGATGATCGATGTGCTGCGGTTCTGGCTGGAGTTGGGCATCGATGGCTTCCGGCTCGACGCGGTATCCTACCTGTTCGAGCGGGAGGGCACGACCTGCTCGAATCTGCCCGAGACGCACACATTCCTGCGCCGCTGTCGCAAGGTCGTCGACGATGAGTACCCCGGGCGGGTCCTGTTCGTCGAGGCCGATCAGTGGCCCACCGACGTTGTGCAGTATTTCGGTGATTCGGGCGTGGGCGGCGACGAGTGCCACATGGCCTTCCACTTCCCGTTGATGCCGCGGATCTTCATGGCGGTCCGTCGGGAGTCGCGCTTCCCTATCTCGGAGATCCTCGCCCAAACCCCACCGATCCCCAGCGGCTGCCAGTGGGGCATCTTCCTGCGCAACCACGACGAGCTCACCCTCGAAATGGTTTCCGACGAAGAGCGCGACTACATGTACGCCGAGTACGCCAAGGACCCCCGGATGAGGGCGAACATCGGGATCCGCCGCCGGCTCGCCCCGCTGCTGGACAACGACCGCAACCAGCTTGAGCTGTTCACCGCGCTGCTGCTCTCGCTGCCCGGCTCACCAGTGCTCTACTACGGCGACGAGATCGGCATGGGCGACAACATCTGGCTGAGCGACCGCGACGCTGTCCGCGGTCCCATGCAGTGGACGCCGGACCGCAACGCCGGGTTCTCCTTCTGCGACCCCGGTCGCTTGTACCTCCCGATCATCATGGATCCGCTCTACGGCCACCAGGCGGTCAACGTCGAGGCGCAGATCAACAGCATCAACTCGCTGCTGCACTGGAACCGGCGGATGATCGAAATCCGCAAGCAGCACGCCGCGTTCGGCCTGGGCGAGTTCTACGAGCTCGGCGCCTCCAACCCGAGCGTGCTGGCCTATGTCCGGGAGTACCACGAGCCCGACGGCAGCCGCGACGTCGTGTTGTGTGTGAACAACATGTCCCGGTTACCGCAGCCGGTGGAACTGGACCTGGGCGTTTGGCGTGGCTGCGCGCCGGTGGAGCTGACCGGAGGCACACCCTTCCCGCCGATCGGTGAGCTGCCCTACCTGCTCACGCTGCCCGGTCACGGCTTCTACTGGTTCGCCATCCCGGCCCAGGAGCAGCCCGAGAGCGCAGTTCCCGACCGGCTGGCCGACTGGCTGCCGGCGCAACGCTGGTTCGCCGCGAAGGGGCGTGCGATCGCGGGCGTGCACGTCGCCCAGTCGGTGACGCTCTTCGGCGGGCAGCCGCGCGCCGAGCATGTTGTGCTGCGGGTGGAGTTCGCCGATGGGGGGTCACCGCAGCACTACCAGCTGCTGCTCGGCCGCCGCGGCGAGCTGCCGCCCGAGCTGCAGCACGCCGTGATTGGAACGGTGGATGAAGACGTCGGCTACGACGGGCTGTGGGATCCGCAGCTGACCGGGGTCGTGCTCGACCTGTTCGCCCGGGAAGAGCAGGTCGGTCCGCTGCGGTTCACGCTGGAGCCCGGAGCGGACCTGCCGCACGACGTGATCGGCCGCATGATGATGGCCGAGCAGTCCAACAGCTGCGTGGTCTACGGGCAGCAGGCCATCCTCAAGCTGTTCCGCCGGGTGACACCCGGCCTCAACCCCGACCTCGAACTGCACCGGGCGCTGCGCGAGGTGGGATGCACGCACGTCGCGCAGCTGCTGGGCGCCATCGAGGGCTCCCTGCACGGCGAGCCTGCCTCGTTCGGGATCCTCCAGGAGTACGCCGCGAACTCCGTCGAGGGCTGGACCATGGCACTGGTCAGTGTCCGTGACCTGCTGGCGGAGGCGGACCTGCAGGCCGACGAGGTCGGCGGCGACTTCGCCAGCGAAGCCTACCGGCTCGGTGAAGTGGTAGCCGCGGTGCACACAGACCTCGCCGCCGCGCTGGGGACATCCACACTGGACTCCCAGGACCTGGCCGCGGTGTCTGACGGGATGACCCGCCGACTGGACGATGCGCTGCCGGTGGTGCCGGAGCTGGCCGAGCTGGAGCCCGCGCTGCGCTCAGCCTTCCACGCAGTCGCAGCGCTGCCTCCCGGGGTGAGCGTGCAGCGAGTGCATGGCGATCTACACCTCGGCCAGGCGCTGCGGACTCCGGCTGGGTGGCTGCTCATCGACTTCGAGGGCGAACCCGCCAAACCCCTAGCGGAGCGGAGCGCCCCTCACCCGCCGTTACGCGACGTCGCCGGGATGCTTCGCTCGTTCGATTACGCCGCCTACCACCAGCTCGCCGAATGGCAATACGACGCGAGCGATTCCGGCGGACAACTGCGGTACCGCGCCCAGGAGTGGGCGGGGCGCAACCGCGAAGCGTTCTGCGACGGCTACGCCAACGTGGCCGGCACCGACCCACGCAGCTCCCAAGTACTGCTGCACGCCTACGAGCTGGACAAAGCCGTCTACGAAACCGTGTACGAGACCCGCTACCGCCCCTCGTGGACCCAGATACCACTGCGCTCACTGCGCCGCCTGATAACCGGCTGAGGCGAGCTGCTGTCCCTGGCTGAGATACGTGTACTCGGGCGTTGGCGCCTTGATGGAGTCGATACCGCGACTGTGGACAGGACTCTCCACGGAAAATGTCGGGCCGATTAGCGACGTCGACAATCGGCGGGTCATTTCCGGCGGCGTACGGTGGCCGCTGCACCCATGCGTGGTCGCGGGCGCGACTCCGATGCCAGACTCCCGTCGGCGGAATGGAGGGAGGTGTTGCGTTGGCCGAAATGCCGGCAGACTCAGCGTAGCAGTGCTGGATGAAGGCGTGTCCAGCGTTGATTACTCGGGCGGAGCGCAGCCGCTTGGCCCGCGCATCGCCGCAGTCAGGATTTCAGGCCGCCGTGATCTGCTTCGATCGGGTTGTTCGTGCGCTGCTCGGTGACGTGACAGGCGGCGGGCAGCCCCTCGTCGAGCACGCGCGGGTAGGTGGGCGCACGGTCGGTGGCCACCTCCGTCGGCGAGGGGCCGTACTTGAGCGCATGGGTGAAGAACCGGCGGGTAGCCGCTAGATCCCGTTTCTCGGACAAGCCATCCCGCTGGGCGCCCCGCCTTAGACGGAGCGCCTCCGACGGTCCTCACGGTTCGCGAAAATCTCATGAGTACCGATCCGACGCCACCTGATGCCAGATGTGCCGTCGATCTCGACCCACTCGAACGTGGCGCGGCCACCGGGCCCGGAGAACGACCAAGTCATCTCCCAGACTCGGGGAGCGCTCACCACTCGCTTGATCCGCAGACTCCTCGGCCAATGTACCCGTGGGTCCGCGACGACGCGCTCCGCAGCAACGTGAAACTGCTTTATCACGGACCGGGATAGCTCACCTTCGGCGTCGGACAGCCGCCGCCAGTCGGATTTGAAGCTGTCTGTCCGCTCGAACCTCACGCCGGCGCGTCGAGTTCCTCAAGGAACTCGTCAGGTCCATCGGTCACGGCAACCCGCCCGGCGGCGACGTCCGCCTCCGCCTCCATTCGCTGCCAACGCTCACTCCAAAACCAGGTTTGGTCGGCAGGCACCGCAACGAGCGGATGCAACTCGATAACACCATCGTCCCGCTCAACGAGCCGCACCTGGGCTCCTGGCTCGTCAAGCCGGTGACGCCGACGGATCTCGGTCGGCAGGGCGAGGGTCCCCCGCCCCTGAACGGTCAGATGGAACTCGGCCATGTCGTTAGTGTACATGCTGCATCGCTGCCATGCAGCAAGACTGCAATGCAGCAGAGACTTCGGTAGTTGGGCGGAGGGTTCCCGTTCTTCGAACGCGTCGAGCTGCGCGCCGGTATGCGGGCGCTCGCATCGCACATGATCCGCATCCCCGGGGGCGTGGTGTTGGCCTTGACCAGTCCGTTCCTCGGTTCCGTCGCCGCACCCGGCGCGCAGTGTCCACGCGCCGGGCACTCCACGTGTCTTGCCCGCTGGTCAACCGGGACCTCGCCCGCAAACCGGCGGATGCACAAACGAGCTCGCAACGCAACAGAATGCTCCCGCCAGCGTCCCCGGCTTCCCCACTGGGCCATGAGGCAACCTAGGCAGCAGTACGGAGACAATCCCATGGACAAAGATCGTAATTATCGATCTTGAAGAGAGCATCATCGCTGGTAATCTGGTGGGGCGGGTGGGGATCGAACCCACGACCTGACGGATTATGAGTCTCCGAATTCACCCGGCACGGGTAGACGACCAGGGACTCTGGTGTCCGGCTCGACCACTCAGCGTGCAACAGAGGCACCTGTGGCACCGCGTTCA
>JBBPZY010000266.1:0-5492 GCA_038276315.1 Mycobacteriales bacterium
CACACCCAGGAAGAACTTGATAAGGTAGCAACGGAACTGAATGGCAGACCACGCAAGACGCTAGGCTGGCGGAAACCGGTCGAAGTCTTCGAAGCGCTGATCGCGGAACATTGTGTCGCCATGACCGATTGAAACCGCCCCCTCCCGGTTCCAATGGACACCTGAAAGTTCGCTGAGAATACCTACGTGAGCTGAAAATACGCTGAGAATACCGAGTGTCGGAGCGACCGACGGGTACAGTGGTAATCGGGGAAACACGCAGAGTGTTACCTCACCGAGGAGGGACGGAAACAATGAAAACGCGATTCTTGGATGGGCGTGGCGGCGACGAATGCCGGGGCGACGACGACTGCAACCGGCGGCGGCGACACGACGACGACTGTCACAGGCGGCGTCGGTGCGACTGAGTCACTGACATGGGGCTCCCCATCGCGCGCCCCGCGAATGGGGAGCCCCCACCAGTGGGTTCCGGCTCAGCTACCTGGCGGACCCGTTTCCAGGGTGATTCGAGACGGCGGGAGCCGGCAGCGCGAGGGTCACCGTAGCTCCGCCGCCTGGTCGGTTACCGACGGTGGCATGGCCACCGTGGGCCTCGGTGATGGCTTGGACGATGGAAAGCCCCAGCCCGCTCCCACCCCCGTCGCGGGTGCGAGCGGCATCGGCCCGGTGGAAGCGTTCGAAGGCGTTGGGCAGGAAGTCCACGGGAAAACCGGGTCCCCGGTCAGCGATCTCGACCGTGACCATGCCCGTGCCGTTCGCCGTGACGTTCACCTCCACGACGCTGCCGGACGGGGCGTGCCGGGTGGCGTTGTCCAGCAGGTTATCGACCGCTTGACGCAAGCGGTCCGGATCAGCCACGACGGTCAGCGCGGCCGGACCACGCACCGCCACGGTCACCCCCCGCTCCGTGGCGCGGGCACCCGCACCGCGGGCGGCGGCGCCTAGCAGGTCGGGCAACAACAGGGCGACCGGTCGCAGGAAGGGCTGGGCGTTATCGGCGCGGGCCAGCAACAGCAGGTCCTCGGCCAACCGGATCAACCGATCGGTCTCCTCACCCGCGTGGCTGACCGCCTCGACCAGCGCCTCGCGGCTGCGACCGGGACGCGCCGCGAGTTCCAGCTCAGCGCGCAGGATAGCCAGCGGGGTCCGCAACTCGTGACCGGCATCGGCGACGAAGCTGCGTTCGCGCTTCAGCGCCTCCTGCAACCGCGCGAGCAACCCGTTGATCGTGGCACCCAGCGCGGCGACCTCGTCGCGGGTGGACGGCACCGCGAGGCGCCGGCCGGTGTCCCGGTCGCTGATGTCCGCGGCTTCCCGGCGCATCCGCTCCACCGGGCGCAACGCCGCCCCGGCCAGCAACCACGCGCCCGCGCCGGCGAGCAGCACCGCAGGTGGGCCGCCTACGATCAGCGCGGTCTGGACACGATCCATCGCGGCATCGGACACGTCGCTGGCGGTGCCCACCACGACCAGCACCGGCTGGCCGCCGACGGGCACAGTGGTGGCCAGCAGCCGGCTTCGAACGCCGGACACCGTGGTGGTGAACGACACCCGGCCGGCCAGCGCCCGCTGCCGCTGGGCGGCATCGAGCAACGGTTGGGTACCGGCCGCGGGCGAAGAGATCAGCAGGCCGCCGTCGAGCCTACGAAGTTGAACGATCTGATCCGTCGGGCCGAGCTGCGGCAGCACCCCCTCGGAGTCCAGCTCGTCAGCCACGGCCCGCACGCGGGCTCGCAGCCCGGCGTCCACCGAGGCGTCCAGACTCACCCGAAGCTGCAGCACGAACGCCAACGCGGCTGCCGCGATCACCACCGCTGTGCCGAGCGCGAACAACATCGCCAGCCGCAACCGCAACGGCATCGTCGCGTCCTTACCCCGGCCGCCCGGCCGTCACCGGGATGCGACCGTGGTGGGTTCGGCGCGCAACCGGTAGCCCGCACCCCGCACGGTCTCCAACTGCTCCAGCCCGAACGGGCGGTCGATCTTACGGCGCAGGTACAGCACGTACTGGTCGACGACGTTGGACACCCCGTCGTAGGCGAAATCCCACACGTGCTCCAGGATCCGGGTGCGGGTGAGTACCTGACCGCGATGGCGCAGGAACAGCTCCAGCAGGGCGAACTCCTTGGTCGAGAGGTCCAGCTCCACCTGCCCGCGCCACGCCTGGCGCGTCGCCGGGTCCAGCCGCAGATCGGCGGCGTGCAGCTCGCTGGGCCGCTCCACCGCACCGCGGCGGATCAGCGCCCGGATCCGGGCTGACAGCTCGGCGAAGCTGAACGGCTTGGTCAGATAGTCGTCCGCGCCGGCGTCGAGTCCCCGGACCCGATCCTCCACGGCGTCGCGGGCCGTGAGCATCAGCACCGGCATCCACCGGCCCGACTCACGCAGCCGCCGGCACACTCCCACCCCATCCAACCCGGGCAACATCACGTCCAGCACCACCGCGTCGTAACCGAACTCGTTGGCCTGCCACACCGCGTCGGTGCCGGTACCCACCACGTCCACGGCGTAACCGTCTTCCTCCAGTCCCCGCTTGAGCAGCGCGGCCATCCGCAGCTCGTCCTCGACAATCAGCACCCGCACACCGTCACCCTAGGCAGGCGTGATGAGAACACGATGAGAACACCGCCGGACTCAGCGGGGTCGGCGGAATCGTTGGGCTAGTTCTGGGTGGTCTTCCCACCACAGCCGGGGCTGGGTTGGCGATGGGCCGGCTGCCGCGGGTCCCAGTGAGGCATCGAGAGCATCCAGGGTGTCGAGTTCGGCGTCGATCGCCACGGCGTCGCGCTGGTCCTCCCGCATCATCCGGGTCACCACCGCGGCGAGGAACGGCAGGCCGGCCAGATCGCCACCGATCCACAGCACCCCGGCGCCGATGATCTGATCCATCCGCAGGTCCGGTCCCCACGCCCGGTGCAGCTCCAGGTAGTAATGCGGAGCGATCAGCGGGCCCAGCCACAGGGTCAACCCCAACACCCCATCGAAGATGACTTCTGCGACGCTGATCGCCATCGTCAGCAGGTAGGGATCGGTGCGCGGGGTGGGGTCGATCCGAAACCGGGTCCAGAAGTAGAAGAACCCGGCGGCGACCAGGCCGACGTCAACGGTTGCGCCGACGACGGCTGACCGCAGGCTGGCCTCGTACAGCGGGGTCAGGTACAGCACGAACAGCGGAGCGATCAGCGCGATGGTCACCACGCCGGGGAAGGTCAGGGCGCGGGCGGCGCCGCTGTGCAGCACCCGTCCGGCCGCCCGGGTGGCCGGCGCCGGGAGCACGTCGCGTAGCAGGGTCAGGGGCGCCCCCAGGGCCAGGAACATCGGTGTGATCATGAACAGCACGATGTTGCGCACCGCACGATCCCAGAACAGGGTGTTCGCATAGACCCCGACGAAGGTCACCGTCACCAGCAGGATCGACACCAGCCCGAGCGCGAACCACCACGGCCGGCCAGTCGGCCACGCCACCGCCGTCCGGCGTAGCCGGCGCACCCCTAGCCAGTAAGCCACCCCCAGGGCAGCCACGGCCATCAGCGCGCCCGGGCTCAACGTCCACGCGGTCACCAACCGCTCCCACGTCAAGGGCGGCGGACCCGCGGAAACCATCACGTCCATACCCACCCCGCCAGAATGCACCCCCGCGGATCGGGTAGGTACAGATGTACGACGACACTGCGGTCGTGGTGCCCGCAGGCAAGAAGTTCACCGTCACGGCCGACCCGCTGCCCGCGCTACTCCCCCTCCTGAGCCGGCATCCTGTTGATGTCGTAGTGGTCGGCACCGGAAGTTCGTCGAGGGGTGACGTGACCGCAGGTCGAGTGCCCAGCCAGCGGGCGGGTATGGGTCGGATACCGGGTAGCGGGCGCAGTCGAGTGGATCTGGGTGTCGTGAACTCGACAACGCGGACGTTTCCGCCGACCAAAAATGTCCGTGCTGTCGAGTTCACGACCTGCATGATCGCTGGGCAGGTAGGGCTGGAGGTGTCCGGTCGGCGCCAACTCCGACGGACTTCCGGTGCCGACCACCCAGTTAGGCCCTTGCCGTACAACGTCGCTGACTGCGCGCGCCCGGCCCGTGGCCGTGGCCCGGGCCGTGGGTGGTGTGGCTACGGATGCCAGATGTCGAGCGCGATCTCCCGGAGGTGCTCGCTGAACACCCCGGTCGGGCTCGCGTCATAGAGCAGCTGGCGCAGCTCGGTCTCGAAAGCGGTGACCTTGTCGCCGAACAGGTGCGGTGCCGAGCTGGACAGTGAGAACACGGAGGCGACAACATCATCGGCTGCGCGGGTCACGACCCGGCCGGGAACCTCGAGACGGTCCGGCCCGCCGAAGCCGGCCGCGCGGTAGACGCTGTCCTCATCCGCGGGCGTCCCATCGGGAAGTGAGCCGCGGCCAGCGCGGCGTGTTGGATCGAGGTAGCGGCGTACCGGTTCGGCGATGGCCGTGCGCGGCGGTAGCGGATGGGGCAGAACAAGCCCGGGATCGGCGTCGACCTCGGTAGCCTCGCCAAACATGGGCGCCAGCAGCAGCGTGAGCGAACCAGGACCGCACCCCACGTCGAGCAGCCGCCCAGAACCGTCCAGCTGCAGTGCCGTACGCAGACTGTCGGCCACAGTCTCCGGATAGGGGATGCGACCACGGGCGTAATACGCCGCGCTACAGCGATGGATCCCACGACCACTCGATCTCAGTCACCGGCAGCCACTACCCGCATCCGGCTCCGCTCACGCGAACGCCCGCCTTTCCAGCAGGGCTAGGCCTTCCTCAGCAACACCTCGCCTTCGAGACCGTCGGGATCGCGAAAGAAGATGCTCAACGCCTCGCCGAAGTCGGTGACTGTGCCGTCGCTCGCTCCGGCCTCGACGAGCCGGTCACGGATCGTCTCGAAGGCCTCGCGGGACGCGGCGGCCAGCCCGACGTGATCGATGCGGCCCCGACCCCACATCGGCGTCTGGCGATCCACCTCGACGTTCCCATCGATCACGAAGACATTCAGCTGCGTCGCCGGGCCGATGTCGATCACAGTCATCGTCTCGCCAGGCCCGTGGCTGCGCGTGGGTCCGACGGCAGCGTCGAAAACCCGCTCGTAGAATCGTCCCAGACGCTCGACGTCTTTGGAGAGCCACGCAATGTGGTTCACGCCGTCCAACAGCATCTCTGACGCCTCCTTAGGCTCAGATCCACCGTAGCTGTCTTTCGCGACCCGGGCTCTGCTGCACGATCGTCAACCGAGAAGCGCGCGCTCAGGTCCCCGTGTGGTCAGTGGCGGCGACCACTGTGGTTCAGCGTGACAGTCATGGCGACGTCTCCTGTGGGGGGTCTGGGATCCGGGGTCGCCGGGCGATCGCTGCCGTGACCTAGATGATCTATTCCAAGGGGTCAGTGGTCGTAGGCCAGCAGTGATCGCTTGATCGGCTGGCCAGTGCGGTCGTTGTGCCAGATCGCGGTGGTCAGGGCGAGGATGCGTTGCAGGACGCGGACCAGGACGCCGTTGGG
>JBBPZY010000267.1:0-3571 GCA_038276315.1 Mycobacteriales bacterium
AGGCTCGGCCCCACTCATCCATCATCCCCCCAGAAGATCCCCGGAAAGGCGGTACCTTAGCAGAAGCAAAATCTGCTAAGATAATGGTCTGTCGCTACGACCGTTTGAGCCCAAGGTCATCCGTGGCTTACACGGAAATCGTGACAAGCTCGCGGACTGCCCAACCCACCTTGGCATGCGGACGCCGGCTATCGGGGCCGGCCGACAAATGATCACTTTCGTCCCCAGCGTCCCGCGGAACCCCTGGCAGTCGGTGGTCAGCTCGCTGCGCCCGCCGCGCCACCGCCCGATCGCGCCCTCACCATCCCAGACTAACACCCGCGGCACCGCACCCAACCCGGCGATATGCCCCCACCAACCGGCGAACAGATCCTGCGCGGCCCGGGTCGGAATCAGCACCGCCGACAACCACCGGGAATAACCCGTGATCATGGTCAGCACCGGTAACTGCGCGGCGGTACGACTCTGCCCACACCCGACCGGCACCTCAATATCGGGGAACCAGAAATCGCACTGGGCGATCTCCCCGACCACATACAACGTGCGACCGGCCGGATCCGGCGGCAGATACACCGCCCGCAACTCCGCCACCCGACCCGAGAGCACCCGAATCGACCGCGACCACCCGATCCGCTCCGCGATCACCGTCGCCGGCATCGACGGCCACGCTTGCAGCAACTCCCGGATCCGCGGCTCAACCTCATCCACAATCGACCCCACCCGCACCCGCTCATACCGCGGCGGACCCTCCGCGACCAACGCCGCCTTCACCGTGTTCTTCGAACACCCCATCACCCGCGCGATCACCTTGATCGGCATCCCCTCCGCTCGGTGCAACCGGCGGATCTCAGCCCAGTCCTCCACGCACAACACCCCTTCATCCTCCCCAGCTCGGTGCGAGCCAGGATCGCGGCGCAAGGGGTCAAAATTCGGATGCCGCGCAGGGGTCAGTTTTCACGTGCCGTCGACAATGGCAGTGGCTGGTGAGTTGGACATCCACACTGCACCGCTGCTCGAAGCGTGCGTGCGCGAACAGTTCGCCGCCGTTTCGACGCAACTGATCTTGGACCTGGAAGCGGTGCAGTTCCTGGGCGCCAGCGGGTTGAGCTGCCTGCTGCGGGCCAACGAACGTGCCCAACAGACTCCCGGGGCGCAGCTGCACCTCGCTGGCATGGTTACCCGGGTGGTGGCGCGCTCACTGCAAGTCACTGGGTTGCTGGGACAGTTCGATAGTTACCCCTGCGTGACCGACGCCTTGGCCGCGCTGATCGACGCAACAGAGGTGACGATCAACACCGAACAGGTGGCCTTGTTGTCGATAACAGGGCGGCTCGGCGCTACCGGACTGACGCAGCTGCGGCTGCAGTTGCAGGCCCTCTTAGACACCGATGCTCAGTACCTGGTGGTGAATCTGGCCGGGATGGGTAGCTGCGATCATCAACTGTTTGACGTGCTGGCCCACGCCCACCAAGTCCTCACCGACCGCCAGGGTTGGTTGCGGCTGGTCGGCGTCGGCCCCGCGGTCCGCGATGCCCTGGATGACGCCACGACGTCCGAGTGCCTACTGGTCTACCAGGCTGCGGAGTGGACCAGGAGCCTGGCTGGCTGAGGACCCGCCGGCTTAGGTGGGCAGGCCGACGGCTTCTCGGCGTCCTTGCGCGCTCTCATAAATTCGAAAGAGGACAAGGCAATGATTAGGAAAACTATCCCAACTCCGGCGTAGTACGAGGCCTCCTGCCAGCCCTGGATATTCGAGTGCCGCACAACGGCAATGCCCTTTGCAAACAGCGCTGCGATTATCGCTACCCCAGCCCACAGGACGCGGGCCAACGGGCTACAGGTTGGATCGCGGAGAAGGCCAGTAGGCTCAACTCAAGCTGAGCGAGACGATGAGCCGCGGCCGGGAGCTTAAGCCCCTGATGGAGTTCGAGATGCTGTTTTAGCTCGCCGATGGCGGCGAATCAGTCGGCGACTGCCGCTAGGCATCGGTTACTGTTGGGTAGATATCGTACCGTTCCAGTATCTGTCCTCTTTAATGCGTGTACGGTGCGGCTCCCTTAATCCCCGCTACACTGCTACTACGCCGGTTCGTATCCGTCAGAGTTTGCGGGTTGGACCAGCTGGGTTGTCGTTTTACCTCGAGCACCGGGCCGTGGGATAACATTCGAGCAGCTGGCCCAACGGAAAACTTCAACGGCCG
This sequence comes from Mycobacteriales bacterium, assembly GCA_038276315.1. Lineage (GTDB taxonomy): Bacteria > Actinomycetota > Actinomycetes > Mycobacteriales > Pseudonocardiaceae. The sequence continues at coordinate 2,201 of JBBPZY010000267.1, forward strand.
GCGGGGGTCCGCGCGCCTCGTTCTGGGAAGCGGCGGACCCCCCGGAGTGCACCTTGATTCGAAAATCCGGCGATTACGAACGCGAGCCGGATGACGAGCAGTGCGATGACCAGGCCCATGATGGTCATGTGGTCTGGCGCTGATCTTACTTAGTCCGTTCCTCCGACTCCGGCTTCGGCTTCGGTATCGGGCGCCCCTCCCTTTTTCCTCTTTGCATCTCCCGCCTTTGGCTGATTCGGCGGGTTCTCATCCGTGGCCGGATCCGGCTCTTCGTTATCCGCGCCTAGATTCGTTCCTGCAGACATCTTCGGCTCCCGTCAATTGCGCAAACATCTGTGCAAACACCCTAGCGTGACTGACCGTACTCTTAGCCCCCTGCACTGGCCAGCGCCCGCACCGCCGCGCACCGCTCGGCGAGCGCATAAGTCTGCTGCGGCGGGCAGTGCGGGGAACCACCTGCAGCCAGGACCGGTGTGACGTTCCGCAGGTCACTGCTGTCCCGACCGCCAAGGCCCTGTCGACGTCTTTTTCAGCGTGCCCGCAAAACCCCGCTGGACAGGGACCAGTGTTGTCCCGGCAATTACACACCGCTGTCAGTGGTACGGCTGGCCGAAACGGCCACCGCGCGGCTGCAGGAACTGCAAATATTTGTCGGTCTACTCGGTGTAACCGGTTTTCCAGTTCAGTTTGATCACGTTTGAGGCCAATTCCGGAGGATTTTCAAAGAAGTCCATCGAGATGATGCCGACGCGTCCTCCCGGAGATCCGACGAGGTAGTCGTTGAGAAGCGGACTTATCGTCTCCGCGAAGCCGTGCACTTTCATGTCAACGGCGCTGGAAAACGTGATGGAGAGATCTTCGGGGTCACCACGCTGCGCTTCCTCCAAGTGGGTGAGGATGAGTTCATACTTCTCCTCCTCCTCAAGGCCCTGGTAGTGATCGTGCACGACGTGGACCGGAGGTGCCGCACTCCTGAAGGTCTGGTTGTCCGGCCAGTAGGTAAGATCAAGTCCGACGTCGTCGGTGCTGTCGAATCTGCGCAGTAAAATGACTTTTCCTCGGACGTCGCCCAATGTTGTTTCCGAGGTGAACGCGCTTCCCGGAGTCGGCGACTTATCACCAGCGCCCGGGGTCGCGACATTATAGAATAGCGGTACCTTGCCGATGTGTTCCCACGTCTGCGTCTGAAATACATCCTCGAATGAGGAGGTGTCTTGGGCCGTGTCCGGGGCAGGGCTCCGTCATGTTTGATTTTTGACCGTTTTGAGCGGTTTGGTGATGAGGTCGACGCATCGGTGGATGCCGTGTGCGAAGTGGCGGCGGGCTTGTTTGAGGTTGGTCCATCCGGTGAGCCGGAACGCGGCGATGAGG
>JBBPZY010000268.1:0-5496 GCA_038276315.1 Mycobacteriales bacterium
CGCTTGACCACGGTCTGCACCAATCGAGGGGCGCTCAGCGCGGCGCGCAACCGGGCCACCGCGGTCTCCACCGCGTGCTCATCATCGCCCGCCGCGGGCATCACCGACAGCAGCTCCGCACGCGGGACAACCCGGCCCGGACGGGCCACCAGCAGCCGCAACAGTGCCATCGGAGTCGGTGGCACTGCCCGCAGCACCCCATCGACCACCGCGGCATGTCCACGCAGCTCCAATACATGACCGGCGACCGGCCACCGCGGTGCCCTGGCTGGCAGTGCCTCGGACAACGTGCGCACCAGCGCGCCGATCCGGGAGCGTTCCGGCTGCACGGTGGGCACGTCTCGGGCCACCAGCGGTCCCGCGGTGACCGGTCCGACACAGGCGACGAGCACATCCCGGCGAAGGCGGTGCAGCAACGGCCCCAGCACCCCGAGCTCGTCGGCTCGACTGAGCACGCTGGTCGCGGCAGGTGCGCTGGTGAAACTGACCGCGTCGAGGCCGCCATCCAGCGCCGCGGCGATCAGCCGGTCCAACGGTGCGAGATCCTCGGGCAGTACCCACCGGTAGACAGGCACCTCTATCACTTGCGCACCGGCGCAGGCCAACGCGTCGACGAAGTCCGGCAGTGGCTCGCCGTGCAGCTGCACGGCGACCCGCACGCCATCGAGATCACTGGCCAACAGGTGCTCCAGCACCTCCGCTGAGGACTCTGACGGGGGTGACCAGGCGTCCGTCAGGCCGGCGGCTCGGACCGCGCCGCGCGACTTGGGACCCCGGGACAGCAAGGTGGCGCGGCGCAGCGCACCGATCAGCGCCTCCCCCAGCCCCCACCCGTCCGCGGCCTCCACCCAGCCACGGAACCCGATGCCGGTGGTGATCACCACGACGTCCGGCGGGTGGTTGATCAGTTGCTCGGTGGCGGCGTGCAGTTCGGTGTCATCGGCCACGGGCACGATTCGGATCGCCGCGGCGTGCAGCACCTCGGCACCCCGACGCTCCAACAAGGAGCCCAGTTCTGCAGCCCGGCGAGCGGCGGTGACACCGACGGTGAAGCCCGCCAGTGGCAGCGGCTCGGGGCTGGCCCTCAGCGACACTGCGGTCATGTGGACCAGACTTCCACGACGCCGTTGGCCACTCGCGCCGGATAGGTCGCCACCATGATGCCGGGGTCGTCCAGGCACACCCCGGTGGCCAGCTCGAAGACCTGTTTGTAGATCGGCGAGGCCACCGTTGGGCGGCCCTCGCGGTCCCCGACGATCCCCCGAGACAACACCGAGGCCCCGCTGAAGGGGTCCATATTGGACAGTGCGTGCAGGGCACCATCATGGGTGCGAAATACCGCGATCGCAACGCCATCGATCAGCGCCGCTACCCCGCGTTCCGGCACCAGGTCGTCGTAGCGGCACACCGCCGTCCAATGCCGCTGCAGCTGCGCGGTCATCGGATCACTGCCAGCGTGGGCCCCGCGATCAGAACCGGTTGGCCTGGTTTGCGATGGACGGGGGTGGGCTGACCACGCTCTTCGACGAACTCGACGGTCGGATCGGGCACGCCCGGCGCGTTGACGAACGAGGTGAACCGGGCCAGCTTCGCCGGGTCCTCCAGCACGCCACGCCACTCGTCGGAGTAGCCGGCCACGTGCGCCGCCATCGCGGCGTCGAGTTCGGCGCATATCCCGAGTGAGTCGTCCACGATCACATCCCGCAGGTGCTCCAGACCGCCCTCCAGCTCCTCCAGCCACGGCGCGGTGCGCTGCAGCCGGTCAGCGGTGCGGACGTAGAACATCAGGAACCGGTCGATGGTGCGCACCAGAGTCTCGGTGTCGACATCGGAGACCAGCAGGTCGGCATGCCGGGGCCGGAAACCGCCGTTGCCGCAGACGTAGAGGTTCCAGCCGGTCTCGGTGGCGATCACCCCGAAGTCCTTGCTGCGGGCCTCGGCGCATTCTCGCGCGCAGCCCGAGACTCCCGACTTGAGCTTGTGCGGGGCGCGCAGCCCGCGGTAACGCAGCTCCAACGCGATGGCCATGCCCACCGAGTCCTGCACCCCGTAGCGGCACCAGTCGGTGCCCACGCAGGACTTCACGGTCCGCAGCGCCTTGCCGTAGGCGTGCCCGGACTCGAACCCGGCGTCGACCAACCGGCGCCAGATCGCGGGCAGCTGCTCCACCCGGGCGCCGAACAGGTCGATCCGCTGCCCACCGGTGATCTTGGTGTAGAGCCCGAAGTCGCGGGCCACCTCGCCGAGCACGATGAGCCTCTCCGGGGTGATCTCTCCACCGGGGACCCTGGGCACCACCGAGTAGGTGCCGTTGCGCTGCAAGTTGGCCAGGAAGTGGTCGTTGGTGTCCTGCAGGGTGGCCTGCTCGCCGTCCAGGATGTGGCCTCGTGGAGCCAACACCCCACTCAGCGAGGCCAGGATCGAGGCCACCGCAGGTTTACAGATGTCACAACCCCGGCCCGTGCCGTGCTTGGCGACCAGCTCGGAGAAGGTTCGGATCCGGGTGGCGGCGACGATCTCGAACAACTCCGCCCGGCTGTGCGTGAAGTGCTCGCACAGCGCCTTGGACTGCTCGACGCCTTGGGCGGCGAGCAGTTTCTTCAACATCGGCACGCACGAGCCGCAACCGGTGCCCGCCTTCGTGCAGGCCTTGAGCGCGGGCACGGTGGTCGCCCCGTCGCGCACCGCCGCACCGATCGTCTCGACGGTGACCGCGTGGCAGGAACACACCTGGGCGCCGGCCGGCAACGCGCCGGTGTCGAGCTCGCCACCGGACGGTGAGATCAGCGCACCGGGGTCGGCCGGCAGCACCGCACCGACCATCGCGCGCAGCGTGCCGTAGGACTCGGCGTCACCTACCAGCACCCCGCCGAGCAGGGTCCGTGCGTCGTCGGAGACGACGAGCTTGGCGTAGCGGCCGGCGACGGGATCGTTGTGGATGACCTCGAGCGCGCCTTCAGCCGTCGCGTGGGCGTCGCCGAAGCTGGCCACGTCGACGCCGAGCAGCTTGAGTTTGGTGGCGGTGTCGGCGCCCGGGAAAGTGGCGTGCCCGCCGAGCAGCCGATCGGCCACCACCTCGGCCATCGCGTAGCCAGGTGCGACCAGCCCGTAGCAGCGGCCCTCGACCGCGGCGCACTCCCCGATCGCCCAGATGTCCGCGTCGCAGGTGTGGCAGCCGACGTCGACCAGCACACCACCGCGCTCACCGACCGGCAGCCCAGCATCGCGGGCCAGCTGGTCGCGGGGCCGTACGCCGGCGGAGAACACCACGACGTCGGTGTCGAGCTCGGTGCCATCGGACAGGCGGACCAACCAGCGCCCCCGATCGGATTCGATGGCCTGGGTGGCGCGGCCGCAGTACACCCGCACCCCGAGGCCCTCGATGAACCGCCGCAGCAGCGCCCCGCCTCCCTCGTCGACCTGCATCGGCATCAGCCGCGGCGCGATCTCGACCACGTGTGGGGACAGCCCCAGCTGGCGCAGCGCGTGGGCGGCCTCCAAACCGAGCAGCCCGCCGCCGACGACCACTCCGGAGCGCCGACCCGCCGCCGTGGTCTGCATCGCGCGCTGGGCGGCCACCCGGATCGCGTCGAGGTCCTCCGGGGTGCGGTAGACATAGCAACCGGGCAGGTCGTGGCCGGGGACCGGAGGCACGAACGGCGCCGACCCGGTAGCCAGCACCAGCGCGTCGTAACGGACCCGACGCCCGGATGCGGTGCGGACAGTGCGCTTGCGCCGGTCGATCCGCACGCACGGGTCACCCAGCCGCAGCTCCACCCGGTCGTCCAGGACCGCAGGTAAGGTCAGCGCCTCGGCGTCCCAGGAGTCCACATACGACGACAGGGCGACCCGGTCGTAGGCCGGTCTGGCCTCCTCGGCGAGCACCACGATCCGCCATTGCCGATGCAGGTCCCGGCCGATCAAGGCCTCCACCAGCCGGTGTCCGACCATGCCGTGACCTGCAACGACGACTGTGCGCATCATGCTGCTTCCTCCTGCCCCAGCGAGCACGACCGGTCCCCACATCTTGAGCGCGTTACGTGAACGCGGTGTTTCTGTGCTGTTGCGTCACACCTGTTTTCGTGTCACACCTGGGCGTAGGCGAGCTGCGGATTCCCGGACGCCACGGCCGCAGGGGCCCGGCGCAGGTAAACCACATAGGTCACCACGACGCACGCCCCGTAAAAAATCAGGAATGACCAGAATGCGGGCACCCCGGATTTCGTGACGAGGAAGGACTGCCGAAAGGCAAGGTTGATCAGCACCCCACCCATCGCGCCGATCGAGCCGGCGATGCCGATCACCGCGCCGGACAGCCGGCGCGCTCTCATCAGCGCGGCCTGCGCGGGCTCGCCAGCGGCGATCGCCGTCCGGGCCTGCACCGCGAAGATCGACGGGATCATCTTGTAGGTGGAGCCGTTGCCGATACCGGAGAGCACGAACAAGGCGATGAAGCCGGTCATGAACAGTGCCAGCGACTTCTCATCAGAGGCCATGATCACCACGCCGGTAGCCAGGGCCATCCCGATGAAGTTCCAGACACTGACCTTGGCGCCACCAAACCGGTCGGCCATCCGACCACCGACCGGGCGGATCAGCGAGCCGATCAACGGGCCGATGAACACGACCGAGGCCGCCTGCAGCGGGCTGCGGTGGAACTGGGTCTGCAACACCAGGCCGAACGCGAAACTGTAGCCGATGAACGAGCCGAACGTGCCGATGTAGAGGAACGACATCACCCAGGTCTGGGCGTCGCGGACTGCTTCACGCAGCGCCCCGGTGTCGTTGCGTACCGATGAGATGTTGTTCATGTACCGGGCCGCACACAACGCGGCGACCAGGATCAGCGGGACGTAAACGGCGAGCACGAGACGGGGGTAGGCGGTACCGGCTGTCGCGATCACCACCAGGCCGAGCAGCTGCACCGCGGCCACGCCGATATTCCCGCCACCGGCGTTGAGCCCGAGCGCCCAGCCCTTGCGGCCCTCCGGGAAGAAGGCGTTGATGTTGGTCATGGACGAGGCGAAGTTGCCACCGCCCAGGCCGCCGAGGGCTGCGACGATCATGAATGTCGTGAAGGACGTGCCCGGATGCATGACTGTGATCGCCAGGGCAGTCGGAACGAGCAGTAACAATGCACTGACAATGGTCCAGTTGCGACCGCCGAAGCGGGCCGGCGCCATGGTGTAGGGAATCCGGATCAGCGCGCCGATCAGCGAAGGCAGGGATACCAGTAAGAACTTGCCCGCCGGGTCGATGCCGTAGGCAGGGCCCATGAAGAGCACCAGGACCGACCAGACTGTCCACAACGAGAACCCGATGTGCTCGGAGAAGATCGAGAACCACAGGTTCCGGTTCGCGACCCGCTTACCCGTGCTCTCCCAGAATCCCGGATCTTCCGGCTCCCAGTGGTCGATCCATCTTCCCCGACGAGCCGGCATCGCCGGCGCCGTCATCTCAGTCGTGCTCATCGCGCCTCCTGGGCTGGTGGGTACG
>JBBPZY010000269.1:0-38354 GCA_038276315.1 Mycobacteriales bacterium
CGCCAGACGCGATCGGCCTATGAGGGCCGCGCCAACACGATCCTGCACGAGATGGCGCACATGTGGTTCGGTGACCTCGTGACGATGCGCTGGTGGGACGACCTGTGGCTCAACGAGTCGTTCGCCACCGTAGAGAAGGCCTGGGCCTACCGGCAGGATCAGCTGCCCTCCACCCATCCGATCGCCTGCGACATCCCCGACGTGCAGGCCGTCGAGGTCAACTTCGACGGCATCACCTACGCCAAGGGCGCCAGCGTGCTGCGCCAACTGGTGGCCTACGTCGGGCTGGAGGAATTCCTCGCCGGATTGCGGCTCTACTTCACCCGGCACGCCTGGGGCAACGCCACGCTCGCTGATCTGCTGGCCGCGCTGGAGCAAGCGTCTGGTCGCGACCTGTCCGGTTGGAGCGCGCAGTGGTTGGAGACCACCGGGCTCAACACCTTGCGGCCGGAATTCACCGTCGACGGTGACGGTGCGTTCAGCTCTTTCGCGGTGCTCCAAAGCGGCGCCCGCCCCGGCGCCGATGAGCGCCGCACGCACCGCCTCGCCGTCGGCGTCTACGACTCCCCCGCCAACCGGTCAGACCGCGCACTGGTGCGCACGCACCGGGTGGAGCTCGACGTCAGCGAGGGCCGCACCGAGGTCCCCGAGCTGATCGGGGTTCCTGCCGGTCAGCTGGTGCTGGTCAACGACGACGACCTCACATACTGCACGATGCGGCTCGATGAGAAGTCGCTGGCGACGCTGGTCGACCGGATCGGCGACATCACTGAGTCGCTGCCCCGCTCGCTGTGCTGGTCGGCGGCCTGGGAGATGACTCGCGAGGCTGAGTTCACGGCCAGGGACTTCGTCGCCGTGGTGCTGGCGGGACTGCCCGCCGAGACCGAGGTGGGCGTCGTGCAACGGCTATTGGCGCAGGCGCAAGTCGCGCTGTCCTCCTACGCCGATCCGGTGTGGGCCAGCGAGGACGGCTGGCCGAGATTCGCTAGCACGCTGATGAACCTCGTCAGCGCGGCCGACCCCGGCTCCGACCACCAGCTCGCCTTGGTCAACGCGCTCACCACGTCGCTGCTCGGCAAGCCGGAACTCGATGCGTTGGCCGGGTGGCTGGCCGGGGACGGTGTGCCCGAGGCGCTGGCGGTGGACACCGACCTGCGGTGGCGGTTGCTGCAGGCGCTCGCCGCACATGACGTGGTGGACGAGGATGAGATCGCCGCCGAACAGGACCGTGACGCCACCGCGACCGGGCGTCGGCAAGCCGAGCGGACCCGGGCGCTGCTGCCTACTGCGGCTGGGAAGGAACGTGCCTGGCAGCGGGCGATGCGCGACGACGAGCTACCCAACGCCATCAGTGAGGCGATCATCGGGGGCTTTAGCCACCCGGCGCAGAAGCAGCTGCTGGTCCCCTACCTGGACAGGTACTTTGCCGAGATCGCCGACGTGTGGGACCGCCGGACCTCCGAGCGTGCCCAGTCCTGCGTGGTCGGGCTATTCCCCTCCTGGGTCGTCGAGCAGCGCTGCGTGGACGCCGCGAGCACGTGGCTCGAGGCCGCTGAACACCCACCCGCGCTACGTCGGCTGATTTCCGAGGGACGGGCCGGCGTGGTCCGGGCGCTGGCCGCCCGCGCATTCGACACCGGTAGCTCGTGACTTACGAGTCCGTGTGGTCGGCGAGCATCCGCAGGCCGGCGGTCAGCCCGCCAGCGAGATCGCCCGCTTTGAACGACGAGACCATGCTCTCCACCGCGAGTTTGCACTCCCGGTCGGGAAGCCGGTGGGCGGCCTCGCAGCCGGTGACGACCTCGACCACCTGCTGTCCGGGCGAGACGGCCACCAACACCGCATGGTCGGCCCACTTACCCATCGAGTCGTGCAGCACCTCAGCCCGACCCCGGGTGTCCGCACCGAGGTCGCCGAGGTAGACGCCAAAGTGCAGGTTCGCGCTGCGGCTGGCTCGGACCAACGCGTCGTCAAGTGTGGTCAGCTGGGACTTTGTGAAGGGCAGGGTGGGCAGAACCGGCGTGACCATCCGCGCGGCGGAAATCCGTCCAGTGCCGACGACAGCCTCGCCCGATGCGTATTCCCGCTGGCTCCCGTCGCGCTGGGAGCTGTCCCGCCGCGCAGGATCCCGGTGCTGCTTGTCACCAGGTGCCACGAGCACCTCCGCGGGCTTCACCGGATCCATCCCGGCCGCCATGCTGGGCCGCCTTATCGCGCAAAGCCTCGGGATTCGCCGTCCACAACACCGGTGGGTGGTCCCACGGCTCGCCGGGGCGGTAACGGCGGGTCCGAGTGAACTTCGGCCGTAGCGTCAGCAGCCCCAACAAGATCATGATGGCCAGTGGAACACCAGCCATGATGAGGACGATTTCCAGCGATGTCACAGGATTACGGTAGCTGACCGGAGTCGGTCCCCGCCTCACCAGGTAGCCGCTAACGTCAGGCGACCTCGCCGAGGTAGGGCAACCACAGCGGATCGGCGTCGGGAACCGTGGCCAACAACCGCCAGTGCTGTCCCCGCGGAGCGCGCGGCGCCACCCGCAGCTTCCAACCCAGTTCGCTGAGCAACCGGTCAGCCTTACGGTGATTGCACAGCGCGCAGCAGGCCACGCAGTTCTCCCAGCAATGCTCGCCCCCTCGACTGCGCGGCACCACATGGTCGATGGTTTCCGCGCGGGCTCCGCAATAGCTGCAGCGGTAACGGTCCCGGTGCATCAATGCCGCCCGGGTCATCGGAACCCGCGCCCGGTAGGGCACCCGCACGAAAGTGCACAGCTTGATCACCGAGGGGGCCACGACGCTGGTGGTCGCGGAATGCAGTACCAAGCCCGCGGCGTCACCATGCACGACATCTGCCTTGCCGCACACCACCAACACGATGGCCCGACGCAACGGCAGCGCGGTCAGCGGCTCGAAGCTCGCGTTGAGCAGCAATACCCGCCGGCGTCCCCAGACCGGTGCGCCCGTAGTGCGAGCCGGGTCCGTGCCGACGACAGTGGTTTCGAAAAGCCCGGTTGAGGTTCCTGAGCGCGAGGCGGTCCGCCGGTCCGCCCCCGCTGGGTGACCCTCCGGGCTGGGTTGTCGGTCGTGCACGCGACCACCTCCACCGATGCGCGGGACTAGTCCACCACACCAACCGGCGATCGCGCACGTGTCGGCACATGACTCGCGCTGGTGACTAGCTGTCGAACCGGCCACGAGCGGTGGTCACCGAGAGGTCACGGATACAGTCCCCCGTGTGCTCCAGCCGATCGTCTCCCTGATCGCCCATGTGATCACCCAGCCCGACTGTTCCCGGGATACGGGGTCGTGGTGTTCACGCATTTACGGCTTCACCCACAATGACCTGCTAGCACGCTACGCCGATGCGGTGGTGGGAACCGGACTGCGCATCCTGCTGATCATCGTACTGGCGGTACTGATCCGGCTGATGGTGCACCGGACGATCAACCGGTTGACCCAGGTGACGGCCGAAGGACCACCGCCCGGGTTGCTTCGGCCGCTACGCGAGCGGGCCCCGGAGTCCTGGCGGGGCACCGGGATACTGGGGCAACGGCGATCCCAGCGGGCCCGCACGATCGGCTCGGTACTGCGGTCGGGGATGACGTTCGTCGTCTACGGGGTCGCGTGCACCCTGGTGCTGGGCGAACTGGGGATCAATCTTGGTCCGATCATCGCCTCGGCCGGCATTCTCGGTGTTGCGCTCGGCTTCGGCGCGCAGAACCTGGTGAAGGACTTCCTGTCCGGGATGTTCATGATGGTGGAGGACCAGTACGGCGTCGGCGATGTGGTCGACCTCGGTCAAGCCACCGGCACCGTGGAGGGCGTCGGATTGCGAGTGACCACCCTGCGGGATACCAAGGGCACCGTGTGGTACGTCCGCAACGGCGAAGTACTGCGCGTCGGTAACTCCAGCCAGGACTACTCGGTGGCCGTCGTCGACCTCCCCATCGGGTACAACGCAGATATCCAGGCCTCCACCGAGCTCGCCGGTCTTACCGCCACTGAGCTCACCGCCGACGGCAGCGCGCTGGCCGCCGATGTGCTCGAACCACCTCAGGTGCTCGGCGTCGAGTCGATCAACTCCGACGGCGTAACGCTGCGGATCACCACCAAGGTCCAAGCAGGGCGGCAGTGGGCGGTGCAGCGGGCGTTGCTGGCCGGCATCAAGGCGGCCTTCGCCGAAGCCGGGATTCCGGCGCCCTCTCCAGTAGGTCTCTCCGCCCCGCCGACCTGAGGGTTCTTGCCCCCGTTGTGGCCCGGCAGGGCAAGATGGGGGGGTGGCTGCGCCGGAGAACTTCTACGAGGCCGTCGGTGGCGAGCAGATGTTCCGCCGGATCGTCGGCCGCTTCTATGAGCTGGTGGCCAAGGACGAGGTGCTGCGCCCGCTCTACCCGGACGAGGACCTCGGCGCTGCCGAGGAGCGGCTGCGGATGTTTCTCGTGCAGTACTGGGGTGGGCCCCACACCTACTCGATGCAGCGTGGACACCCGCGGTTGCGGATGCGGCACGTCCCGTTCCGAATCGGGCCGACCGAACGCGACGCCTGGCTGCGTTGCATGCGCATCGCAGTAGAGGAAGCCGACCTCGGTGAGGCGCACCGAGGCGTGCTCTGGAACTACCTGCAGATGGCAGCAAACAGCCTGGTGAATTCTTGACCTGACGCCCGACGGTCGCCGCGGACTCCAGTGGCAAGATTGACCCTCGTGCGACGCGCCGACGACCGCCGACTGGTTGACGACGAGGCCTGGTGGCGAGATGCCACGGTCTACCAGGTCTACGTCCGTTCCTTCGCCGACGCCGACGGTGACGGCGTCGGCGATCTAGAGGGGGTTCGCAGCCGGCTGGGTTATCTGGAATTGCTCGGCGTGGATGCGCTGTGGCTCACTCCGTTCTTCCGCTCCCCGATGGTCGACCACGGCTACGACGTCAGCGATCCACGCGCCGTCGATCCGCTGTTCGGCGATCTGGACACCTTCGATCGGCTGATCGCCGACGCTCACCGGCGTGGGCTGCGGGTGACCATCGACGTGGTGCCCAACCACACGTCCGACCGGCACGAATGGTTCCAGGCGGCCGTCGCGGCAGCGCCGGGCAGCCCCGAGCGAGCCCGTTACCTCTTCCACGACGGTTCCGGCTTCAGCGGTTCACAGCCGCCGAACAACTGGACGAGCATCTTCGGCGGCCCGGCATGGACCCGACTGCCCCCCTCGATCAACGATGCCGGGCAGTGGTACCTGCACCTGTTCGCACCAGAGCAGCCAGATCTCAACTGGGACAACCCGGAGGTAGCCGCCGATCTCGAACGGACCATGCGGTTCTGGCTGGACCGTGGCGTGGACGGCTTCCGCATCGACGTGGCACACGGGATGGCCAAACCCGCTGGGTTGCCTGACATGCCGCAGCCGATCGAGGCCTGCCCTGGTCTGCTCGACGCCGACGTCGCCGATCCCCGCTTCAACGCTGACGGGGTGCACGACATCCACCGAATGATCCGCAAGGTGATCGATAAGTATCCGGCACGGATGGCGATCGGCGAGATCTGGGTGAGAGATGACGCCGCGTTCGCTCGCTACATCCGCCCTGACGAGCTGCACCTGGGGTTCAACTTCCGGCTGTTGGAGGCCGATTTCGACGCCGGCAGCATCCGTGCGGCCATCGATCACTCGCTGATGGCTGTCCGGGACAGTCCCGCACCGGCCACCTGGACGATCTCCAACCACGACTCGGTTCGTCCGGTGACTCGCTACGGCGGAGACACGATCGGCCTAGCCCGGGCACGCGCGCTGGCGCTGGTGCAGCTCGCGCTGCCCGGCCCGGTGTACCTGTACAACGGCGACGAGCTGGGGCTCCCGAACGTTGAATTGCCCGACTGGGCACTGCAGGATCCGGTGTGGAGGCGCTCCGGGCACACCGAGCGCGGACGCGACGGCTGCCGGGTCCCGCTGCCCTGGCAGGGCGACGTTGCACCGTACGGATTCAGCGCAAGCCCCGGCACCTGGCTGCCGATGCCGGCCAACTGGCGTGACCGCACCGTGGAAACGCAGTTGGAGGATCCAGCCTCGACGTTGTCGCTCTACCGGCGGGCCTTGGAACTACGCAAGGACCACAACGCTTTCAGCGGCGCTGAGCTGGAATGGTACGGCGCACCGCCCGGATGTCTGGCCTTCCGCCGTAAGGGCGGCGGGCTGGTCTGCGGCTTGAATACCTCCGGTTCCCCGGTGTCACTGCCGCTGGGACAGGTGCTGTTGGCCAGTGGGCCGCTCCCGCCCAGCGGCGATGTCCTGCCGCCCGATACCGCCGTCTGGCTGGTGTGACCGATCAGACGAGCAGCGGCAGCGCAGCGTGCCGGCGGCGCAGCACGGCACCGTAGCGGGCATCCAGTCGCAGCCATGAGTCGGTGGCCGAGACTCGGACGGTTTCGCTCACCCCGGAGGTTCCCACGAAACCCATCCCCGACAGCGCGAACAGGCAGCGCAGCGGCACTCCCACCTCGAATCCGGCTCCACTGACGGTGATCACCTTCTGGTCCAGCAGTGCGGCGGGCGGCGAGCCGTGCGGACCGGGGTTGCGCCTGGCTACGGCAGCCCCCTGATCGGTCAGATCGGCGAGCACGTCAGCGGGCACCTGATCCACTGCATACCAGCCTTGCTCCGGCGGCAAGGAGCACCGCCAGAGCGCATCCTGCGCCCGGCCAGGATCGGACACCGCAGCGCCGACCACGGCCACTGCGGCTAGCAGATCTGTGCTCCTGACGGTGATATCACCGGGCCGCACTACTCCGCGCACTGAGCGAGTCACCAACGTGTCGAATGGGGTGTCCACCCAAGCGTGCACCCGGCCGTCCCCATCGCGCAGCCGCACCATCGCATCGCAGTCCAGCCGCACGGCGCGGGCCACGAAGGCTTCGAGATCGTCCCGCTCGGTTGGACCCGGGATGCACAGTTCAGCCACCGCTACCCCCGTCTCGAAACGCAGCCAGAAACTCCCGCTCACCGGGCTTCAAGCGTCGTGGCCGTCGCGCTGCGGTATCGTACGCGGCGAGCTGGGTGCGCGCGGTGACTGCATCGCCGCCAGTGCCCGCCACGATGTATTCCACGGCGAATGAGGCGGTCAGCAGCTCGCTGACCCGCACCCGCACCCGCACCCGCACCCGCACCCGCACCCGCACCCGCACCCGCACCCGCACCCGCACCCGCACCCGCACCGGGCTAGCCGAATACACCAGTGGCTGCCGATAGCGGACCAGCAGCTCGACGACGACTACGCCCTCGGTCAGGGTGTGGGCACCACGCCGCGCACCCTCGCCGAACAGCAGCTCGGTGCGCGCCTCCTCCAGCAGCGTGACCACTCGCGCATTGTTGACGCGCCCATAGATGTCCATGTCCGACCAGCGCACGGCGACGTCCGTACTGAACATCGCCAACTACCCACCTCCGGTCGGCTCCCGAGCCGCCTTCTAGAGGTCGACCGATCAAAGTCGCTGTATCCACGTGCGAGCAGGGCGCTTTCCAAAACTACTGTCATTAGTCGCCGATGCCGGCGACCCACCTCAGGCGGAACCCCATCGTGGTTCAGCAGTCAGGTTCGGCAGCCGCAGCAGGGGGTTGGTGACCGCTGCAGCGGGATCGTCTGCGTCTGCGTCGACCGGATTCGGTCCGGCCGCATTCGCGTCGATCGGCTTCGGGGCTAGCGCTAGGCCGGACGTCCCCCGCGTTCCTAGACCACGGTAGCGAGGCAAGTCGGGGTCGGGGTCGGGGTCGGCTTCGGCGTCAGCAGCGGTTGAACCGTCATCGCCGCGCATCCCGGCGGATCGGACGCCAGCGTGGATATCCCGGCTTTCCTGGTACGCAGCGAGTGCCTCAGCGAGCAGATCACCTAGGCCCATCTGAGACGTAGCCTCATTGCCGGCTACTTCATCTGTGGATTCCCAGTCCAGCGCCCGGGGCGTCGGCGCGGTCGGCGGCCCAGAAACCGACAACTCCCGCCGCGTCTGCGGAGAACCTTCGGGTCCCTCCGACGAATCGTTATCGGTTACTTCGCCCGACTGGGTGACCGACGACTCCGTTGGGGGTTGAAGCGGTAACGGATGGACGACGAGTGGAGCGGGTGGTTCGTCCGAACGGTCCGCAGCCCCTCGATCACCCGCGCCGCTCGGTTCGCGGTCAGCGTCGCCGATCTGATCCATCCCGACCGTGGGCATCTCGGCAGCACGGTCCTCCGCGCGACGCCGACCGGAGCGGCCTGCCGACAACGTCGACGCGGGCAGCAAATCACTTACCGATACCAGGGTGGCAGCACCGCGGCAGTGCCGTGCCCCGGGCTGCCAAGAATCGATCCCGCTCGACTCCGCGGCCCGCACGTCCGCGGTTTCTGGAGATACCGGAATCGGATCCTCGGCAACCGACGACAGCATCCGCGATCCGACCAGGGAAATGCTCGGAGCCAACAACGTCGGCGCAGCAAGGACCGATGGAGCGGGCTCCGCCTCAAGCACCTCCGCCTCAGCGTCCTCCGCTTGCGCGATCTCAGCCTCAGGAGTCGTCGGATCGGTCTGCTGCGCCGCACTGCCGACGCCGACTTCGACGCTCAGCGGACCGGTGTCCGCGTCGGACCCGGCGGTACACCCCGTTCCGGCATCGCCGAGTAGCGCCGCCACCTGCCCGACCAGGCGCGCTTCCTCGCTGCGGGCAGAGCCGCAGTTCTCAAGCAGCGTGCAACGCGCGGCTTCCACATCGTGGCGATGCCGGCCTTCCGCTGCACGGGCGGCGCGCACGCAATGCAGAGCGTCAGCGAACTCGCCGCGGGCCTCATGCACGTGGGACAAGCCCTCAAGGCACTCCGCGAGGACGACGTCCACGCCATATCGCTGAGCACCCTCGACCGCGTCGGCGAGCAGGGTCAGCGCCGGCTCATGGCGACCTTCGGCGAGGTGCACCCGAGTGGCCAACGCCAGGCGTAACCGGCCGACCGCCGCGGCCGCGGCGGCGCGCACCGGACGCCGCAGCAACGGCCGCACTTCCTGCATGGCGGCGTCGCCGGCATCACGATCTAGCAGGGCGAGCGCTATCTCGAGCATCAGTCGCGCGCTCACCTCGCCACTATCATGCTCAGGATCGGCCAGACCCGCCAACAGGGCGTGACCTTCCCTAGCTTTCGCCTCGGCCACCGCACCCGCTTCCCGGCGGCGGTGACGCGCTGCGTCGACCGCCCGGACTGCAGCGCGCAGCAGCAGAGCGGTGTCACGGTCGAGACTCGGGTCCTCGCGGTAGAGCTCGTCAGCCTCGTCGAGGGCGGACGTGGCCAGATCATCTCGGCCGAGTGCGGCCGACGCCTCGGCTACGGCGACGAGGGCGCCGCCCCTGAGCACTGGCGCGACATCATCGCCTGCGGCCAGCACCGCCCGCACCGCGCCGAGCGCGGTAGCGGATTCACCTAGCGCGACCGCGCAGTGCGCAAGCTCCACGTGCAGTTCGTGCCGCAGCCCCGGCGGAGTCTCAGCGTCTCGAATCGCTGGAAAGAGTCGATGAGCCGCTTCGCCGTACCGGCCGAGACGGTTGAGCGCAAAAACCGCGAGGTGGTCCGCCTGCAGGACAGCCAGCTTGTCGTCCTGCCCGGCGGTTACCGCCCGATCGGCCAACAGCAGCGCCAGCTCCGGCGCGCGCCAGCGTAAGAGCATTGCCGATTCCACCAGCGATGCGGCCTCGCCGCCGTTGGGCGCCATGCCGGTCCGGACCCCTTCGCACGCCGTGCTGCTCACCTCCCACCCCCATCGACGTTCCCGATCACCGGACGCCCCATCCCCCATCAATTGCGGGTCAGTCTGCGGTACGTCACACGATGTGGTCGTGCTGCCTCCGCTCCTAGCCGTTCGATCTTGTGCTGCTCATAAGCCTCGAAGTTGCCTTCGAACCAGAACCAGGATGCAGGATTTTCGTCCGTTCCCTCCCAGCTGAGAATGTGGGTCACCACCCGGTCTAGGAACCATCGGTCGTGAGAGATCACCACCGCACAGCCGGGAAAGTGCTCCAACGCGTTCTCCAGCGAACCCAGCGTCTCGACGTCGAGGTCGTTGGTGGGCTCATCGAGCAGGATCAGGTTGCCCCCCTGTTTGAGGGTCAGCGCAAGGTTGAGCCGATTGCGCTCGCCACCGGAAAGCACCCGAGCCGGCTTCTGCTGGTCAGGTCCCTTGAATCCAAAAGCGCCGACGTACGCCCGGGACGGCATCTCGGTATTACCGACCTGTATGTAGTCGAGACCGTCGGAGACCGCCTCGAAGACCGTCTTGTTCGGGTCGATGCTCGCCCGCTCCTGATCGACGTAGGACAGCTTCACCGTCTCGCCAACCCTGACCGTGCCGGAGTCGGGGTTCTCCAAACCGACGATGGTCTTGAACAAGGTGGTCTTGCCGACGCCGTTGGGACCGATCACGCCCACGATGCCGTTGCGGGGCAACGTGAAGGACAGATCTTTGATCAGGAGACGCTGGTCGAAGCCCTTGTCCAGGTGTGACACCTCCACAACTACGTTGCCCAGTCTCGGTCCCGCTGGAATCTGGATCTCCTCGAAGTCCAGCTTGCGGCTGCGCTCGGCTTCGACTGCCATCTCCTCATAACGCTGCAGTCGGGCTCGGGATTTGGCCTGCCGGGCTTTTGGCCCCGATCGCACCCAGACGAGCTCGTCGCGCAGGCGCTTCTGCAGCTTCTGGTCCTTCCGGCCCGCGACCGCGAGCCGGTCGGCCTTCTTCTCCAGGTAGGTGGAGTAGTTGCCCTCGTAGGGATAGGCCCGACCACGATCGAGCTCGAGGATCCACTGAGCAACGTTGTCCAGGAAGTACCGGTCGTGGGTAACAGCCAGCACCGCACCCGGGTAACTCGCCAAGAACTGCTCCAACCACAACACGCTTTCCGCGTCCAGGTGGTTGGTGGGCTCATCAAGCAGCAATAGGTCAGGCTTGGACAGCAGCAGCCTGCACAGCGCCACCCGACGCCGCTCTCCGCCAGACAGGTGGCTCACTGGCTCGTCGGGCGGCGGGCACCGCAGAGCGTCCATGGCTTGGTCGAGCTGCGAGTCGAGATCCCACGCGTCGGCGTGGTCGAGCTTCTCTTGCAGCCGCCCCATCTCCTCCATGAGCTCGTCGGAGTAGTCGGTGGCCATCAACTCTGCGATCTCGTTGAACCGATCAAGCTTGGCCTTGATCTCACCGAGACCCTCCTGGACGTTGCCCAAGACGGTCTTGTTCTCGTCCAGCGTGGGTTCCTGCTCCAGGATGCCCACTGTGGCGCCCGGCGCCAGGAATGCCTCACCGTTGTTCGGTTGGTCGAGCCCAGCCATGATCTTCAGCACGCTGGACTTGCCGGCTCCGTTGGGCCCGACAACGCCGATCTTCGCGCCGGGATAGAAAGCGAGGGTGACACCGTCGAGGACGACCTTGTCGCCGTGCGCCTTACGCACCTGTTTCATGGTGTAGATGAACTCCGCCACGGCCGCGATCGTAGAGGTCGCCGCCAGGGCCGGGCAGCGCGGCCGACCGCCGCCCGACCCGTTCGTTGCTCAAGCGGGTACGGGCACCAGCGGCCCGGCCGCTTCCGCGAGGTCGGACAAGCTCGTCCCGTACGGTGAATCGGTTCTGTCGAGTAGCTCCGACGGTTCCTCCGTCGGTGCCACGACGTCCTGGTTCACGGCACGTGAGGGTTCCTCCCGACGTTGCTTATGCACCGTGACGGCGCAGCGTGCCAGGTCCGGCCCAATGGAGTTGGCCTCCAGCTCGACGACCGATCGGCGTTCGCCCTGTTCGGTGGTCCACTCCCGGGTGCGCAGTTTCCCTCTGACGATCACTGGGTCGCCCTTGACTAAGGAGGCGGCGTTCTCGGCAAGCCTGCGCCAACAGCTCACCGACAGATACAAGCTTTCTCCGTCCATCCACGACTCGGACGCCTTGTCGAACCGACGCTCGTTGCAGGCGACCCGGAAATTGAGTACGAGAGCCGCGTCGGGACCAACCCGGCGCGGGCGCATGTCACTGACCAGCGTTCCGACCACAGTTATCGGTGTCTCTCTCATGATCACATACCCTCCTGCGCTGCTGTCCCGCCCTCTGCGGCGGGATGCCGGCCCCTCGGCCGGCGTCACCCAGGCTGCGCGACGAGCAGTACCTTCGACTAGGAGACCATGATCGACATGTGCATGATTGGCGTACTGTGCACAACCGGCCTGACGCATCCGGTAGAAACTCAAGATTGTCGGGATTTCGTGCTATCGGAGCGCGCGGCTGACGACGTCGCTCAGCGAGCGCCGGCTCAGTGTGGTTATCCGGCGGAGATCTGCCCCGTGAGCCCGCTCGATGCGTCGACCAGCTAGGTGCGGGTAGGCAGCCGGTCGTCGCTAGGCTGCTCACCGACGCCCACCGGCGCCCGGCCCCCGTAGCTCAGCCGGATAGAGCAAGCGACTTCTAATCGCTAGGCCGCAGGTTCGAATCCTGCCGGGGGCGCAACACCGCAGGTCACGCGCGGTCTAGTCGTTGGGTTAGTGTTCGTGGCGATGTCTTTGTTTGCGGGTCGACGCTGAAGGAACCCGCTGACGACCGTGTCGGCGGTCGCGGCGACCACCGGGGCGGCACTGCGAGCGCCGATCGAGCCGTCGATTCCGCACGATTTCGCCGACCCGACGGTCCTGTCGGCCGGCGGACTTACTACGCCTACTCCACGGCCAGCATCCATGGAGCCAAGAACTTTTCATGTTCCGGTGCAGAGCTCGACTAGCCTGGCCGGTGGATGGAGCCACGCCCGCGACGCCATGCCCGAGCTGCCGGCATGGGTGGACGAGCCCGTCGCCGAAGGGGGCAACGTCTGGGCACCGGCGGTCATCGCCCGCGGCCACGGCGGCTACCTGCTGTACTTCGTTCGCCCCCTCGGCGAGCCAGCACGCCCAGTGCCATTGACCCAAGCCGTTCACCGACACCGACGGCACGCATTACTTGCACTACAGCGCGAGCCGCGGGGGTAACGGCACGATCTGGCTTCAACGGCTCAACGCCGACGGCACGGGAACGATCAGCGGGCGGTGATCCGGGCGGACCGGGCCGACGAAGACCACGTTGTGGAGGCGCCGGCGATTGTCCGCCACGGCGGCAGATACGTGCTGTTCTACTCGGGCAACGCCTACAACGGCGGCCGCTACTTCATCAATTACGCGACCGCGGACGCGCTGTGCGATGAGTTCGTCAAGCACCAGGGCGAGTTCCTCAACCAGCACACGCTCGACGACGCGTACCAGAATCCGGGCGGCCAGGATGTGCTGCACGCGCACCGGCACGATTTTTTGGTCTTCCACGCCTACACCGCCCCACCCGCCGTGCCATGTTCGTGATGGCGCTGAGCTGGAATGGCCACGACCACCCAGTACTCGCACTGCTCGATGATCGTCAAAAACGGCGCCGCCACAATTACCCGCACCTTCCGGGGCCAGCGGCATGATGCAGCGCGAACCCACTGAGGTGATCGTCTTCCCGGAGCCGTCGGCCCGGGCAGCCGATACGCACCGCCCGGTCCCGTGGCCGAACTTGCCCACACCATCTAAAACAGCACACAAGTGCCCGTCGACCGCGCACAGCTACGTCCACCAGGTTCGTCGATGGCACCGCCGGGGTAATCCACCGGTGTGGCCGACCCCCTGCTGCGCATCGTGGAGATCCCTAAGGGCTCACGGAACAAGTATGAGTATGACCCCGATCTCGGTCTGATGGTCTTTGACCGCTTCCTGTCCGCTTCGGTGGTATTCCCGACCGACTACGGCTTTATCCGCGGTGCCTACTCTGCCGACGGCGACCCGATGGACGTTCTCATCACTGTGTCTGAACCAACGTTCCCGGGCTGTGCAGTCCACACCAAGCCGGTGGCCGTGTTGTGGCTATGCGAACGACATGAACGCGAACCCAAGGTGGTCTGCGTACCCTGCGAGGATCCGAACTGGCAAAGCGTCGAGGACCTTGGCGATCTCCCCGACCAACTCGTCGCGGAGATCGCGCACTTCTTCCTCGCTTACAAACGGCGGGAGGGCCACGACGTGACCGTCGAGGGGTGGGGCGGCGCCGAGGAAGCGCGGCGGGTAGTCGAGGAAGGGCTCTCCCGCGGGTCGAGCCGGTAGCTGAAGCCACCACGACGCGCGGATCGTCGGTGACCGACCGGCTGTGTGTTCACCTGCCTTATTTGGACTGACTGCTGCTCACTGTGGAGCTGTCGATTTTCCACAGACCATCCTCGGCGAGCAGTCCATAACTGGTTTGCTCCTCTACGACCCTGCCGTCTGCGAAGAAGTAGTCAATTGTCGCATCCACCGCGTCGCCTTGTTTCGCGGAAACGTTGGAGACCGTGACGCGCTGCACGGGGCCCCAGAAATTCTGATACCCGGTGAAGCCCCCGGCGTGGCTCTGCTGGTAGTTCGCCGTGAGCCGGTTCCAGGCCGCCGCCAGATTTCCCGGCACGAGCGCGTAATAATCCGTAATCGCCCCCTGCAGCTGCTCTGGCGTGTCGTGTGGATTACCCGGGATGGCCGGGGCGATGGTGGGGGCGGCTGGCGTCGTGCTGCCCGGTACTGGTGGGGAGGGAAGGGCTTGCAAGCTGCGCGCGGCGTTACCGCCGGTGAGGTTGCCATGACCGATCAGCACGGCCACCAGGACACCGGCAGCCAGCACCACGACCGTCATGACGCCCAAAAGGAGTCCCCGACGCCCTGGCCCTCTGCGGTGATTGCCCTCGGCCGGCGCCCGACCGGATGTGGTGTACCGCCCGGTAGACCTTGCCGGGCTGATCGTCTTTTCCGGCGGGGGCGCCTGGATGAGTGTCTGCTGCGTACTCGGGACCGGTTCGACGGGTCGGGGTGGCGGCGGCGCGGGGACGGACGGATCACCCGCGGATCCGGCCGGACCGGCGGCAAGCGTGGTCAGCGCATCGTGGGCCTGTTGCATGGTTGGGCGTTGTTCGGGATTGCGCTGCAGCAGGCGCAGCAGCACAGGGGTGAGCGGATTGGATTGTCTGGGTGGGGTGATCTCGCCCGAGGCCACCTGGTGCAGCAGTGCAATGGCGTTGGTGTTGAGTCCGAACGGCGGCATGCCCTCCAGCGCGGTGTAAAGCGTGGCCCCTAGGGAGAACACGTCCGAGGAAAAACCGGCACTGCTGCCCTGAGCGACCTCCGGGGCCAGGTAAGCGGGCGTCCCGGCCAGCATCCCGGTGGCGGTCACAGTGACGTCACCGACGGCGTGGGAGACGCCGAAGTCGGTGATCTTGACCGTGCCATCCTCAGCGAGCAGCACGTTGCCCGGCTTGATGTCGCGGTGCACGATGCCCGCCTTGTGCGCAGCAGCCAGCGCGGAAGCGATCTGCCTGCCGATCCTGGCGACTTCGTCGGGCGGGAGCACACCCTGTGTGGACAGCACCGTTGCCAGGCTCCTGGAGGATAGGTACTCCATGATCAGGCACGGTTGGCCCTGGTGGTCCACCACGTCGTAGACCGCGATCGCGTGCGGGTGGTGCAACCGGGCGGTGATACGCCCCTCCCGCATCGCCCGACGGTTGGCCTCGTCAGCCTCACTCTCGATCAGCCTCGACGGCAACAAGAGCTGCTTGATCGCGACGGTGCGATGCAGACGCTCGTCCTGGGCCTGCCACACCACCCCCATCGCCCCACTGCCCAGGCGCGAGACCAGGCGGTAACGCCCAGCGATCAGCTCATCCTCATCGCTCACTGCCACCCCCGGGGAAACGGATGCGTGCTTGCCGTGCGTAGTGCTGTGACCATTTTCAGGCTGACGTCATCCCCGACGCTGACGCGCTTGCCGCACCGCACCCTACGACGCCGAGGAAACCGGGGCGGCTGCCGGCGTCCGCCCCAGACCGTCTCTGCCACCATGCGCAGGTCATGCAGGTCATGCAGGCCATCCAGGCGTCTAGCACTCCCCCACTCGACAGGAGCCGACCTGAAAACGGTCACAGCTCCCGCTGCCCGGCCCCGCCCCTGCGGGTAATCGCTAGGCCGCAGGTTCTGAATCCTGCCGGAGGCGCATCGAGAGGCACTCGTGCCCTCTCCGGCGGGCGTCCCGCTGTCAGTTGAGGTAGTCGCGAAGCGCCTGGGAGCGAGAGGGGTGGCGCAGCTTGGCCATCGCCTTGTACTCGATCTGCCGGATCCGCTCTCGGGTAACCCCGTAGACGTGGCCGATCTGTTCCAGGGTGCGCGGCTGGCCGTCGAGGCCAAAACGCAGCCGGACAATGCCAGCTTCCCGCTCGGACAGCGTCGCCAGCACCGATCGTAGGTCGTCCTGGAGCAGCGTGAATGACACCGCATCCACCGCCACTACGGCTTCGGAGTCCTCGATGAACTCACCGAGCCGAGAATCGCCCTCCTCGCCGATGGTGTGGTCGAGCGAGATGGGTTCCCGGGCGTACCGCTGAAGCTCCAAGACCTTCTCTGGAGTGATGTCCATCTGCTTGGCCAACTCGTCTGAAGTGGGCTCGTGACCCAGTTCCTGCAGCAGCTCGCGTCTCAGCCGGCCCAGCGTGTTGATCACCTCGACCATGTGCACCGGAATCCGGATGGTGCGGGCCTGATCTGCCATCGCCCGACTGATCGCCTGCCGGATCCACCAGGTGGCGTAGGTGGAGAACTTGTAACCCTTGGTGTAGTCGAACTTCACCACCGCGCGGATCAAACCCACGTTGCCCTCCTGAATCAGATCCAGGAATGGCATGCCACGGCCGGTGTAGCGCTTGGCCAGCGACACGACCAACCGCAGGTTGGCCTCCAGCAGGTGGTCCTTCGCGCGCTCACCGTCGCGCACGATCCAGCGCAGATCCCGGCGCAGCTGCGGGGCGAGCTTTTCGGTGACGTCCTCGGCCCGACGGATCCGCTCGCCGGCGTAAAGTCCGGCCTCGATCTGCGTGGCCAGCCCCACCTCCTGCTCGGCGTTGAGCAGCGCCACCTTGCCGATCTGCTTGAGATACGCCCGCACCGAGTCGACCGAGGTGGCGAGCTCGGCATCCTTGCGGGCCTGGCGCAGCGCCCCGGACTCCTCCTCGTCCCAGACGAAATCCCCGGACTGCTCGATTTTGTCCGACGGCTCCGCATGATCTTCGCCGCCCTCACCGGGTAACGGGACGCCGTCACTCGAAAGGTCACGCAGGGGGGTTGGACCAGGCACGCTGCTGCGTTCGCGGGATGCGGCGGCGACGCGCAACATCCTCACCTCCTCGACCCCTACCCCGGCGACGCCGAGATCTCTGGTCGCAACCTCATCCAGCGCGAGATACGGGGAGGCAAGACTTCAGCCTTCTCGAGGACCCGGTTGCCACCTGGGTACCTCTGGACTGTACGGGAAGTGGACACTTCGGGCTGGCCTGATTAAAGAATAGTTGGAAGGGTGGCTGCGAGGGGGCCACCCCTCCATTACCGACGGCATCGCACGCGATCACGTGATCGCGTGGCGGCACGGCGCGACTGGAGGAGTAGTCGCCTGCCCCAGTACCGCCTGAGCGCCGCCGCCAGCTCTCGGCGGTGCCGTTCCCTAGCCGACGGCACCGCCCGTGATCAGTGAATCAACTCAGCTGAGTTGATTCAGTCGCAGCTGCCACCGTTCGCGCTGCCACCGTTGCCGCCAGTGGCGTCACCCGCGCTGGCGATACCAGTGCCCAGGATGCCAATGCCGCTCAGGATGTTGATACCCAGGCCACCCTGGGCGTTGCCGCCAGCGCCACCGTGGCCGCCGTTGCCGGCCTCGCAGCCGCCGCCCGTGCTGAACATGGACATCACCGTACGCGCGGGAAGCAGCTCAACGTGCTGCCCATCAATCTCAACAAAGCTCAATGCGTCAGACATGCAATCCTCCTAGAAAGTGACCTCAAGTGGGCCCCGAACAGAACACCCTCACCGAACTCATTGCCGATTCGGCTAATCTCACCATGGTGGTGATGAGAGCACCTGACAATATGCATTCGCACCTAAATATTGGTCAGTGCGCCACTTAGCTGCAAAGCCTTTTTTCGATTACTTTGTCAGCGGGAGCAGCCACTGACCTTTTGGCGAGGCCATACCTATCGCCGGTGTTGCTCAGCCGCCATCCGAGTCGTGATGATGCTGGTCAGCGCCTATACGCAGGGTGGGCCTAGGTAGTCCGATGCCGCTGCGGCGCGGCGAGCACAGCGTTTGGACGAGTGCGCTCCTGCTGACGGAAGCTCGCACCTGCTCTGAGTTGAGGACAAGCCGGTGGTGTTCTACGGGGGATCACCAGCGACGCCTACCTAGTGTCCGAGGGATCTGGTTACCCAGTGATATCGAAAATAACGCAGCGCTGCCGAGACGGTGGATACCCTCGTCGCGAACGTGCCGCCGTCGGACTACCTAGCCGCATCACGCGTTGCCCTATTCAGTAGTTGCACCGCCCTTCCACCGGATGGGAGCAAGGTCATCGCAAAGGACACGATGATGCATAAGCCGGGCGCCCAGGGCAGCTGACCCTGCACGATGGACGCGTGAAGCTACTGCTGATGGCCGATACGCATGTCCCGCAGCGCGCCCGGAATCTGCCAGAGCAGCTGTGGCGGGCCGTCGACAAGGCGGACGTCGTGGTGCACGCCGGCGACTGGGTGTGTGTCGAGCTGCTGGATGCGTTGCTGGCTCGATCGGACCGGTTGATCGGGGTGGTCGGCAACAACGATGGGCCAGCGTTACGCGCACGATTGCCGGAAATGGCGATCGTCGAACTGCTCGGAATACGACTGGCGGTCGTTCATGAGACGGGATCGGCGCACGGCCGGGAGCAGCGGTGCGCCGCGCGTTTCCCCGACGCCGACGTGGTGGTCTTCGGGCATAGCCACATCCCGTGGGACACGGTAGCTCCCACTGGCCTGCGACTGCTGAACCCTGGTTCCCCGACCGACCGGCGCCGCCAGCCGACGTGCAGTTGGATGACCGCCGAGATCATCGGCGGGCATCTCAGCCGGGTGCAGTGGCACCGACTGCCAGTGGTCACTCGGTGAGGTCGGCCAGCAGCAGTCCACTGCGCGGTTTCGGGGTGAAATAGGTGCTCTTGCGCGGCATGCGTCGGCCTTGCTGGTGTACCGCAAGCACGTCGGCGAACGGGACGGGGGCCAGCTGCAACACGGCGTCAACCTGCGCGCCCGCAGGATGTCCCGCTGGCAGGGCCCGCACGTGTGGACCTGCCGGGTCGATGCCCAGCGCGTCGGCGATGAGTAACCGCTCGACCAGCCCATGGTCAATCCGGGGAAGCGGTTCACCAGGTTCGGGCCGCGGCAACGCGACGAGCAGATCGGCGCCGGACGCGCGGGCGACCACGCTGCCAGGACAGCCCGGTGGGTCAGACTGTCTGCCTTCCCACACCGCCAACCCCGCCCGGAACCACGCGTCAGCCAGATCGCCGGACGCCAATCCGGTACCGACCAGCGCCCGGTGGATTGCGCCGATCCGCAGTGCCGGGCCGCCGGTCACCAATGCGAGCAGGCTCGACCGATCGCTGGCCGCCGCGGCGGCCACCCGATGGTTTCCGTCAGCGACGAGTAGCGGACCACGGGCCACAACGGCGAGCACCGCGTCCTGGCCGGCTCCGGGGCCCAACAGCCACAACCGGTGCGTCCGACCGTCGGAATCGATGGCCGACACCGCCGGCGCTCCCAGCCCATCGATGCTGTCCAGCACGGCTGCCGTCAACTGCTCACCGTCGATGACGGGTACGAGCATCGCTGCGCTGGTGGCGCAGCCGAGCGCGGCGAGCACCGCGGCGCGTTCAATCACCACCTGCGGGTAGACCTCCTCGCTGTGCCGTACCCAGGACCTCCCGTGCGCGTCCACCGCAGCCGAATCGACCAGACATAACAGGCCGACCGCCACCCCGTCCGGGCCATCCACCCGATAGGGCGCCACCACGTCGGGCACCTGCTGATACGCGTTCGCCCGCAGCCGATTCAGAGCGTGACGCGCCGCTGGCAACGCATCGGCCAACGACAATCCCTGCGCTAACGCTTGGGGCGTGCGATGCGGGTGCTGAACGGCCAGCAAGGTGTCACGGCCGCCGTACGGCCCTGCCAGTGCGGCCACCACTTCGCTGGCTTCGGCGAACTCATCGACGTCAGGCTCCGGCATGCGGTCTGCGAGCACCCAGCCGCGCCTGATGGCCCGCGCCCACCGTGTCATCGCTTGCGCGCCGATTCCGGACCGATCAGATCCCGGCGATGGCGGCGACAGCGAGGCCGACGACGAGCAGGGGTCCGGCGACTCGCAGGTGCACAAACGCCAGCGCGGCGAACCACAGCGGCCATACCGGCACCGGACGCGGTGGCTGCTCAGGTCGAGGCTGGCGGAACCAGGACCACACCGTGACCAGCCGGTAGAGCCCACCGAGTGCCAGCAGCGCCGGCCACGGCAGCGCGCCGACCAGCACGCAGATCACGATGAGCAGGTAGAAACCGACCATCAGACCCAGCGTCGCGACTCGGGCCCGCCGTTCCCCGAGCATCACCGGTAGCGTGCGGATTCCCAGCGGCTCGTCGTAGGGGATCTTGTCGGTGTGCTTGCCCATCAACACCGAGGTGCACAGCAGTGCATAGGGCAGCGACGCCAGCAACACCTGCCAGGTGATCGAACCGACCGCCGCGTAGTAGGTGCCCCCCACCATCAGCGGTCCCCATACCAGCAACACGTCCGGCTCCCCCAGGCCGCGCTTCTTCAGCCGCAGCGGCGGAGCGGTGTAAGCCACCGACAGCACGAACCCGGCTAGCGCGAACGCCACGACTGGCCAGCCCCGGGCAAACGCGAGCACGACGAGGATCACCAGGTCGGCGGCGTTGACGACCAGCACCGACACCACCAGCGCCCGCCGGGTGACCAACCCGGACAGGATCGGGTGCGGGGCATACAGCGCCCGCGGGTAGCTTGCGGTGTCCGAACCGGTGCTGGTGTCGTAAAGGTCGTTCATCAAGTTGTTGGCGACGTGCGCCAGCGTGATCCCGATGACGGCCAGCACAAGCCAGCGCCAATCGACACCGGGCGCGCGTGCGGCGAGCAGCCCCGCCACCAACCCGGCGACCAGCGTCATCGGCAGCACGGCGGCGCGGGAAACCACGATCCAGCGGGTCACCGCGTCGATTGGGCCCTCTGGCGGGTTAGTGGTGCTCAAGGCATAGCGCCAGGCGCTCACTCGGGAGCGAGCCGCAGTATCGGTCACACCGTCGAGCCTGGCACAATCGCGGCCGGATCGGTCAGTGGAAGGCGTAGACCACCGCGGCCATGTCCTCGTCCGCGTGCCCGGCGTCGGCCGCTGCCGACATGAGGTGGTGGACCGCCTGCATCAGCACCGGGTCGTCCCCGGCTTCGCGCAACGCGTCCACGATGAGCTGCGAGTCCTTGACCGCGCCGGCCAGGCCGAACGCCGGTAAAAGATCGCCTGCGATCATTGCCTTGCCCTTGAGCTGCGCGTACGGGCTATCGGTGCCGCCGCCGGCGATGGTGTCCAAAAACAGCTGTGGGTCCACACCTAGGCCGCGGGCCAGCGCGACGGCCTGCCCGGTGGCGGCAGTGATGGACAACACCCAGGAGTTGAGCGCGAGCTTGAGCCGGTGCCCGTCGCCGACCCGCTCACCCACCCAGATCGTCTTGCTACCGATCGCCTCGAACACCGGCGCCACCCGAGGCGCCAGCTCGGGCGGACCCGATGCGAGCACGATCAGCTCGCCCTGCTCGGCGGGCTGCTTGGTGCCGAGCACGGGCGCGTCGACGAAGCCGCGGCCGTATCGGCCGGCGAGTTCGGCGAGACGCTGGGTGCCGGCGAGACCGACCGTGCTGGTCTGCGCCCAGACCGCGCGTTCTGGCGTCGCGGCCAGCGCCTGCCGCATGACCTCGGCCACCGCATCAACGTCAAAGAGCATCGTGATCACCACATCCGCCCCGGACACCGCCTCGACTGGATCCGTGGCGACCTTGGCGCCGTCATCGGCCAGCGGCCGGGCCTTGGCTGTGCTGCGGTTCCAGACGGTGACGTCCAGGCCGGCCCTCACCAGGCTCCGGGCCATCCCCGCGCCCATGATCCCGGTTCCCAGCACGGCCACACTGTTTGCCACGTCGGCTCCCTCCGATCGCATACCGTCCGCACCCATCATGAACAACCCGGCGATGGTTCGCAGTGCGGCCCGACACGTTAGCCACCGAACAGACGCAGCGACGCCCACAATGCGACCACACTCAGCACCAGCACCGGTGGCACGGTGAGCGCGCCGAGCAGCAAGAACTCTCCGAGCTGCGGCTCGGCATTGTTGCGGGCCAGGGTGCGTCGCCACAGCAGGGTGGCCAGCGAGCCGACATAGGTGAGATTCGGTCCGACGTTGACCCCGATGAGTACGGCCAGCACTACTCCAGAGCCGGCCGCAGCCGCGGCCGGCAGCAGCACAAGTACGGCGGGCAGGTTGTTGACCACATTGGCCAACACCGCTGCCAGCGCGGCGACTGCGAGCAGGGCGACCAACGACGAACCGACCGGTAGCAGCCGGCCGACCACGCTGCCCAGCCCGTTGTCCGCCACCGCTCGCACCACTACCCCTAACGCCAGCACGAACGCTAAAAACGGCACGCTGCCCGCGGTGATCAGCCCCTTGACCGTAGCCGTGCGACGGTACAGCGCCCGCACAGCGAGCACCGCCGCGCCGGCGGCCGCAGCCCAAGCTGGGTTGACGCCCGCGATCGAGGACAGCCCGAAACCGGCCAGGGTCAGCGCCACTACCACCACCGCGACCACCGGCAGCCCGAGTTCATTCGGCCGTCCGCAGATGGTGGCGCCGAAATTGAGATCGCGGTCGAAGAAGAACCGGAAGATCAGGTACTCCACGCCGACCGCGACGACCCACGGTAGGGCCATCAACGCAGTGAACGCACCGAAGGTCAGCCCGCTTGCGGTGAAGGCGAGCAGATTGGTCAGGTTGGACACCGGCAGCAGCAGCGAGCCGGAGTTCGCCAGGTGGGTGCAGGCGTACACGTGCGGCTTGGCTCGAAACCCCAGCGAGGCCGCCGTCGCGAAGACCACCGGGGTCAGCAGTACCACGGTGGCGTCCAGGCTCAAAATAGCGGTGATCGCAGCGGCCACGATGAAGACCATGGTCAGCAACCGGGTCGGACTGCCCCGGGCGGCTCGCGCCGTGACCGCACCGACTGCGCTGAACAGCCCTTCGTCGTCACAAAGCTGAGCGAGGATGAGAATGGCGGCAAGGAAGGCCACCACCGGTGCCAGCCGCCGGATCTCGCTGAGTGCGTCTGCCCAGTGGACCACGCCGCTGGCCACCACGATGGCCGCCGCCGGAATGGCGGCTATGGCTTCGGGTAATCCCCAGGGTCGTAGCACGGCGAAACCGAGCACCACGAACAGCAGCAAGATCGAGATGATTTCCGCGGGCACGATCAGCGACCGCTACGGCGGCGCCACGTCAGGACTGCCTTGGCCGCAGCCCGGCCGGGGAAGCCGACGACACAGGCGGCGGCCAAGCCACGAGGTCCTCGATCGCCATCACCGTCGCTGAAGTCGTGGCCCGTGACGCAGCCAGGTGTAGCCGACAAGGGAAGGGGGCATCCTGGCTCATGGGATTCCGCCGCCAACGAGGTCGGCGCACGCCCGAGAGGACTGAGCGATGTCGGATATCACCCAACTGATCCTAGACGATCACGAAACCTTTCGACGGGAGTTCGCGGCCCTGGACGACACCAACGAGCCCCAGCAGCTACGCGAGGTCTGGGAGCCCCTCGCGGCACTACTCGAGGTACACGCGGCCGCTGAGGAGGCCATCTTCTATCCGAAACTGCTGCGACGCGGCGATAACGCCGAGGACGAAACCCTCGATGCGATCGGTGATCACAACGACATCCGTGACGGGGTGCGCGAGGCAGGCCGTCATCCGATCGGTACTCCGAAATGGTGGGAGGGCGTTCGGCAGGCCCGAACGGCCAATAGCAGTCATATGGCAGAGGAGGAGGACGACGCCCTGCCGGATTTCCGACGCAACACCCCGCTGAATATGCGGGTGGACCTGGGCCACCAGTTCCTGAAATTCAAGACAGACCATTCCGACGCCCGTGGCCTCGACACCAGCGACAAGGACCCGCAAGAGTACGTCCAGACGCAGACCTCCGCTGATGGCAAGAGCGGTTCGCTGGGTATCGGAAGCCTGAAGGGATCTTGATCGATGACGGACCACCTGTTACGCAAGTACGCACCGATCCCGGCCACGGCATGGCAGCAGATCGATGACGAGGCTAAGGATCGTTTGACTTCCAGATTGGCCGCACGTCGCGTGGTCGACTGGTCGGGCCCGCACGGCTGGGCGCATTCAGCCACCAACCTCGGCCGGACCGCACCGCTGGAAAACGCTCCACCGGGCACGAAATCCGAGACGGTGCTTGCTCGACGGCGGCGGGTGCTCGCGCTGAGCGAGATCCGGGTGAGCTTCACCGTGGACTGCTCCGGGTTGCAGGACGCTGAACGCGGCGCCACCGACGTGGGCTATGCCGATCTCGACCGCGCCACCTACGATGCCGCGCTGATCGAGAACCGCGCCGTGTTCCACGGCTGGCCGGAAGCGGGGATCGTCGGAATCGTGGAGTCCAGCTCTCACCCCTCGTTGACGTTGGGGCACGACGCCAACACCTATCCACGCTCCATCGCCGAGGCGACCAACCTGCTACGGCAGGCCGGCATAGAAGGTCCATACACGTTGGCTGTCGGCCCGGAGGGATACACCCGCATTGCGCAGGCGACCGAACACGGCTATCCCCTGCGCGAGCACCTGACCAAGATTCTCGGCGGAGACCTCGTATGGGCCCCCGGTCTGGACGGTGCGCTGGTGGTCAGCAAACGAGGCGGTGACTTCGTCCTCGACGTCGGCCAGGACTTCTCGATCGGCTATCTGCGGCACGACACCGAGTCGGTGACACTCTACTTGGAGGAAAGCTTCAGCTTCCGCGTCACCGAACCCGATGCGGCCGTCGTCCTCACCGATGAATAGCCCTCAGTTGCGGTACTGGCGAGTTTGCTGATGAGCAGCGTCGGGTAACCGATCGATGCACTAAAGTACCCTCATGAGGAGATGCTATGTCGACGACACAGCCTTCACACGGCGCCTCCCGGTCCGGCAATCGGCAATCGGGTCTGACGATGCAACGTAGCCGTGGTGCGGGGAGCGCCTTGCTCCTCGTGCTGCTCGGCATTTGGGGGGCCATAATCCCCTTCGTCGGACCGTACTTCGGTTACACGTTCGGCGTCTCGGTCCCCTGGTTCTTCACCTACGACCGGCTGTGGCTGGACATCCTGCCAGGGATCGCCGTGTTCCTCGGTGGCCTGATCCTCGGACCGAGCGCAAATCGGGCCAGCGCCGGGATGGGCGCGTGGCTCGCCCTCATCGGCGGGATCTGGTTCACGGTCGGCCCCGTGATCAGCCAGTTATGGCGAGTAGGTGGACCGGCGGCTCCGATCGGTGCGCCGCTTGGCGGCAACCTGCTGCAGCTGCTTGAGCAGCTCGGCTACTTCTTCGGCCTCGGCGCGGTGGTTACCGCACTGGCAGCTTTTGCGCTGGGTCAGATGACCGTGCGATCGGTACACGACTAAGCGGGTCGCCGGGTGTTGAGCACACACCTCCCAGGAAGGAACGGCTCGATGCAGCGAGGCAGTGACAAGCACGGCCCGCGGAAGGACGACGCGCTCGCGCGCGACGTCGAAAATGTGATCCGCGGTACCGGGCCCACTCACGTCGAGGAGTGGAAGGATCCAGAGCCGCCTGCCGACGATGATCCACAGCTCAACACCCGCTTGCCCGCCAACGACTCCACGGATGCTGATTTGCGCTGACTCCACCGGGGTACTCCCGGCCGGGGTCGGCAGAAGGTGAGTCCGGGCATCCGGTCACGGCTCAGCAGCCGTGGACGGATACCCGCTCTAACAATGGCTCACACCGTGAGTGCCACCTTGACCCAGCCGGGCTCGTGCGCGTCGAAGGTCCGGTCGGCCTTGAGCACGTCGTCGACCGGCTCGATATGGGTAATCAGCCGGGCAGGGTCGGAGACACCGCTGGCCACCAAGTCCACTAGCTGCGGGATGATCGCGCGGTGTGGACAGTTGCCCATCTTGACCGTGAGGTTCTTGTTCATCGCCGCGCCGATCGGCCAACTGCGCATCGTCGGCGGGTAGACACCGATGATCCCGATGCTGCCCGCCTTGGCGACTGCCTCGACGGTCCACTGCGCCGCCTGCGACGGGGCCGTGCCGTGTTCCCAGGTGCTGCCAGCTCCGCCGGTGACTTCAGCGATCTCGCTCTCGTGTTGCTCGCCCGTGCCGGAGTAGGCGTCGACGCCCACCGCGTCGATCACCCGGTCTGCGCCGATGCCCCCGGTGAGTTCGACGATCGCCGAGCCGAACACCGCGACGGTGTCACCTCGGGACACCTCGGCGCACTGTGCGCCGAACCATGCCGTGGGATAGATGTCGGACAGCACGATGGCCTGCTCGTCAGTCACCGCGTCGGGCAGTGGGATGAGATTCGCCGCGGCAAAGGGAACTCGCGCGAAGGTGGCCTGCAAGCCATTTACCGGGCCGGGCCGGTGGATTTTGGCCCACCGAAAGAACGACGTGCCCGCCGCGGGGCCGTTGGGGTTGGCGTTATCGCACTGCGCGGTGTAGCCGGCACGGCAGTAGGCGCAGGTTCCGCAGCAGATGGTCGACGGGATGACCACCCGGTCGCCGGGTTGAAATCCGCGCACGTCCCGACCCACGGCCTCGACCACGCCGACGCCCTCGTGGCCGAGCACCGTCCCGGGTACCATGTCGGGCATCGTGCCGCGCACCATATGCAGGTCGGTACCGCAGATCGCACTCATCGTCAGCCGCACCACGGCGTCTCCGGCCTGTTCGATCCGCGCGTCCGGCACCTCCAGCAGCTCAATCTGGCCGGGTGCCTGCCATACCACTGCCTTCATCGTCGCTTCACTCCTTGCCGTTCGACTGGGGTTCTCGGTGTTATGCGCGCTCCGGCATACCCCCCAGCCGCAACGGATAACCCCGGCGGGACTGGTTGGGGTTCAGGCGGTGGGACGGGCACGGGGTCCGGCGCGGGGGGAACCGGGACCGGGTTGGGGACCGGCCCGGGGCCCGGGTCCGGCGTCGGCTCTGGGTCCGGGGGGACAGTGTTAGCGGGACCCGGGACCGGCCACCGGGAGAACCGCGGGGTAAAGACTTGGTCGATGACCACGGATATGCCTCCTTGCTCGATCGCCCTGGTGTCATCCATGAATTACCCGCCACCGACGCTGTTGAAGCAGCCGACCGGGCCCGTGGCTTCGTTGACCCATCCGGCTGAGTTGGATGCCCGCTGTTGACTGCCCTGTCGTCGCCGAGTTCGACGTGAGAGCTGCCCCGTTCGCGGCGGACAACCATGCTGTCGAAATCGGCGACAGTAGGGTTGGCGCCGCAGACTCACAGATCGCTTTAGTCTTTGCGTCCGGCGCGGTGATCCCGGTCTGGACCGCGCAGCGCCGGCCATGCCTGGTGGAGACGGCGGCGGTGGGAACTGCGACGATCGCTCCGACGATTCCGGCAAGCACGGTGCCGACCGCAAAGGAAAGCCCGATCGCAAGCGGATGGAGCCGCACGTAGCGGCCGACGATCAGCGGTTGGAGCAAATGGACTTCCAGCTGGCTCTCGACGATGAGGACTCCGAGCAGGATCAGCGCGGGAAGCCATCCCTGGGTGCCGAACGTGACCAGGACGGCCAAGCCGCCGGCGACGAGCGCACCGATGAACGGGATGAAGCTGCCGACGAACACCAGCACCGCCAGCGTCAGCGCCAGCGGCACCCCTAGCAGGAACATCACAAACCCGATCACGATCCCGTGGATGGTGGCGATGACCGCGGTGCCGCGCACGTAACCCGTGATGGTGCCCCAGGCGGCCTGCCCCGCCAGGTCCACTCGACGGCACTCCCGCGCCGGCAGCGGTGTGAGCAGCCAACTCCATATCCGCTCGCCGTCGTAGAGCAGAAAGAAGGTGATGAACAGCGTGAGCACGGTCAGGGTGGCGAACTCGACCAGGTATCCGGCGCCCGTGGTGAGGTAGGCGACAGCCTGGCTCTGGTTGCGTTGCAACCAGTTGATGACCGAGCCTTCGATCTGGTCAAGCTGGAACTGACCCACGCCGCCGCCGCCCAGGACAGCGCGGAGCCGGCGGACAGTGCCGACCAGCTGCCCGATCAGCGACGGTAGCTTCCGGGCGAAGCGCAATCCGATCAGGTATCCAAGGCCGCCCAGTACTACTGCGGCAATCAGCAGTGTCAACAAAGCAGACAGCGGCCCGGGCAGACGTCGCTGCAGCAGCTGCGCTACCGGCCGCAGCAACGCCGCGAGCAGCAGCGCGGCGACCAGCGGGATCACCACAAGCGACAGCAACACCAGCACCCGCACGGCGGCGTACACCGTCGGCCCACCAGTAGCAGCCGCCAGGACCAGGCCGCGCCGATTACCAGGCTGTGCGGAAGAGCGGAACGAGTGTCCTCCCGTCGGGATCTTCCTCGTAGGCTGCCGTTTCGTCGGTGGTAGGTCATGTCGGACCGACGGGTTACGGTCATGTCGCCGCCTTCAGCGGACGAATGGGACCGCCCAGTCATTGGCGAAGGCTGTCCAGCATTGCGCCGTATCGGTTAACCACTCGCGCCCGCAGCGACGGATCGGTCCGAGGCGCCGGCTCGAGAAAGATCTCGTCCAGGTCGGTGAACTCACGCCGCAGCTCGTCGTCGATGCGCACACACGCTCGTTCCAACTCGTCGGCGGACAGCGAGCTCGCGAAGTCCACCCGCGCGCAGAGCAGTGCCTTGTCAGTGCCGGTCATCATCGTGAGCAGATCGACCACCTGCTCGACTTCTGGTTTGGCTGAGAGCTGCCCGTAGATCGCCCGGACCAGGCGCCGGTCGGCCTGCTGCCCGATCAGCAGCCGCATGTTCGTACGGCCGAGCAGGTAGGCCACCCCCCCGAGCAGCACGCCGATCAGCAGTGAGGCCAGGCCGTCCCACAACGCCGAGCCGGTGAGCAGGTGCAGACCGACACCAGCGAAGGCGAGTAGCAGGCCGATCAGCGCCGCGGTGTCCTCGAAAAATACGGTCTTGACGGTCGGGTCATCGGTGGTGCGCAGGTACTCGATCAGGCTTTGACTCTCCGCATCCTGCTCACGGCGGATCTGACGCACTGCCCGGATCCAAGAGACGCCCTCCATCACGAACGACAAAGCAAGCACCAGGAAGGCCACCCATACCAGGGTCTGCGCCTCGCCTCCACCGGAGATCACGCGCACGCCTTCATACAGCGAAAACAGCGCGCCCGTGACGAAGATCGACACCGCAGCGATGAGCGCCCAGAAGAATCGAACCTTGCCGTAGCCGAACGGGTGTCGCCGGTCGGCCGGTCGCTCCGAGTGCCGCAGCGCAGCCAGCAGCAGACCCTCCGTGGTGGAGTCGGCAACCGAGTGCGCCGCCTCGGCCAGCATCGCCGCCGATCCAGTCAGCACCCCGGCGGCCGCCTTCATCACCGCGATCGACAAGTTGATCGCAAGCGCGACGACCACGGTCAGCGTACTTTCCCCGCCGCCAGAGTCGTGTTCAGCGGTTTCCGGAGGATGGGATGGTGCCACCTGCGCATTCCTCATGAGTCGGTTCACCGTCGCCGGTCGGCACGGCGGCGTGACATATCAGTGCCCATTGCGATACCGAGCCCAGCGGTAACAACCGCCAGCAGCACAGTCCACTCCACGGTCGGTGCCCGAAACAGCGACGTGACGAGCATGCCGACCAGCAGCACTGCCGACAGCGTACCGGCGATGAGATTTGCTCTGAACAGGTAGCTGTCGGCTTCCAGACCAAGACTGCACTGTTCGGAGTCTCGAGGCGGCTCACGGCGGCGACCCCCGAGTTCGACTCCGCCGCGCTGCTTAACCATGGCGGACACCTCGGATCGGCGCGTCCACGGCGCCCTCGTCGAGACGATGGTTGGGTGTGCACTACGGATTCCCTGCGATCGGTCGACCCAAACCCGAACACCGCCGCCGGCGATGACGCGCGGGTCCTAGGATCGCCGGATGGTCGTCCCCGTTACCGGTTTCGACGCGAGCGAGGCCCTGCGGGTGTTGCAACGGGTCTTTGGGTATGACTCGTTCCGGGGAGCGCAGCAGGAGGTCATCAACCACGTCACCGCTGGTGGCGATGCGCTCGTGCTCATGCCGACCGGTGGCGGCAAGTCGCTGTGCTACCAGATCCCGGCGCTCGTACGAGAAGGCGTCGGTGTCGTCATCTCGCCACTCATCGCCCTGATGCAGGACCAGGTCGACGCCCTGACTGCGCTCGGCGTCCGGGCCGGGGTCCTCAACTCCACCCAGCAGTCCTCCGAGCGCCGCCGGGTCGAGTCCGCCTTCCTGGCGGGTGAGCTGGACCTGCTTTACCTGGCGCCGGAACGCCTGCGCGTCGAGTCGACGGGCAGCCTCCTCGATCGCGGCACGATCTCGCTGTTCGCCATCGATGAGGCGCACTGCGTGGCCCAGTGGGGACACGACTTCCGGCCCGACTACCTCGCGCTGTCCGCGCTGCACCAGCGGTGGCCCACCGTTCCCCGGATCGCGCTGACCGCGACGGCCACCAAGGCGACCCACGCCGAGATCGCGTCGCGCCTGAACCTGGCCGACGCCCGTCACTTCGTGGCGAGCTTCGATCGTCCGAATATCCAGTACCGCATCGTGGGCAAGAACGAGCCCAAGCGACAGCTCTTGGAGCTGCTGCGCAGCGAACACGCCGGGGACGCGGGCATCGTCTACTGTATGTCGCGGGCCTCGGTCGAGAAGATCGCGGAGTTTCTGGTGCAGAACGATATCCAGGCACTGCCGTATCATGCGGGGCTCGACGCGCGTACCAGAGCCGGGAACCAAGCGCGCTTTCTGCGCGAGGACGGCTTGGTGATGGTCGCCACAATCGCGTTCGGGATGGGCATTGACAAGCCTGACGTGCGCTTCGTCGCCCACCTTGACCTGCCCAAATCTGTTGAAGGCTACTACCAGGAAACCGGCCGGGCCGGACGGGACGGCTTGGCCTCCACCGCGTGGCTGGCCTACGGCCTGGCCGACGTCGTGCAACAGCGCAAGTTGATCGACGGTTCTGAGGGTGACGGCCCGCACCGCCGCCGCCTTACCGCCCACCTCGACGCCATGCTGGCGCTGTGCGAGACGGTCGAATGTCGCCGCGGTCAGCTACTCGCCTACTTCGGCCAGCACACCACCACGTGCGGCAACTGCGACACCTGCCTGTCCCCGCCGGAAACGTGGGATGGCACGATCGCTGCGCAGAAGCTGCTCTCGACGGTGTTGCGGCTCGACCGGGAACGTCACCAGAAGTTCGGCGCGGGCCAGGTGATCGACATCCTGCTCGGCAAGACGACGCCCAAGGTCACCCAGTTCGGCCACGAGAGTCTGACGGTGTTCGGCATCGGCACGGAGCTGCGCGAAAGCGAGTGGCGCGGGGTGGTGCGCCAGCTGCTGGCTCGGCGCCTGCTCGCCGTCGAGGGTGACTACGGCACGTTGGTGCTCACCGATTCCAGCGGCCAGGTGCTGAGCCGGCAACGCCAGGTCCTGCTGCGCCGCGAACCCGAGCGAGCAGCGCCAGCGGCGAAGACCGCCAAGCCTCGCCGCGCTACGCCCGTCGACCTGCCCGATGCTGCGGTGCCGGTGTTCGAGCAGCTCCGCGCGTGGCGCGCCACCGCCGCAAAGGAGCAAGGTGTCCCCGCCTACGTGATTTTCCACGACGCGACCCTGCGCCAGATCGCCACCGAGTCCCCGTCGACGCTGGTTCAGCTCGGCACCGTAAACGGTGTCGGCGAGAACAAGTTGGCGAAATACGGCCAGCAGATCCTGGACACCCTCGCTGGCTCTATTCCCGTGACCCGATCCACCGCTGCGGACGCCAGATAGCATGATCACCGTCTATGTGCATCCCGCGACATCTCTTGTCGTCACAGGCACACAAGTGGCGATCAGTGCGTCAGACCGTGAGGTTGAAGGCTCAACTGCTCCCGGCCGTCGGTGATCTTGCCTGGGCTCCACGGCGGAATCCCTACCCGTTGATCCGCACATCGTCAACCAGCCCCCGGGCCACCGGTCAGCGCGGCACGGGTCTGGTCCTCGATGATGTCGGTCAGCGGGCACGCCGCGGCGGTCAGCGTCATGTCCAGGGTGGCGACGTTGCAGCCGGAGGTCCGCGCGGACTCCGCGGTGGCGGCAGTCACAGGTGCAGAACTTGTCATCTTCGTCTTCTCGAAACGTCAACCGACTGCCCGACCACGAGATGAGCCGCGGCACTCGCCACAACCCGGCCGACTGGTGGCTATAATCCTGGCTATGACGACGTTGCCACTTGCCGAGGTGAAGAACCGGTTGTCCGAGGTCGTCAATGACCTCATTGCCACTCACGACCGCGTAGTGGTGACCCGCAACGGCCGCCCGGCCGCAGTGATTCTCTCCCCCGACGACCTGGAGTCGCTGGAGGAGACACTGGCTGTGCTGGCAGATCAGGACTTGGTCCGCCAGCTGCGCGACAGCCAGGAGGACCTCGCCGCCGGCCGGGTGCACGGGATCGAGGAACTAGACGCCGCGATGGCCGCCCATCGCCGATGACCGACGAGCCCTACAGACTTGTCATCACCTCGGCAGCACTGCGCTGCCTGAGCGCGGCACCACCCCGCGGCGTGGGGGAGCGGGTCGCCTGGGCGGTCTACGAATTTGTCCGCGGCCCCCTTTGCCGGGAGCCGTTGCGGGTCGGTAAGCCCCTGTCGCCGCCGCTGGAGGGCACGCACAGTGCGCAGCGGGGCAGCTTCCGGATCCTTTACGAGATCGACGAGGAGACCCGGTCGGTCATTGTCACCGCTGTGCAGCACCGTGCGGACGTCTACCGGCCGAGATGCCATCGGGCGACAGGAGCGAATGTCATCGAGTTCCTTCACCGCCCGGTCGACCAGTCGGTCAGACGGTGAAGCCCAGCGCGCGCAGTTGCTCGCGACCGTCCTCGGTGATTTTGTCTGGGCCCCACGGCGGTATCCATACCCAGTTGATCCGCACATCGTCAACCAGGCCCCCGCCGGGGCCACCGGTCAGCGCGGCACGGGTCTGGTCCTCGATGACGTCGGTCAGCGGGCACGCTGCGGAGGTCAGCGTCATGTCCAGGATGGCGACGTTGCCATCGCCGACCCGGATGTCGTAGACCAGACCCAGGTCGACCACGTTGATTCCCAGCTCCGGGTCGACCACATCGCGCATAGCCTCCTCGAGATCATCGAGGGCGGCCAGGTCGCCGTCCGGACGAGTCGTCGGAACCTGCGGCATACCAGCCGCTCCGCGCACGACTTCGGATTCCTCGCTCTGACTCACTGTGCCTCCGTTCGCTGGGCACCATTACCTAGGCTACCGACCTCGGCCCGACCGACCGCGTCTTTGAACGCCATCCAACCCAGTAAGGCGCATTTCACCCGGGACGGGTACTGCGATACGCCAGCGAAGGCGACCGCGTCTTCCAGCACGTCCTCGTCGGGCTCCACCTTCCCCCGACTCTGAACCATCGCCACGAAGGCATCCATCGTGGACGTCGATTCGGCGACAGTCCGGCCGACGACCAGGTCGGTCAGCACCGACGTCGCCGCCTGGCTGATCGAGCAGCCGATCGCGTCGTAGGACACGTCGGTCACCCGGTCGCCGTCCAGCGCTACCCGCAGCGTCACCTCGTCCCCGCAGGTGGGATTGACCTGGTAGGACTCGGCGTCGAAGGGTTCCCGAAGGCCGCTGCGGTGCGGATGACGGTAGTGATCCAGGATGATCTCCTGATACATCTGCTCCAGTTTCATGCGCCCACCCGGAAGAAGCGGCGCACCTCGTGCACACCGGCCAGCAGCGCATCGACCTCAGCGGGCGTGTTGTACACCGCGAAGCTGGCCCGCACCGACGCGGCGATCCCGAAGCGGCGGTGCAACGGCCAGGCGCAGTGGTGGCTGGCGCGCACCGCGATTCCCAAGTCATCGAGCACCTGCCCGGCGTCATGCGCGTGCACGTCACTGATCATGAAAGATATCGCGCCACCCCGGTCCAGAGTGTCGGTAGGACCGATGATCCGTACGCCATCGATCTCCGACAGGCCGGACAGCGCTTGCTCGGTCAGGGCATATTCATGCGCGGCGACACGGTCCATGCCCACCTCGGACAGGTAGTCCACCGCCGCGCCCAAGCCGACCGCTTGGGAGGTCATCGGCACACCGGCCTCAAAACGCTGCGGTGGCGGGGCGAAGGTGGAGCCCTCCATCTTCACGATCTCGATCATCGACCCCCCGGTGAGAAACGGCGGCAATGCTTCGAGCAGTTCGCGACGGCCGTAGAGCACGCCGACCCCGGACGGACCCAGCATCTTGTGCCCGGAGAACGCCGCGAAGTCGACGTCCAGCGCGGAGAAGTCAACCGGCGTGTGCGGCACCGACTGGCAGGCGTCCAGCACGGTCAGCGCCCCCACCGCGTGGGCTCGGCGGACCAGTTCCGCGACCGGTGGGACGGTGCCCATCACATTGGACTGGTGGGTGAACGCCACCACCCTCGTCCGCTCGGACAGCTCCAGCGAGTCCATGTCCAGCCGGCCGCCGTCGGTCACCTGGTACCAGCGCAAGGTGGCGCCGGTACGCCGGCATAGCTCCTGCCAGGGCACCAGGTTGGCGTGGTGTTCCATTTCGGTCACCACGATCTCGTCGCCCGCCGCCAGCGCGAAGCGCTGCGCCGCACCGCCGGCAACCGCCGAGTTGCTTAGCGCGTAGGCGACCAGGTTGATCCCCTCGGTGGCGTTCTTGGTGAACACCACCTCGTCGGGCACGACGCCGACGAACGCGGCGATCCGCGCCCGCGCCGACTCGTAGGCGTCGGTGGCCTCCTCGGCGAGCTGGTGTGCGCCGCGGTGCACTGCGGCGTTGTGCTGCTCGAGGAAAGAACGCTCGGCGTCGAGGACCTGCCGCGGCCGTTGCGAGGTGGCCCCGGAGTCCAGGTACACCAGCGGTCGACTCTCCCGCACGGTGCGGGCCAGGATCGGGAAGTCCGCGCGGATCTTCTCCAGCTCACTGCCCGTCAGCGGGTCGGCAGTCAGTTGTCCGGTCACGATGACGACACCCCCGTCACCTCCTGCCGGCGGGTGAACCTCTCGTAGCCGCCGGACTCCAGTTCGTCTGCGAGCTCCTGCCCGCCGGACTCCACAATGCGCCCACCTGCGAAGACATGCACGTAGTCAGGGGTGATGTGGCGCAGGATCCGGGTGTAGTGGGTGATCAGCAGCACGCCGACGTCCCCATTGGCCCGATACCGGTTCACCCCTTCGGACACCACCCGCAGCGCGTCGACGTCCAGGCCCGAGTCGGTCTCATCCAGCACCGCGATCTTGGGCTTGAGCAGCGACAGTTGCAGGATCTCGTGGCGCTTCTTCTCGCCGCCGGAGAAGCCCTCATTTACACTTCGCTCGGCGAACGCGGGGTCGATGTCCAGCGCGGCCATCGCCGCCTTGACCTCCTTGACCCAGGTGCGCAGCTTGGGTGCCGCGCCGCGGCTGGCGGTGGCGGCGGTGCGCAGGAAGTTCGACATCGACACACCGGGCACCTCGATCGGGTACTGCATGGCGAGAAACAGGCCCGCGCGGGCCCGTTCATCGACCGACATCGACAGCACATCGACACCGTCGAGCAGAATTTGTCCCGAAGTGACCTGATACTTCGGGTGCCCGGCGATCGAGTAGGCCAGGGTGGACTTACCCGACCCATTGGGACCCATTATGGCGTGCGTTTCCCCCGCCCGGACGGTCAAGTCAACGCCACGCAGGATCTCTTTCTGGGGGGCCGCTGCGTCGTCGGTGGGCACCGCGACGTGTAGGTCCTTGATCTCCAGGGTGCTCATCGGTCGGTTCTCAGCTCCTGCTAGCGGTTGGTTAGAGTCGACGAGTCGACATAGACGTCGTCACCGTCGATGGTCACGGCGTAGGTATCCACCGGTTCGGACGCCGGTGGTGAGGACGGCTCCCCGGTGGCCAAGGCGAAGCACGAGCCGTGCAGCCAGCACTCCAGACCCTTGCGGGTCACTTCACCCTCTGACAATGCGATCTCGGCGTGTGAGCAGATATCGGCCAGCGCGTAGACCACCTCGCCCTGGCGGACCAGCACTACCGGGACATCGCTGACCTCGAAGCCGACCGGCACGTCGTCCTTGAGGTCGGTCAGGCTGCACACCCGGACCGCGGTCATACCCCCACCGCTTCCAGCTCAGCCTCGATCGCCAACGCCAGCCGCTCGCGAACCTGGGTGATGGTGATCTTCTGCAGGATCTCGCCGAAGAAACCCCGGACAACCAGCCGACGAGCCTGGTCGACGGGGATGCCCCGAGAAGTCAGGTAGAACAGCTGCTCATCGTCGAAGCGACCGGTGGTGCTGGCGTGCCCGGCCCCGACGATCTCCCCGGTTAAAATCTCCAGGTTGGGCA
Organism: Mycobacteriales bacterium; assembly: GCA_038276315.1. Lineage (GTDB taxonomy): Bacteria > Actinomycetota > Actinomycetes > Mycobacteriales > Pseudonocardiaceae. The sequence continues at coordinate 36,596 of JBBPZY010000269.1, forward strand.
CCGAGTCCGCCCGGGCGGAATCGGTGAGCACCAGGTTGCGGTTGACCTCAAAGGTCTGGGTGCCCTCGGCTGCGGCCTGGATGAAGACGTCACCGATCCACACGGTGTGCGCGTCCGGCTTTGCTGGATCGCCCTGCAGCGCGCCCTTGTAGGCGACGTTGGACCGGCAGTGCGGGACTGCGTGATCAACCAGCAAGCGATGCTCGAGATGCTGCCCGGCGTCGGCGAAGTACAGTCCGAGCAACTCGGCATCGCCGCCAGGCTGAGTGAACGTCACCGTCGGGGATTGCCGGACCAGATCGCCGCCCAGGCTCACTGTGGTGGCGCGCAGGACCGCGTCGCGACCCAACCGGATGTGCTGCGCGGCGACATGGACCGCGTCATCAGCCCAGTCCTGCACGCTGACCACGGTCAGCCGGGCACCGTCGGCGAGGACCACTTCGACGTTCTCCGCGTAGGTGCCGCTACCTCGGTAGTCGAGCACCACGACAGCCTCGGCGAACGCATCAAGGCGCAGCTGCAGATGCCCGTAGGCTATCTGGCCGATCCCGGGCCCGGTGACAGTGATCATCACTGGATCCTCGATCCGGGTCTGCGCCGGCATGGTCACCACCGTCGCCTGGACCACTGAGTTCCAGGCCTGCGCCGCAACCCGGTCGGCGGGGACACCACCCTCACCGAGGCGAGGGTCAGACCGGTCCACGTCCTCGATGGTGACCCCATCCGCTGCTTGCACGGTGACCTGCGCGGTGCCGGTGGCCGCGACACCCTGATGCAGCCCGCGCAGCCGCCGTAGTGGGGTGAACCGCCACTCCTCCTCGCGTCCCGTGGGCACCTCGAACGCCTCGACGTCGTACGAGGTGAACCGCTGCCCCCGGGACACCATCGGCACAGTTTTGGCATGCGAACGCGCGACCGCATCCGGCCGGTCGGTGGTAGCCGTCATATCAGCCGACGGCTCCTTCCATCTGCAGTTCGATCAGGCGGTTGAGCTCCAACGCGTACTCCATCGGCAGCTCGCGCGCGATCGGCTCGATGAACCCGCGCACGATCATGGCCATCGCCTCGTCCTCGGCCAGCCCCCGGCTCATCAGGTAGAAGAGCTGGTCGTCGCTGATCTTAGAGACGGTGGCCTCGTGTCCCATCGACACGTCGTCCTCGCGGATGTCGACGTAGGGGTAGGTGTCCGAGCGGCTGATCTGGTCTACCAGCAGCGCGTCGCACTTCACCGTGGAACGGGAGTGGTGGCTACCCTCGTTGACCTGAACCAGTCCGCGGTAGGAGGTGCGGCCACCGCCGCGGGCCACCGACTTCGACACGATCTTGCTCGAGGTGTGCGGTGCGGCGTGCACCATTTTCGCCCCGGCGTCCTGGTGCTGGCCCTCACCGGCACAGGCCACCGAGAGCACCTCGCCTTTGGCGTGCTCACCGATCAGCCAGACCGAGGGGTACTTCATGGTGACCTTGGAGCCAAGGTTGCCGTCGATCCACTCCATGGTCGCGCCCTCGGCGGCGGTAGCCCGCTTGGTGACCAGGTTGTAGACGTTGTTCGACCAGTTCTGGATCGTGGTGTAGCGGCAGCGGCCGCCCTTCTTGACGATGATCTCCACGACCGCCGAGTGCAGCGAGTCGGACTTGTAGATCGGCGCCGTACAGCCCTCGACGTAGTGCACGTATGCGCCCTCGTCGACGATGATCAATGTCCGCTCGAACTGGCCCATGTTCTCGGTGTTGATCCGGAAGTAGGCCTGCAGCGGGA
>JBBPZY010000270.1:0-18462 GCA_038276315.1 Mycobacteriales bacterium
CACCCAGGAAGAACTTGATAAGGTAGCAACGGAACTGAATGGCAGACCACGCAAGACGCTAGGCTGGCGGAAACCGGTCGAAGTCTTCGAAGCGCTGATCGCGGAACATTGTGTCGCCATGACCGATTGAAACCGCCCACTGTTTCCCACTCACGAGCCGCCGAAGGCGGCGATCAGCTCGTCGGCGGCGCGGTAGACGTCAATCTCGCCCACGACGACCTGCTTGGCCAGCCCGGGCAGTGCACTGCCCCGCAGGACATCGCCGAGCCTGCCGCGCAGCTGCGCCAGTGCGATGGTCTCGATCTCGGCCTCCGCGCGGCGCTGGCGGCGGGTGTCGAGCTCACCGTGGCTGAGCATCCAGGCCCGGTGCCCCTCGATCGCGCCGACCAGGTCCTCGATGCCCTCGGCCGTGGTTGCCACAGTTCGGACGATCGGCGGCCGCCAGCGCGAACCCGCCGTCCCCTGCCGGCCGAGCGAGATCATGTGCTTGAGGTCGCGGATGGTCTGGTCGGCACCCTCCCGGTCGGCCTTGTTCACCACGAAGACGTCGGCGACCTCGAGGATTCCCGCCTTGGCCGCCTGAATCCCATCGCCCATGCCGGGTGCCAGCAGCACCACAGTGGTGTCCGCCAGTGCGACTACCTCCACCTCGGACTGGCCGACGCCTACGGTCTCCACCAGCACCACGTCGCAGCCTGCGGCGTCGAGCACCCGCAGCGCCTGCGGGGTCGCCCAGGCAACGCCCCCCAGATGTCCCCGGGTAGCCATCGAGCGGATGAAGACACCGTCGTCAAGCGCGTGGTCCTGCATCCGTACCCGGTCTCCGAGCAGCGCCCCGCCCGAGAACGGCGAGGACGGGTCGACAGCGAGAACTCCCACCTTCTCGCCGGCTGCCCGCAGTGCGGTGATCAGCACACTGACGGAGGTCGACTTGCCGACCCCGGGCGCGCCGGTGATCCCGACGATCTGGGCCCGCCCGGTGTCGTGGGCCAGCGCAGCGGCGACCTCGCGTAGCTCCGGTGCACCGTCCTCGACCAGCGAGATCAGCCGGGCAACCGCCCGAGCCTGGCCTTGTCGGGCATGCTCGACAAGGCCACCGATATCGGTGCGACGAGAACTCACGCTAGCTGTTCGTCGGCACCCGCAGGATCAGCGCATCACCCTGGCCACCGCCACCACACAACGACGCCGCGCCCACGCCGCCACCGCGCCGCTTGAGCTCCATCGCCAGGTGCAACGCCAGCCGGGCACCGGACGCGCCGATCGGGTGTCCGAGCGCGATCGCCCCGCCATTCGGGTTCACCTTCGCCGGGTCGATGCCGAGCTTGCGGGTGGACACCACGCCCACCGCAGCGAACGCCTCGTTGATCTCGACGATGTCGAGGTCGCCCACCGCGATGCCCTCCTTGGCGCAGGCGGCCAACACGGCGTTGGCGGGCTGCTCGTGCAGGCTGGAGTCGTCCGGCCCGGCCACCATGCCGTGCGCCCCGATCTCGGCCAGCCAGCTCAAGCCCAGTTCCTGGGCCTTGGCCTTGCTCATCACCACAACTGCGGCGGCGCCGTCAGTAATCGGGGAGGATGACCCAGCGGTGATGGTGCCGTCGGCGGCGAACGCCGGGCGCAGCTTGCCCAGGCTCGCGGCAGTGGTGTCGGGCCGGATGCCCTCATCGGCGGCCACCACGATCGGCTCGCCCTTGCGCTGCGGCACGGTCACCGGGGTGATCTCCTCGGCGAACAGACCGCTGGCCACCGCGCGGCCGGCTCGCTGGTGTGATTGGGCGGCGAACTCGTCCTGCTCAACCCGGGTCAGCTGGTGGCGTCCATTGTGCTTCTCGGTGGAGGCGCCCATCGAGACCTGGTCGAACGCGTCATGCAGGCCGTCGTAGGCCATGTGGTCGATCATGGTGACGTCGCCATACTTGAACCCGGCGCGTGACTTGGCCAGCAGGTGCGGCGCCTGGGTCATCGACTCCTGGCCGCCGGCCACGATGATGTCGAACTCGCCGGCGCGGATCAGCTGGTCGGCCATCGCGATCGCGTTCAGCCCGGACAGGCATACCTTGTTGATCGTCAGGGCTGGCACCTCCATCCCGATGCCGGCGTTGACCGCCGCCTGCCGGGCTGGGATCTGGCCGGCGCCGGCCGTCAACACCTGACCCATGATCACGTATTGCACCTGCTCGGGCGCCACGCCGGCGCGTTCGAGCGCGGCCTTGATGGCGAAACCACCCAGTTGTGCCGCCGAGAAGTCTTTGAGCTGACCGAGCAGCCGCCCCATCGGGGTGCGGGCTCCGGCCACGATGACAGAACCGACCATACCGGCCATGAATTAACCTCCGGAGCGTCTGATCAGGGCTGTCCTTCGACCCTACCGCGCGCAACAGCCCTCGCAGCCAATCACGACGAGACTGTGATGAGGACGAGCCGGGCCCGACGGGCCGTACGCTGCCGACCATGCAGCAACTCCAACCGTTCATCACGGCGATCGACCACGTCGGCATCGCCGTGCCCGATTTCGACGCCGCGGTGGAATTCCACCGCGCCACCTTGGGGTTGGAGCTGGTCCATGAGGAGCTCAACGAGGAGCAGGGGGTGCGCGAGGGCATGCTGCGTGCGCCCGGCGATCCTGGCACCGGCGCCGCGGTGCAACTACTAGCCCCGCTGGGCCCGAACTCCACCATCGCCAAGTTCCTGGATCGCAATGGACCCGGGCTGCAGCAGCTGGCCTACCGGGTCACCGACATCGAGTCGGCGATGGTGGCGCTGCGCGCGGCCGGGGTCCGGCTGCTCTACGACACAGCCCGGCACGGCACGGCGGGGTCCCGGATCAACTTCGTGCACCCTAAGGACGCCGGTGGCGTGCTGGTCGAGCTGGTGGAACCGGCGGCGGAGCTTTAGTGCGCTTCGGTCACTGACAGGACCTGATCGAGTTCGGTGAGGGTGAGAATCCGGCGGGTCAGGCCACGGGAATCGGTGAGGATACGCAGGGTGGAGCCAGCCGCTCGAGCGACCTCGGCGGCATCGATGAGGAGGCCGATGCCGGCGCTGGCCAGGTAGCCGGTGGGTCGCAGGTCCACGACGATGGTACGCGCCGCGGTGAGCGCAGCGAGCAGCTCCGCGCGAGTCGCGGAGACGCCGGCCAGGTCGAGGTCACCGTGAATCGCCAGCCGCAGCTCGTGGTCGGTATCCGCGCTGGTGATGCGAAGTAGCGCCGGGATCGGCGCGATCTCGGCGGTGCCCATCTCCGCGGGGGACGCCCGGGTAGCCTGGTCCGAAATGCCAACCTGGGGCCGGAGCTGAAAACGGATGCCGGTGCCGGTGGGGCTGGGGCTGAGCTGCACGTTTGCGCCGAGACTGGCGATGAGGTTCAACCCGCGGCCGCGGTGGCTGTTGCCGGCTGGTTCGGGCCGCCAAGCCCCGAAGTCCTGAACTCCAACCTCGATCGCGCCGGTGTCGGTGCGGGCGATCTCGTAGCTGAATTCGCCGAGAGCCTCGGTGGAGTAGGCGTGTTCGACGGCGTTGGCGGCGGCTTCACCGAGGGTGAGTTGGAGATCATCGGTCAGGGTGCCGGAGAGACCGGCTGTAGCGGCCCAGGCGCGGGTCACCCGGCGGATCGCGGAGAGCTGCTCGGGTCGGGCCGGCAGGCGTTGCTGCAGTGGGCCGGGGATCAGCCGCGCCACCACCAACGCCACGTCGTCGGTGCACGCTGCACCATCCAGTACGCGGTGGATCAGCTGGTCGGCCAGCGCATCGGGGCTCAACGCGGGCAGATCGTGCGCGGCGGCGGCCAGCCGTGCCAGCCCGTCGTCGATGACCTCGCCGCGACGTTCGATCAGCCCATCGGTGTAGAGCAGCACGCTGGCGCCGGGCGCCAGCTGAGTGCGAACCTCGGTGAACGGTGCGCGCCCGGTGATGGCGAGTAGCGTGCCGGCCGCACCGTCGAGGTAGCGAGCGCCGGTGGTGTCGAGCACCAGCGGCGCCGGGTGACCCGCGCGAGCCCAGCACAGCTCGCCGGTGTGATGGTCGAGCACGACGCAGGCCGCGCTGCTGGCGGTTGCGCCGGGGACCCGGGCGGCGAAGCGGTCGAGGTGTTCCAGGGCCGCGGCGGGTGAGTGGCCTTCGAGCAGGTAGCCGGCCAGTGCGCTGCGCAGCTGACCCATCACCGCCGCAGCGGGCGTTCCCTGGCCCACCACGTCTCCGACCGCGATCGCGACCCGGGTGGCATCCAGCTGCAGCACGTCATACCAGTCCCCGCCGGCGTCGGTGCCTTGCGCGCCGGGCAGGTAGCGGGCGGCCAGCGCGAGACGGGCCAGCTCGGGCAGTGTCTGGGGCAGCAGGCTGCGCTGCAGGGTTTGTGCGATCTGGTGCGCGACTTGGTAGAGCCGCGCCCGGTCCAAGGCCTGGGAGCATTGCGCGGCCAGGGTCAGAATGGTCGCGCGCTCGTCGGGCGAGAACGTGGGGGGGCTCAGAAAACCGCATCCCCAGCGCGCCGATCGCGGAATCGTCCACGATCAGCGGGATCGCGACCTCAGCCGGGTACGGCGCGGTGCTGAGGTCGAAGCCGTGGCCGCCCCAGGCCACCGCTGAACGGGTCGCCAACCACACCGGCTCTCCGGTGCGCGCCGCATGCGCCAACGGGTGCGGCGCATCCAACGCGAGGCCTCCGGTGGCCGCGCCGATCTCTCCGGTGGTGGCCAGCACGGTGAGCTTGCCAGGGCTGCTGCGGAGCATCACGATGGCATGCTCCGCACCGAGAGTAGCGACGTGGGCGAGAATGACCTCGGCCACCGCGGCGAGCCCGGTGGCACCGGAAAGCGCCCCGATCATGCCACTGAACCGCTCGGCCGCTCGCCGGGCTTCGCTCTCCACGGCCAGCAGCTGAGCTCGCTGCAACGCCTGGGCGCACTGTTCGACCAGCGCCAACGCCGCGGCCCTCTCGGCGCTGGTGAACCGTCTCAGCGCGGTGAAACCGAACGCGATCGTCCCGAGGCACCGACCGGCGGTCAACAGCGGCAGCACAGCCAGTGCCGTGAGGTTCAGGGCCCGCGTCACCTCGGCTAGGTGCGGGTAGTGCCGCCGCCAGTCCGCGACGGTTTCCAGCCAGACAGGACGGCGTTCTCGGGCGGCGTCGCTGCCCGGGATCGGCGCATCCAGCGGAAATGTCGCCCAGTCCCGCGCCACCCCGGCATCGAAACCGGTGATCCCGAGCAGATCCAGGGTCCCCGTCTCGCGCAGTTCCAGCACGGCGACACTGGGAGTGTCCAGCAGCACCGAGCCGTGCCGCATCGCCGCCTGTACGACCTGCTGGGGAGTGGCCGCGACGCACAGCTCAGCGGTTGCGGCCTGCAGCAGCGCCAGCTGCCGCGAGCTGGCTTGTTCCTCGGCGAACAGGCGGGCGTTATCCAGCGCGATTCCGGCGCGCCGGCCGATCTCCTCGGGCAGCGCCTGATCCTCGGCGGTGTAGCGCGGGGCCGTCTGATCGCGTAGCACGGTCAGGACGCCCAGGACGGTGCCGCGGGCGGCCAGCGGTACGTGCACCCCGGAGACCATGCCCAGCAGTAGCCGCTGCTCGGCCTGATCAGCGTCGCCGAACATCTCGGCCACGATGTCGGCCGTCATCTCGGCGGCGAGGTGGGAGTGGCCGGAGACCACCACCGCACGGGCCGGCGGTGACTCGGTAGGCAGCTGCGCCACGATCTTCTCGTGGTGGGGGTCGCGCGACGCGATCGACACCCGGGTCAGCTCGCCGGTCTCCAACACCTGCAATACCGTGACGAGGTTGGCGAGGTCGTGCTCGACGAGGAGCCTGGTCAGCCGGTGGGTGCGCTGCGCCGGCTCGATCTCTGCGTCCAGCGCGGCGCCGATCGCGGCCAGTAAACCTTGGCGCCACCGGTCCTGGTGGCGCTCGTCGATGTCCAGGCAGCCGCCGACGTAGCCGGCGTCACGATCGTCGCCCCACGGAGCGACCTGCTCGAACATCCACCGGTACCGACCGTCGCGGCGGCGCAGCCGGTACTCGATCTCATAGGGTCGGCGGTCCACGGCGGCGATGTCGAGGTAGCCGGGCAGGTCATCGGGGTGCACGTCGGCCCGCCAGCCGTCGCCGACAGTGTCGGTGAGATTGCGACCGGTGAATTCCAGCCAGCCGTGGTTGTGGAACACCCGGCGACCGGCGGCGTCGGATACCCAGATCAGCGCCGGGGTGGCGTTGGCCATCGCCTGAAACCGTTGTTCGGTGCCGCGCCGGATCCTGCCGAGCTCCACGTGGGCGCCGACCCTGGCCAGCAACTCCTGCGCGGCGAACGGCTTGATCAGGTAGTCGTCCGCCCCGGCGGCCAAGCCCTCGACCGCGGCCTCGTGCCCGGCCCGCGCGGAAAGCAGCAGCACCGGCACCGCCGCGGTGACCGGATCGACCCGCAGCGCGGCGACCAGCTGCAGACCGTCCAGGCCGGGCATCATCACATCGCTGACGATGAGATCGGGTGGATCATCGCGGGCGGCCTGCAGCGCGGCCACCCCATCGGCAGTGGTGACCACGAGGTACTGGTCGGCCAGCAGCCGATGCAGGTAGTCCCGCATATCGGCGTTGTCGTCGGCAACCAGGACGCGGCCACGCATCCGGTCGCCCAGCGGACCGGCCCGCATCGGGCGGTCGGCGGATCCCGGCAGGCAAGCCGCTGCGGGTAGCCAGCGCAGCGCCTCGGTCACAAACGGTTCGGCCGCCGGTAACACCGTGGCAGCGGCCCGAGCGGGCACGATCTGTTCGGCTGGCAGATGAGCCCGGCCCAGCGGCAGCGTGACGGTGAAGGTGGTACCCACATCGATCGCGGATTCCGCGGTGATAGTGCCGCCATGCAGCTCGACGAGTTCCTTGCTCAGAGCCAACCCGATACCGCTGCCCTCGCTCGAGCGAGCCCGGTTGCCCTGTACCCGGTGGAACCGCTCGAAGAGCCGGGGCAGTTCTCCGGTCGGCACCCCGGTTCCGGTGTCCGCGACCCGCAACACCGCGGACCTGCCGTCAGCGCGCAACGTGACCGTGACGCGGCCGCTGAAGGTGAACTTCAGCGCATTGGACAGCAGGTTGAGTACGACCTTCTCCCACATGTCCCGATCCACGAAGGCGGGTCCGGGCAGCGGGCAACAGTCCACCACGAACGACAGGCCTGCTCGTTGCATCGCGGAGCGGAACACGCTGGCCAGCTCGTCGGTCAGCGCCGCCAGATCCACTGGTTCGTAGCCGGGCTGGAGCTGGCCCGCCTGAATGCGGGAGAAGTCCAGCAGGCTGGTCACCAGCTTGCCCAATCGCAGCACGTTACGTTGGACGACCTCCAACTCACTGCGCACCCGAGCGGGGTCGAGCTCCTGCGCATTGCGCAGGTGGCCCACCGGACCCATGATCAACGTTAACGGGGTGCGGAACTCGTGGCTGACGCCGGTGAAGAAGTCGGTCTTCATCCGGTCCAGCTCGGCCAACTCCTCGACCCGCCGGCGCTGCGCGGCATAGACCTGCGCGTCGGTCACGACAGCCGTGACCTGCCCTGCCACCAACTCCAGGAACGCCTGGTAATCGGCGTCGAGTCGAAGGTGGGGGCTGACCCCGGTGACCAACACCCCGACCGGTTGGTGCTGCCCGGCCACGGTCAGCGGCAGGGCGACCGCGGTGTCGACGTCGGCGTCGCCGATCGAGCCGGGGCCGACGCGCAACGAATCCGGCAGCGGATCAGCCGGGTCGGTGGCGATCACCACCTGGGCGCACGAGGCGGCCCGCCAGATCCACTGCCAAGCCGTACCGGCCGGCAACGTGGCGGGCACCGAGGCCACATCGGTGAGGCCGTAGCTGGCAGCCAATCGAGCCTGGGCGCCGTCCTCGACCAGCAGATATACCAGTCCGAACGGGATGTCAGCCTGATGAGCGGCCAGCACTTCCAGCACCGTCGCGCAGGCCTGCTCCACACTCGCGGTCCGGGCGGGGATCTCGCCGAGTTTCTGCAGTACCGCGAGCCGGCGGGCCCCCAACACCTGACCGGTCGTCTCGGTGACCGCGGTGAATACTCCACCCACGGCGCCGGCGGGCGTCACGATCGGGCTGTAGGAAAAGGTGAAATAGGCCTCCTCCTCGAACCCGTGCCGGTACATCACCAACAGCAGGTCCTCGTTGTAGGTTGCTTCGCCGCGCTCGAGTACGCCAGCCAGCATGTCCCCCACGATCGGCCACACGTCCGCCCAGACCTGGGCACCGGGCTGCCCCAGCGCGGCCGGGTGCTTGTCGCCCAGCACGGACGCATAGGCGTCGTTGTAGAGCATGGCCAGCTCCCGGCCCCACCAGATCAACATCGGGAAGCGGGAATTCATACACACGCTCACTGCGGTGCGCAGCGTGCGTGGCCAGCGCTTCGGTGACCCCAGCGCGGAGGTCGACCAGTCGCGCTCGATCATCAACCGGTTGATAGCACTGTCCGGCGACAGTGACAGCAGCTCCGCGGGGAAGTCTCCGCCCGACTTCGACTCCCCCGGTGTGGACACCGACACAGCGCCCCGTCCTCTCGTCGCGTCCACGATAGCCACTGGACGTGGCGCCGCTCACTCGGTCGGAGCTGTAGCGATTGATATACTTATCGCTTAACCTCAGCGTAGCCGGCTACACCCGAGCGGGAAGCGGGCAAAGCGAAGGGACGACAGTGCAAAAGATCCTCGATGCCATTCTCAGCGACGACGTCGACGCCATCGCCTCACTGCCGGTACCGGAGAGTTACCGGGGAATCACGGTCCACGCTGATGAGGCCGACATGTTCGCCGAAGTGCCCAGCCGGGACAAGGACCCGAGGCTGTCCTTGCACCTCGACGAGGTACCCGTCCCGGAACTGGGCCCGGGCGAGGCGCTGGTCGCGGTGATGGCCAGCGCCATCAACTACAACACCGTCTGGACGTCGATCTTCGAGCCGTTGCCCACCTTCGGATTCCTCAAGCGTTACGGCCGCACTTCCCCATTGGCCTCCCGGCACGACCTGCCCTACCACGTGGTCGGCTCGGACCTCGCCGGCGTAGTGCTGCGCACCGGCGCCGGAGTCAACGCCTGGCGGGCGGGCGATGAGGTGGTGGCGCACTGCCTGTCCGTCGAGCTCGAGCATCCTGACGGGCACAACGACACGATGCTCGACCCCGAGCAACGCATCTGGGGTTTCGAGACGAACTTCGGCGGCCTTGCTGAGCTCGCCTTGGTCAAGTCCAACCAGCTGATGCCCAAGCCGGCACACCTCACCTGGGAGGAGGCGGCAAGCCCGGGGTTGGTCAACTCCACCGCCTACCGGCAACTGGTCTCCCGCAACGGCGCGGACCTCAAACAGGGCGACACGGTGCTCATCTGGGGCGCGTCGGGTGGGCTGGGCTCTTACGCCACCCAAATGGCCCTGGGCGGCGGCGGTGTCCCGGTCTGCGTGGTCTCCAGCCCTGAGAAAGCCGAGATCTGCCGGCGGATGGGCGCCGAGCTGGTCATCGACCGCAACGCTGAGGGCTATAAGTTCTGGCGCGATGAGCACAACCAAGATCCGAAGGAGTGGAAGCGGTTCGGGTCCAAGATCCGCGAGCTGACCGGCGGTGACGACCCCGACATCGTGTTCGAGCACCCGGGGCGGGAGACCTTCGGCGCCAGCGTGTACGTCGCCAAGCGCGGCGGCACGATCGTCACTTGTGCGTCCACCTCCGGCTTTATCCATGTGTTCGACAACCGCTATCTCTGGATGAACCTCAAGCGGATTGTGGGCTCGCATTTCGCCAATTACCGCGAGGCATGGGAGGCCAACCGGCTGATCGCCAGGGGCAAGGTGCACCCGACGCTGTCCCGCGTCTACCCGCTGAAGGAGACCGGGCAGGCCGCCCACGACATGCACTGCAACATCCACCAGGGCAAGGTCGGTGTGCTCTGTCTGGCCCCTGAAGAGGGGCTGGGCATACGGAACCCGGAGCTCCGCGAGATCCATCTGGCAGATATCAACCGCTTCCGCGGCGTTTGACGCCCCGGATCGGCTTATCGCTGCTCACCGACACCCGAGTAACCTGGCGACATGGGCTCAGTCGACGACCGTGATCTGCTCCCGATGAGATCCACGTTCGACATCGTCCGCCGTGGATACGACTGCGCGCAGGTAGATTACCAGCTTGAGCAGCTGCGGGCCGATCTGCAGATCGCGGTGGCCGATCGCAATGCCAGCGCAGACCAGGCTGCGGAGCTGGCCCGCACACTCGAGGCGGCCCGCGGGGAAATCGAGAGTCTGTGCGCCGGGATCAAGCGGCTCGCCGCGCCGCCCACCACCGTCGAGGGCATGAGCGAGCGCGTGGTGCGGATGCTGCAGACGGCCCAGGGCGAGGTCGCGGAGATCAACGCCAAGGCGACTGCCGCCGCCGCCGCGACCAGAGCAGAGGCCGAGCGGGAAGCCGACGAGCTGCGCTCCCGCTATGAACAGATGCTCGCGGAAGCGCAGCGACGGCGGACCGTGATGGAGGCCGAGCACCAGCGAGCCATCGCCGACGCCCATCGTCGAGCCGACGAGATTCTGACGCAGGCCAAGCGGCGAGCCGAGCAGCTCGACGCCGAGTCCACGGCCCGTCGGCACCAGGCCGAAGAGGACTTCGACATCACCATGTCAACCCGGCGTCGGGACGCCAACCGCGAGCTGGCGCACGAGGAGGCGAGCAGCAAGGCCGAGGCCAAACGGCGCGTCGACGAGGCCGCCGACGTGGCCCGCCGGCTGGTGACCGAGGCCGACCAGACAGCGGTCGCCAGAGTTCAGGAGGCCAGTCGGCGGGTGGCGGCGCTGCGCACCGTGCGCCGGCAGCTCACCGGCCAGCTACAGTCCGTGAGCTCGAAGCTGGACGAGGCGATGCAGCACCTGGAGCCCGAGCCAATCGAAGATGATGTGCTTGCCGGTGAGCAACCTCAACGGCGCTGACGCCTCTGCTTCTTTGCGTGCCTCACCAGTGTCTGCGAGTGGGTGCCCGGCGGGTCCGAGCAGTCCAGCAGCCGGTGTGCCAGTGTCGTCGGTCGGCCGAAGAGCCATGCTCGTGCGCCGGCCAGGCGACCACGTGCACGGTGCCGGCCCGGATCTCGTGGTCACAACCGGGGCAGCGGTAGCTCTTGACAGCCTGCTCACCCGGCACTGACCGGACAACCCACTCCCCGTCTTGGCCGCTCTCCCGGTGCGCCCAACCGGTCCCACCCACCACCGGAGGTGCGACGGCGCCGCGAGCGCGATGTGGAACGTTCCGGCGAGGCATAACAACCCACGGTAGTACCGGTACGGTGGGACTCATGCCGCGCTACGAGTTCCGGTGCCGAGAGTGCTCGACGACCTTCGAGCTCAGCCGGCCGATGACCGCCTCGCGAGACCCCGCCCGATGCCCCGACGGGCACGACGACACCGTCCGACTGCTTTCTACCGTCGCGTTGTCGGGTAGTGCGCCCTCCGGCGCCGGCTCGAGTCAACCCCGACGCGCCGCAGCCCCGGCAGGCGGCTGCTGCGGCGGCGGTTGTTGCGGCTAAACGACGTGCGGTCAGCCGGTGAGCACTCAACCCGTGGGTACCAGATGCGCCACGTCGGCGTGTAGTTGGGCGAGGCCCTGGTCGAAGGTGGCCAGCCGACCTGTGCGGGAGCGGGCGAGCTGGGCGAGGTAGGCATCGGTTATCTGCCGATGACCGATCACACCGGCCAGTGCAACGTCGGTGAACGGCACCTGATCGGGCCAGAACTCGTGGCGCGGCTGCGCGGCGATGATGCCCAACTGGTTGAGAGCCTGATCAGGACCTACTCCGCGGCGCAACAACATCCTGATCATCGCGCCTTGAGTGATCGGGCAGGTGGCAACCGGGTCACTCTGGCAGACCAACCAGGCGATGGCTGCATCGTGATGAACATGTTCGTGGACCGCCAGCGCGATGAGCACGTTGCTGTCGAGCAGCGTAGTCATTCCTCATCGTCCAGCGCTCGGACGTCCTCGACCGTGATCGGTCCACCGCCGAGCCTCATCACCGGGAAACCCGTGCGGGAATCGTCGTAGCACGCCACGGACTTTGGCCGTTCCAGCGCCCGACGCAGCAGGGTGGCCACGGTCTGGCTGAGTGTCTGGCCGGTATCGCGCGCGAGCGACATCGCGATGCGATGCAGCTCATCGGGCAGATCTATAGTGGTGCGCACCTCTCTAACTCTACATCAAGTGCATCTCGATGCACGGGATGTGAAGCCGAGCATCGGCACAAGCACGTCGTGCAGGCGCGGGCGAGCCACCACTGATGAGGATTCCGGGCTTGCTTACCTGCTGCGCATGCCAAGGCTCGTGAGTGGCATTGAGTGCCAGAACACCGTTACGCACTCACGAGTAGTCGCGGAAGCCCTTGCGGGTTTTGCGGCCTAGCAAGCCAGCTGTGACCAGGTGTTCCAGCAGGGGGGCCGGAGCGAATCCCGGTTCGCGGAACTCCCGGTAAAGGCTGCGCTGGATGGCCAGTGCGACGTCCAGGCCGACCACGTCGAGCAGCGCGAAGGGGCCCATCGGCAGCGCGGCGCCGACCTTCATCGCAGTGTCGATGTCGTCGGCCGACGCGTAGTGCGCCTCCAACATCCGCACCGCGTCATTGAGGTAGGGGAACAGCAGCGCATTGACGATGAAACCGGCGCGGTCACCGCAGGACACCGGCACCTTACCCAATGAACGGGCCAGGTCACGGGCGGTGGCAGCGACGTCAGCGGAGGTGGCGATGGTCGCTATGATCTCGACCAGCTTCATCACCGGCGCGGGATTGAAGAAGTGCATCCCCACCACGTCACCCGGCCGGGAGGTGGCGGCCGCGCACTCGACCACCGGCAGCGACGAGGTGGTGGTCGCCAGGATCGCGCCCGGCTTGCACACGTCGTCCAGGGTGGCGAAAATGCCGCGCTTGACGTCCAGCTCCTCGGCTACCGCCTCCACCACCAGATCAACGCTGGCGAGGTCGTCCAACGAGGTGGTGGTGGTGATCCGGCCCAGGGCGGCGTCGCGATCAGACTCCGACAGCTTGCCGCGGTTGACGGCCTTGTCCAGCGAGCGGGTGATCGCCGCGACCGCGTCTTTGGTGCGGCTGTCGCTGCGGCCGCGGACGATCACCTCGTGCCCGCCTTTGGCCAGCACCTCGACGATGCCGGTGGCCATCGTCCCGGTGCCCACCACGCCGACCGTGCCGATCGGGCGAGTCTGGACGCCGGATTCTCCGCCGGACGGGGTGGCGGCGTCGGGGACCACCGTCGAGGAGTCCTGCCCCGCGTAGGTGTAGAAGCCGCGACCCGACTTGCGACCGAGCAATCCGGCAGTGATCATCTGCTTGAGTACCGGTACCGGGGCGTGCAGCCGATCCCGGGACTGCCGGTACAGCGCGTCGAGGATCTCGTAGGCGGTGTCCAGACCGATCAGATCCAGCAGCGCCAGCGGACCCATCGGATACCCGCAGCCGTAGCGCATCGCGGCGTCGAGATCCTCCCGGGTCGCGTAGCGCTGCTCGAACATGCGCGCCGCGTGGTTGAGGTAGCCGAACAGCAATCCGTTGGCGATGAACCCGGCCCGATCGCCGACCACCACCGGGGTCTTGCCCAGCGTCTGGGCGAGTGCGGTGACGTCGCTGATCACCTCCGGATCGGTGACCACCGTCCGCACCACCTCGACCAGCTTGAGCACCGGTGCCGGGTTGAAGAAATGCAACCCGATGACCTTGTCCGGCCGCTTGGTCTGCACCGCGAGCTGGGTGATCGACAGGCTGGAGGTGTTGGACGCCAGCACGACATCGCTGCGCACGATCCCGTCCAGCTCGGTGAAGATCTGGCTCTTGAGGTCCAGGCGCTCGGGCACGGCCTCCACGACGAGGTCTACCTCGGCCAGATCCGACAACTTCGTGCTGAAGTTGATCCGGTCCAACAGCTCGCGACGGCTCGCCTCATCGAGCTTGCCGCGGTCCAGGGCTCGTCCGGTGGAATGTTCGAGATGGCCACGACCCCGAGCCACGCCGTGCGCGTCGACTTCGACTGCCACCACGTCAAGCCCGGTGCGGGAGAGCACCTCGGCGATTCCGGCGCCCATCGTGCCCATACCCACCACGCCGACCGTCTTGACCTGTCCTGCCATCTGCGTGCCTTCCGAGAGGTGGCCTCCGGCGCCGTACTCAACGACCGTAGAGCACCCGGACGATCCGCAGTAACAATCGGATCGCCCAGGCTGGACGAGCGAAGGTGAGCACCTGCACAGCAGGCCGGAACCGGCGCCGCGTGACCGCCTTGACCCGGGTGAACTCGCGCAGACCGTCGGCACCATGGATGCGTCCGAATCCCGAATCGCCGACCCCACCGAAGGGCAGCGCCGGCACCGCGGCGTAGGAGACGACGCTGTTGACCGCGACCATCCCGCACCGCAACCGGCCCGCGATCTCCGGACCGCGGCGCGCGGAGAACACCGCGGCGCCCAGCCCGTAGCGACCGGCGTTGACCCGCGCGACCGCGTCGTCGAGATTCGCGACCCGATGCAGGGTGACTGTCGGGCCGAATGTCTCGTCGGTCACCGCGGTGGAGTTCTCCGGTACGTCGGCCAGCACGACCGGCTCCACATAGGGTGCGCGAACCGATTCGGCACCGCCGACCAGGGCCGTGCCACCACGAGCCAGCGCGTCGGCGAGGTGACCACGAATCACCTCGACCTGGTCGGGCCTGGTGATCGGGCCGAGATCAGCACTCGGCTCGCCGCCGGTCCGCAGCCGTCGGGTCTGGGCAACCACCCGATCGGTGAACTCCGCGGCGACGTCGTCGACGACGTACACCCGCTCCACCCCGACACAGGTTTGCCCCGCATTGGTCATGGCGCCCCAGACCGCGGCGTCGGCGGCGGCGGCGAGGTCGGCGTCGGAGTCGACCAGCAGCGCGTCCTTCCCGCCGCACTCCAAGACGATCGGGGTGAGCGTTTCAGCGCAGGTCGCCATCACCTTCTTCGCGGTGATCGCGGATCCCGTGAACGCCAGCTTGTCCACCCCGGATCGGCACAGCGCCACACCGGTCTCGCCGAAACCGGTGACCACCTGCAGCAGCGGATACTCCGGCACCACCCGAGCGAGGCTCTCGGCCAGCGCGCGGCCCACTCCGGGGGTCAGCTCGCTGGGCTTGAACACCACGGCGTTGCCCGCGGCCAGCGCGTAACTGATCGATCCCATCGGAGTGTGGGCGGGATAGTTCCACGGTCCGATCACGCCGATCACGCCATAGGGCTGGTACTCCACCGTCGATGCCTCCTGGAGCATCAACAGCCCAGATCTCACCCTTCTGCGGCGTAGCACCTTCTCGGCGTGGCGCGCGGCCCAGTCCAGGTGGGCGACCACGAGCACGCATTCCACCCGGGCATCGTCACGCGGCTTGCCGGTCTCAGCGGTGATCAGCGCGGCCAACTCGTCGATCCGCCGGGTCAGCGCCGAGCGCCAGGACAGCAGTCGGCGGTGGCGTTCGGCGAACCCGAGCCCACCCCACCACGCGGCCGCCTCGCGGGCTCGGACGACGGCTTCCCGTACCGCAGCCTCGTCATCCACCTGGTGATAGGCGACGACCTCGCCGGTTCGCGGATCAATCGACGCGAAGCGGTGGTCCTCATTGCGGGTCTGCGGCTGGCCGGTGTCCGCGGTCTGCGCCATCGTCGTCCTCTCCCCGCCTCGGCCTATACCGGAGGGTACGGGCGTCCGCGCTGAACGTGCAGATGCATCCGTCGTGGTTCGCGGACGGGGAGGTAACAGGTTCGGTCAGAGGTTCTTGAGCTCTGGCGGGGCCTCCGACGGCCCCAAGGGCGCCCTGGACGGCCCGCGACGGCCTCACACTGCAACGACGCTTGCGGCCACCAGCGCTCACGCGCCGTCGTCTACCCAGGAAGATCACGATTTGTGTGTCGACGACGACAGTATGTGTCACCGTAGGCACACAAACCGTGATCAGCTCTTGCTGAGGGATACCCGGCGGCCTAAATCCAACTACTTGACATGTTACCGCCGGAATTGTCAGGGGTGGGTGCGACAATGGTCCCGTGATGGAGACGCTACTGGACCCGAGGCAGGCCATGGTCGCCTGTCTCGACCAGTGGCGTCAGTCCATCATTGACTGCGACGATGCCGGGTTGCCGGATCAGGTCCAGGATATCGAATCGGTGTCGCGAATGGTGTATTCGGTGATGTTGAACGCGGTCGGGGAGTTGGAGTCCCGCAACATCGCTGGAATTGCCGGGTTCCGCAACACCAAGCAACTCCTCGCCGGAATGCTGAACCTGTCGGCCACCGAGGCCGGTACCCGAGTCACCCACGCGGAGCAGCTCGCCCCGCGCCGGACGCTGGGCGGTGAGGTGCTGGCACCGTTGCTCCCCAACACCTCCGCGGCGTTGGCCGCGGGTGAGATCGGGCCGGGGCAGGTCCGGGTGATCACTGAGACGATCAACGCGATCCCCACCACGGTCAACCCCGCCGACCGCGACGCCGCCGAAGCCGAACTGGCTCACCATGCCCGGTCGTTTAACCCCGCCGCACTGCACAAGATCGGCCTACGCATCCTGAGCCACCTCGACCCAGACGGTCCGGAACCCCGCGACGAGCCCCAACCCGCGCCGGTCGCGGGAGAACTGCGGTTCTGGGACCGCCGCGACGGACGCCTGGGCCTGGACGGATACCTCGAACCGGAGCACGGCGCCGCGGTCCGGTCGCTGATCGAGCAACTCGCCGCACCCCGACCCGCCGCCACGGGCATCCCCGACGCGCGCACCGCGCCGCAACGCAACGCTGATGCCCTGCTGGAGGTCTGTGGGCTGGCCCGCGCCGCCCACGACTGCCCCACCACGGCCGGGGAGCCTCCGCACCTGACCGTGACCATCGACTGGGATGCGCTACGCACCGGACTAGGGATCGCGCCTTTGGACTACGGGACGCAGATCAGCGCCACGCAGGCCCGCCGGTGGGCCTGCGACGCGAAGATCATCCCGGTTGTTCTGGGTGGGAAATCCGAACCCCTCGACGTCGGCCGCGCTTTGCGCACCGTCCCACTGTCCATCCGTCGCGCGCTCGTCGCCCGAGACCGCGGATGCGCTTTCCCGGGCTGCGATCGGCCACCAGCAATGTGTCAAGCGCATCACCGGCGCCACTGGATCGATGGTGGTGAAACCAGTATCGAAAACTGCGTGCTGCTATGTGAAGCGCATCATCGGCACGTGCATCACACCGGCTGGGACATCCTCATCCACCACGGCCACGTCGAATTCATCCCACCCGCAATCATCGACCCGACACGCACACCACTACACAACCCACTCCGCTGCTAGCGGTCAGAACAACCGCAGCTCGAGACTTTCGATACCACGCAACTCGTCATAGTCGACCGTAACGCAGCGAATTCCACGGTCCGTGGCGAGGGTGTGAGCCTGCGGCTTGATCTGCTGGGCGGCGAACACCCCGCGGACCGGGGCGAGCTGCGAGTCGCGGTTGAGCAGGTTCAGGTACCGAGTGAGCTGCTCCACCCCGTCGATCTCTCCCCGACGCTTGATCTCCACTGCCACAGTCACGCCTTCGGCGTCCCGGCACAACAGGTCGACCGGTCCGATCGCGGTGGGGTACTCACGGCGGATCAGGGTGAATCCGGGACCCAACGTCGTAGTGTGCTCGGCCAGTAGGGCCTGCAAGTGAGCTTCGACACCATCCTTCACCAGACCTGGATCCACTCCGAGCTCGTGACGTGAGTCGTGTACCACCTCGTCGATCTCGATGATCAGCTGTTCACCGGTCCGGTTGGTGACCGTCCAGCGGCCTGTTTGTTCGGCCACTGTGCAGGGCGGGCTCATCCAGTTCAACGGCTTGTAGGCGCCGCCGTCGGCGTGCACGCTCACCGATCCATCCGCCTTGACCAGCAGCAGCCGCAGCGCCATCGGCAGGTGCGCCGTCAGCCGGCCCACGTAGTCCACCTGGCAACGAGCGATCACAAGACGCACGGTGGACCAGCTTAGGGGACCGCCCTCAGGGCCCCGAGTTCGACGTGAGCGCGGTTCGCGCGATCTACGGGATCGCGGTTACGAGCACCGTCGACGGATTAGCCAAGGAGGCCACGTCGTCAGCGATCGATATATACAGCGTTTGCTCGGACCTTCGTCATGTTGCCATTTTCAGAAAAGGAAGCGACTCCGACCCACTGACCAGCTCCGTGCACACCAGGCTGCCCGGTAGGTGGGACATACCACGTTCCGGTCGTTCCTTGCTGAACCACTTGGTCGGAGTAATCATGAGACGCCATTATTGCACACCCCTGGCCGTAACTATTCAGCAGGGTGCGGCGGCTGGTGGGAGCCAGGCGCCGGTGGTGAATAGTTGCTCGAAGGCGTCGAGGCTGGTGATGCCCCACTTGGTGGCGGTGGAGACGTAGGAGCGGACGATGGCGAAGTCGGCCAGTC
>JBBPZY010000271.1:0-2254 GCA_038276315.1 Mycobacteriales bacterium
AAGCGAAAAGTTGCCGGCTGTGGCAACTCCGCACAGCGCGATAGTCCTTCCCCGAACGTCACGGACAGTAACACCCGGATCCATGGTGCCGGGGGGAAACGGCTGATCTGGCACCGAGTGTCGCTCCCGAACTGATCCGCTCACCGATGAGCTACCCGCGCGACGCCGTGGATTTCCCAACCCGCCCATGCGATCTTGAAACGACCGTGCAGAGGGGGCACCGCCGCGGGTAGGCGAGTTCTTTGACGACTCGCCCGCCGCGCACCACCAGTGGCGGAGGGTGACCGGCTATCAGGTAGTGCAGTAGCCCCGTCTCGGTGTTGAGCCGGGCGAGCACCGCGGTCACGAACCGCAGCGGACGCGGCCGCTCGGCGATCGGCGCGCCGTCGAGCATGATCGAAAGCTGGTCCCCGGTTACCAGATGGGCGTCATCGACCACGCGCGCAAGCACTTCTGCCCGTGCCTGGCGCGGAACGCTCACGGCAGAAACCGTACTCGCCCGTCACCCAGTGACTCGTAGAAGCTAACTCGGTTGCCCACCCCGGCGGCTCAGGAGACTTCAGGGTGAGACCCCACCCTCGGTGAGGGCAGGGCGTTGATCGCAGTGAATCAGCTGCTGCTTGTCTGGTGGCATGTTGTAGCAGGCACTGCGCAGCAGCGGTGGTTGTGCCAGTCGACCCGTTTCAGGCTGGTCGTACATGCTTACCTCCGCCTCCCACCGCCGAACGCTGAGGCCCCACATCCCGGCCGGGTGCGTGCCCCCCGCAGGCCCTTGATCGCTGCCCGATCTTCCAAGCTGGCCATGCCGGTTCGATCCCGATCGCCCGCTCCAATCACTAAGGCGCAGGTCAGACGCATACTCTCCTGGCCTGCGCCTTAATGGTTTGCAGCTTTTACAACCTCACGTGCCAGATTCGTGCCAGATCACGCAACCGGTGGGTAGCAGGGCGGTCCAGAACGGCCTGCCCTCACGGAGAGTGTTCGACCGTAACCGTGAGTCGTGGGCGGGGTTGTGCACCACGTGCCCCCACGCGACCCAACCCGATCCCGACCCAACCCGACCCGCGAAGAGGTGGCCGAGCCGGCTTCCGTGGAGCCAGCGGCGCAGGCGTCACCCGCGGGGTCCGCCCGGGCGGACGATGTGTTCCCGGCGACGTTTCCGTGGTGGGACGCCCCCCAGCCGGGGGTGGCGATGCCGGTGACGGTCCCGCCCGGGGTGGGCATCGACCGGGGCGGCGCTGCGCGGTCGGCTCGGATGGACCCGACGGAGCAGGTCAGCGGCGGTGAGGGCACCCCGGTGCTGGGATCGAGCACGTCGCACTGGCAACACCCTGATCTCTTCCCGCCGTCCTGTACCGATGATGCGGCCGGGATCGGTGGATAGCCGATCAGTCCAGCGTTGAGCAGTCCAGTGCGGTGCACTCCCTGGTGGGGCAGCCTCGGGAGGGGTCGCCTATGACTGGGGGAATTGTCGGTGCGCGGCGCAGCGGGTGGCTGCGTGGGGGTCCCAGGTGTTGCCGGGTGCTCCAGCGGCGATGCGATCGTGGGCTGGGCAGATCGTGGGGGTGGTGGGGGTGGTGGGTACGCTGGTGGTGTCCGTGCTGCCCGCCGGCTTGCAGGAGGTGACGCGGCTGATCGCCGCGGCGCCGGGGGTGGCTGCTGGGTGGGTCGACACGCCCCGCCGTGCGGTAGGGACGGGGCCGGAGGTGGCGATCCCCGCGGTGGGTCCCGCGGTGGCGGTGGGGCCGAGTCCCGGGTTTGCGGCGGTGTCGCCAAATGGTCGACATGCCTATGTGGCTAACCAGAGAACTCAGGTGCTCACCGTGGTGGACACCGAGATCAATCGGGTGACCGCGACCATCCCGATCGGCGCGGGTCCGCCGCAGTTCCTGGTTTTCTCCCCGGATGACCGTCGGCTGTATGTGAGCATCTTCAACGATGCCGCCACAGTTCATGCGATCGAGGTGTTGGATACCGCGTCGAACACGGTGATCGCCACGATCCCGCAGTCGGCGCGCCCGTTTGTACCGGCGGTCAGCCCGGACGGTAAGCGTCTGTTCGTGCCCAATCACGACATCGCTGCGGTATCGGTGATCGATACCGCCACTAACACCGGGCGGTTTCAATCGGTCATGGCGACACAATGTTCCGCGATCAGCGCTTCGAAGACTTCGACCGGTTTCCGCCAGCCTAGCGTCTTGCGTGGTCTGCCATTCAGTTCCGTTGCTACCTTATCAAGTTCTTCCTGGGTGTG
>JBBPZY010000272.1:0-40822 GCA_038276315.1 Mycobacteriales bacterium
GACCCGCTCCCCGTGGCGCCCCCACTCCCGGGGTGGCGGGGTGGGGGGGGGGCTCCGGGCCCCCCGCGGTTGCCCCCGGGCGGCCCCGCCCTGTGTTTGCCGGGGCGCCCCCGACGGCTGTAGCGCGCTAGGCCGGTGGCCAGGAGTGCACCGGCTGGTTGGAGTGCATGTGCTCGATGTAGCCGCGCAGCATGCCGGCCAACGCGGTCGGCCGGTCAGCACCCCGGTTGGTCAGCGTCTGTACGGTCTCACGCTGCCAGCTCGCGCCGGTGCGTCGCGCTGCGCAGCGTTGCTCGATCACCGTGAGGTAGCGCTCCCGGGCGGCGTCGGACATTCCGCAGCTGCGCAGACCCTGGTGCGCCAGCGGTAACAGCGTGCCCAACACCAGCTCATCAGGTCGGGCCCAGCCGACGCTGGGCCAGTACAGGCGTGAATCCATGCCCAGCCGTGCCCCCGCGTACAGGTTCTCCCGCGCCACGTGGAAGGGCAGCTGGCTCCACACCGGCCGGTCGAGCTCGGCGAGCCCGCGCATCGCGCCGAAGAAGAACGCGGCGTTGGCCAGCACGTCGATGACCGTCGGCCCGGCGGGCAGCACCCGGTTCTCGATGCGCAGGTGCGGCACGCCGTCGGCGACGTCATAGACCGGGCGGTTCCACCGCCAGATGGTGCTGTTGTGCAGGCGTAGCTCCGACAGCGACGGTGCACCGCCGGCGGCGAGGATCGCCAGCGGATCCTCGTCCTGGGTTTCCGGAAGCAACGGCGAGAAGTAGCGCACGTTCTCTTCGAAGAGATCGAAGATCGAGGTGATCCAACGCTCCCCGAACCACACCCTCGGGCGCACTCCTTGGTTGCGTAGCTCTGGCAAGCGGATGTCGGTGGCTTGCTCGAACAAGGGAATCCGTGTCTCATGCCACAGCGCCTGACCGAGCAGGAACGGTGAGTTAGCGGCCACCGCCACCTGGATGCCGGCCAGCGCTTGGGCGGCGTTCCAGTGCGCCGCAAAGTCGGCCGGGGCGATCTGCAGGTGCAGCTGAACCGACGTGCAGCCGGATTCCGGCAGGATCGAGTCGGTGGCCCAGTGCAGTTGTTCCACCTGCCCACCGTCGAGCGGTACTCCCTCCATGTCGAGCTCGAAGTCCTCACGCCGGGCCGCCAGGATCTGCTCATTGAGCAAGGCGTAGCGCGACTTGGGGGACATCCATCGCTGATCGAAGTGCTCGGGTCGCAGCGTCGGCAGGATGCCGATCATGACCAGTCCCACACCGGCGGCACGGGCTGCATCGTTGGCGGTGTTCAGGCCCTCGCGCAGCTCGCGCTCCAGCTCCAAGGCTTCATCGGCGGCTAATGGCCGGGGCGCGACGTTGATCTCGATGTTGTGCTGGCCGAGCTCGGTCTGGAAGTCCGGGTCGGCTATGTGCTCCAGCACGGTCTGGTTGGCCATCGCGGGATCGACGTTGTCGTCGATGAGGTTCAGCTCGAGCTCCAGTCCCATCTGCTCGGGACCAGGGGAGAAGCGATCACCGGCGAGCATCTGGGCCAGCGCGTCCAGGCAACGCTGCGTCTTTTCCCGGTAACGCGCCAAGTCGTGTTTGGTGTAGACCGCGTCGGTCGCACCCTCGCCCATCCCCCACCTCCCGGTACCCGGCGCGCACTCACCGTGGCACAGTGCGGCGAACCGTGACCAGCCACCGAATTGGTGGGCCTATCCACTTCGGGTGCGCACTTTGCGAGACTGACAGTGTGGGTGAGATCGTCGAGGTGAGCGATGTGGACGACCCACGGCTAGCCGATTTCCGTGATCTCACCGTGGCCGACCGTCGCCCGGACCGTCCCGGCGGTCGAGGTCTGGTGATTGCTGAGGGGGTCACCGTGGTCCGCCGACTCCTGGACTCGCCCTACCCGCCGCGGGCCCTGTTCGGCGTGCCGGCGAAGATCTCCCAGCTCGCCGCCGACATCGCAGCGCCTTGCTACGCCGGGTCCGCCGAACTGATGGCACAGGTGGTTGGCTTCCACCTCAACCGCGGGGTGCTCGCGACCGCCGACCGGGCGCCGGTGCCGCCGGTGCCCGAGCTGATCGCCGGGTCGCACCACCTGGCCGTGCTCGAGGGCGTCAACGACCACGAGAACCTGGGTGCGCTGTTTCGCAACGCGGCGGCCTTGGGGGTGGACGCGGTGCTGCTCGGCCCAGGTTGTGCCGACCCGTTGTATCGGCGCAGCGTGCGGGTGTCGATGGGGCATGTGCTTCGGGTGCCCTTCGCCCCGCTGCAGCCCTGGCCTGGAGGTCTCGAGGCGCTCCAGGCGGCCGGTTTCCGGGTCGCGGCGCTGAGCCCGGCGGTGGATGCGCTGCCGCTGACGCAGGCGGGGTTGGGCACCGGCCGGGTGGCCTGGTTGCTGGGTGCCGAGGGCCCGGGATTGTCGGCGGAGGCCCTCGCCGCGGCGGACCTGGTAGTGCGCATCCCGATGGCACCTGGAGTGGACTCGCTCAATATCGCCACCGCCGCCGCGATCGCCTTCGCCAGCGCGCGCCACGTTTAGCGTGATCGACGTGAACGGTGATGCGGCGGGCAAGCAGCCAAGCGAGCCGACGCCGTGGGCGACCGGCCTCATCGTCAGCGCGATGGCAGCGGCGATCGTCGGCGTCGCGTTGCTCAGTCTGTCCCAGGATCTGGCGTCCAACGGCGCGGGGGTCGTTGTGCTGGCGAACGGCCTAGTGGCCGCAGGCCTGACCCCCTCCCTCTGGCTGGCCAGAGCCACCCCGATCTGGCGCTGGATAGCTTACGGCACCGCCGCGGGCATCGTCGTCGCGTGGATCGCCCTGCTCCTGTCCCTCCTCTCCTGACCGTGCCCACCCCGCGTTCTGGATGCAGACTGCGTCAAAAGGCGGCTGACTTGCAGCAGTCTGCATCCAGAACGCGATCGCGGAGAGGGTTGTGGATAAGTTGTGGATGGGGTTTTGGACGGATTGGGGGTGGTGCGGCAGGGTCGCTGGGCATGGGGAGAAGCATTCGGGCGGTCGATCTGTCTGGCCCTTTTCGGGGATCGGAGGCGGTTGCGGCTGGCGCGCTGACGGCGGCGCAGTTGCGCGGTCCGGCGGTCCGCCGGGTATTTCAGGACGTCTATGTTCCAGCGGGAATTCCGGACACTCACGAGCTGCGCTGCGCGGGAGCCGCGCTCGCTGTGCATCCCCAAGCGGTGATTACCGGTCGATCGGCGGCCACGCTGCGGGGCGTCGCACTCGCGCGTGCGAAGGATCCCATTGAGTTGGTGGTGCCGGAAGATGTTCGGGTATTCCGGCGCACTGGACTGGATATCCGTCGGACGCAACCGCGGGGCGACGAGTCGCGGCCCTGGGGGCGGATCGGGCTTGCGACACCGCTAAGGATGGCGTTGGATCTGCTGCTGGATCGGAACCTGCCCGACGCCGTCGCCGATCTCGACGCGGTATTGCGCGCTGAGCTCGTCGACCGCGGGGAGCTTCACAGGGTGTTGTCCGCGCGCCGCGATCGAGGCATCGTCGCGGCCCGCCGTGCCGAGGAACTCGCAGACCCGCGCGCGGAGTCTCCCCCCGAGTCCAGGATGCGAGTGTGGCTCGTGCTCGACGGCTTATGCCCGCAGCCGCAGTATTGGATCGAGGATTCCCGGGGTCGCCTCGCCCGGGCTGACCTTGCCTTTCCCGAGCAGCAGGTGGCGGTTGAGTACGACGGAGCGTGGCGTAACGGGCAATTGTGGGCGCTGAACCATGACCGCGACCGCCTCAACCGAGTGCAGGCCGCCGGCTGGGAAGTCGTGTTCGTAACAGCCCCACTCCTAGCCGACCCACAACGAATGGTCGATACCGTCCGCGCCGCCCTCGCCCGCCGGTAGTTCCCGCGTTCTGGATGCAGACTGCTGCAAACCGACCCCCGAATACAGCAGTCTGCATCCACAACGCGGTCTAGCACCCGCGTTTAGCGACCGGGAGGTGAGCGGACGCCGAGCAGGACGTCATCCCACGAAGGGATGGTCGCGCGGTCTTTGCGGGGGCGCTTGGGCGGGCAGGCCGGGGCATCGTCGGGGACCGCCAGCGCTTGTGGTGCCTCGTCGGTCACTGTGGACGGCAGCACCGGCGCAACCGTGCGCAGTTGCGCGGCCGGTTGCGGGTCGATCAGGTCGGTGGCGTGGTCGTCGATCGCGGTGACGGTGCCGCCGTGCGCGCCTGGGTGCAACGCCCACTGTGCCCGGTTCTCCGACCGGCCGGCCCGCCAGCGCAGCTGCACGACCCACCTGCCGTCCTCACCGCGCGAAGAATCCCAAGTCATCGCGCTGAGATCGTGACCACGTCGGTGGAAAGTGTCGGTGACGACCTCCTCCAGGGTGCGCACATCGGGGCCGTCGGAGCGCACCGGGTGGGCCTGCTGAGCCAGCTGCGCCATGCGGGATCGCTCCAGCAGAACCGGGTAGGCAAACCGCTCGATCCGCTCGCTGGACACGCCGGCGGCGGTGGCGAGCTGCTCGACGGACGCTCCAGCCCTGATCCGGGCCTGGATCTCGCGGGGTCGCATCTCGCTCGCCGGATCGATCTCGGTCGGATCCAGCCGCGGAAGGTCGCCCCGTACCGCCGCGTGCAGGGTGTCGTCCACCACCAGGGCGAATCGGTCGCGCCGATCGCCGGGTCGCGGCGGCACCGTCTCCAGGATGATCGTGCAGCCGTCGGTCCCCAGACCGGCAATTCGCAGCGCACGCATCCGAGGACCTCCACATCAGGTACTCGCCACCGTAGGGCGGTATGCGACGATGCCGGGGGAGGCGCGCCGCTCAATCACCCAGCCGCTCAGCCGCCCAGCCGCTCAACGACCCAGTCGATACATCCGGTGAGCGCGGCGATGTCGTCCGGATCGACGGCCGGGAACATTCCGATTCGTAGCTGGTTGCGGCCGAGCTTACGATAGGGCTCGGTGTCGACGATGCCGTTGGCGCGCAACACGGTGGCGACCGCGGCGGCGTTGACGCCATCGACGAAGTCCACCGTGCCGACCACCAGGGAGCGCTTGGCGACGTCGGTGACGAACGGTGTCGCGTACTGCGAGGACTCGGCCCAGGAGTACAGCCGGGAGGAGGAATCGGTGGTACGCGCGACACACCAGTCCAGCCCGCCGCCGACCAGCATCCACTCGATCTGGTCGACCAGCAACAGCAGTGTGGCGACCGCTGGGGTGTTGTAGGTCTGGTCCTTGACGCTGTTGTCCAGCGCCGTGCTCAGCGACAGGAACTCAGGCACCCACCGGCCCGACGAGGCGATCTCGGCGACCCGCTCCAGCGCGGCCGGGCTGAGCAGTGCGATCCACAGGCCGCCGTCGGAGGCGAAACACTTCTGCGGCGCGAAGTAGTAGACGTCGACGTCGGCCGTGCGGACCGGCAGGCCACCGGCACCGCTGGTCGCGTCGATCGCCACCAGCGCGTCCTGCGAACCGGCCGGTCGGCACACCGGAACCATCACTCCGGTCGACGTCTCGTTGTGCGCCCAGCCGATCAGGTCACAGGACGGATCCGTGACCGGCGCCGGGGCGTCGCCCGGCGGGGCGCAGATCACCACGGGATCGGCCAAGAACGGGGCGCGCGTGGTGACGGTGGCGAACTTCGCGGAGAACTCGCCGTAGCTCAGGTGCAGCGAGCGGTCCCGGACCAGGCCCAGGGCGGCGGCATCCCAAAACGCAGTGGTGCCGCCGTTGCCGAGCACCACTTGGTATCCTTCGGGTAGCGAGAACAGGTCGCTCAATCCGGCGCGGATCCGTCCTACCAGGGACTTCACCGGATTCTGCCGGTGCGAGGTGCCCATGCGCGAGGCGCCGGTGGTGGCCAGCGCGGCCAGCTGCTCGGGACGCACCTTCGACGGCCCGCAACCGAAACGCCCGTCGGCGGGTTTCAGTCCGGCGGGGATGGTCAGCTGCGCGGTCCGTGTCATGCCGTCGACTTTACGGGCGGCCAGCTGGCCCCGGTGATGCGCTCATAGGCTTGGATGTAGCGCCGCCGCGTTTCGGTCACGATCGTGGCAGGAATCATCGGTCCGGGAGGCTCGCGGTCCCATCCTGTGCCGACCGCCCAGTCTCGAACGAACTGCTTGTCCAGCGCGTGTGGCTGCTCACCTGGTCGCCAGCTCTCGGTGAGCCAGAAACGTGATGAATCCGAGGTGATCGCCTCGTCTCCTAGCGTTAATTGCCCGGCGGCGTCCCATCCGAATTCGAACTTCGTGTCCGCGACGATGATGCCATTGCTCATCGCGTGCTCCGCGGCCGTTGTGTAAAGCTCCAGGGTCCGGCTACGGAGCCGCTGCGCGGTATCCTCTCCGACTTCGTGTACTACGTCGTCGAAGGTGATGAACTCATCGTGCCCGGTAACCGACTTGGTGGTCGGCGTGAAGATCGGCTCGGGTAGTCGACTACCAGCGACGAGCCCGGCAGGCAACGCTACACCCGACACCGTGCCGGTCTTTTCGTATTCGCGCAGTCCCAGGCCGGTGAGGTAGCCGCGGGCGATGCACTCCACCGGGATCATCCGCAGCGGGGTGCAGCGCATCGCCCGTTCCCCGAACTCCGATGGCACATCAGTGGCGGAGATCAGGTGGTTGGGCGTCACATCCCTGAGTCGGTGAAACCACCATACCGATAATTGAGTCAGCAGTGCGCCCTTGTCTGGAATGGTCGTCGGGAGCACCACGTCATATATCGAGATCCGATCCGAGGCGACAAGCACGACGTCGCCGTCGACTGCATACAGATCTCGCACCTTACCCGCCGCTATGTGCTCCACCCGTTCACCGTACCCAGTCGCTGGCGGAACCCTGCGCTTCCCGAGCTCAACACCAGCGTCGTTACCCGCGCGCCGAGCAGCTCCCCTGTTGAGCTCGGGGGTCTGGGAGCTGCTAGTGGGAGCGCGCTCCGTGGTGGCGTCGGTAGATTGATCTCCGTGGACGTTCACGGTGCATTTGCGGAGGTGACGGGGAAGCTCGACTACTCGATGTTCATCGTCACGGTTCGGGCCGGTGCGCAGCGGGCGGGTTGCCTGGTCGGATTCGGTTGCCAGACCAGCATTGAACCGCCGCGCTTCTTGATCTGCCTGTCCCGCAAGAACCACACCTGCCGGGTGGCGGCTGGCGCCGACCTGATGGCCGTGCACGTCGTGCCGCAGCAGGCGCAGGCGTTGGCCCGGCTGTTCGGGAGCGGCTGCAGCGAGGAGGTGGACAAGTTCGCCCGCTGCGCCTGGCGACCCGGCCCGGGTGAGGTGCCGATCCTGCAGGAGTGCGGGAACTGGTTCGTGGGGCGAGTGCTGGACCAGCTCGACGTCGGTGACCACGTCGGCTTCCTGCTCGACCCGATCGCGGCCCAGGCAGTCCGCGAGCCGTATCTCACGTTCGACCAGGCCAAGAGCATTGAGCCGGGACATCCGGCGTGACCGAGCTCGTGTTGCGGCGGCTGCTGCCCGAGCCCGGAATGGTCACCGTCATCGAGGCGTTGGAGGGCCTCGCGCTGGTCGATCTGGCCGCCGAGCACCGCCCCTATCTGGTGCTCAACATGGTGGCCACCGCTGACGGCGCGGCGGCGGTGGCACACCGCAGCGCCCCGATGAGCAACTCGGCCGACCGTCAGTTGTTCCATGAGTTGCGGGCGCACGTCGATGCGGTCATGGTCGGTGCCGGAACGGTCCGCGCCGAGCGGTACGGGCGGCTAGTCCGCGATCCGCAGCGCCGACAGCGCCGCGTCGCCCGCGGGCTGGCGCCGGATCCGCTGGCCATCGTGGTGAGCCGCCGGCTCACCTTGCCCGCGGACCTGCCGCTGCTGGCGGACCCGCATTCCCGCGTGGTCGTGGTCACCGCCAGTGCAGCCGAGCTGCCGGGATGCGCGGCTGACGTCAGTTACCTGCGTGCGGCGCCCGGCGAAGAGGTGGACCTGCCGGCGATGCTCACCCGGCTGCGCACCGAGCACAACGTGCGCTCGGTGTTGTGCGAGGGCGGCCCGCACCTCAATGCCGCGCTGTTGCCTGCCGGACTGGTTGACGAGCTGTTCCTGTCCATCGCGCCCGCCCTTGCGGGCAGCGCTGGGTCGCTGTCCATCGTCGGCCGGGCGCCGTTGGCCGAGCCGGTCGCACTGGAGCTGGTGTGGCTGCTGGAGGCGCAGGGCCAGCTGTTCGCCCGGTATGAACTCCGGTGAGCCGGCGGATGACCGATCAGGGCCGGCCGATCTCGTCCCAGCCCACCACGTCCTGGCGACGCCGTGGCGGCGGGCCGACATACTGCGCCACCGGACGGACCAGCCGGCTGGTGCGCTTCTGTTCCATGATGTGCGCGCACCAACCCGCGGTTCGTGCACAGGTGAACATTCCCGGCATCATGTGCGGCGGCACCTGCGCGAAGTCGAGGATCACCGCAGCCCAGAACTCGACGTTGGTCTCGATCACCCGGTCCGGCCGCCGGTCGGCCAGTTCGGCCAGCGCGGCCTGCTCCAGCGCCACCGCCACGTCGTGGCGTGGTGCGCCGAGTTCCTTGCACAGCCGGCTCAGCACTCGGGCTCGCGGATCCTTTGCTCGGTACACCCGGTGGCCGAAACCCATCAGCCGCTCACCGCGATCCAGCACCCTGCGGACCACCGCGGTGGCGTTGTCAGCGCGCTCCACCTCCTCGATCATCGGCAGTACCCGCGCCGGCGCGCCACCGTGTAGCGGTCCGGACATCGCGCCGATCGCCCCGGACAGGCAGGCCGCCGCGTCGGCACCGGTGGAGGCGATCACCCGAGCGGTGAAGGTCGAGGCGTTGAGCCCGTGCTCTGCGGCCGAGACCCAGTACCCGTCCACCGCCCGGACGTGTGCCGGGTCCGGATCGCCGCGCCACCGCGTCATGAAACGCTCGGTGATGGTGGAACACTCGTCGATCCGGCGCTGCGGCACGGCCGGCTGGTGGATCCCCCGGGCGGACTGCGCCACGTAGGACAGCGCCATCACCGACGCCCTGGCAAGATCCGCCCGGGCCTGCGCATCGGAGCTGTCCAGCAGTGGGCGATAGTCCCAGATAGGCGCGAGCATCGCCAGCGCGGCTTGCACGTCGACCCGGACGTCACCGGTGTGCACCGGCAGGGGAAAGGGCTCGGCGGGAGGCAGCCCGTGCCCGAAGCGTCCGTCGGTCAGCAACGCCCACACGTCGCCGATCGTCACATGATCGACTAGCTCTTCGATGTCGACGCCGCGGTAGCGTAACGCGCCGCCGCCCCGATCCGGTTCGGCGATCTCGGTGTGGAAGGCGACCACGCCTTCCAGCCCCGGCTTGAAACCGGTGGTGTCCGCCGGCCCATTCGCTTTCGCGACCTTGTTCAACACAGTCACGCCGACCTCCTCGCGCGGTGGGGCCTGCACTGGGCACGCGCGGGTCGCTGATCGGCCAGCAGGGTGGGCGCACGCCACAGCGCGGCGCCGCGCGGGTTGACTAACAGTGCACCCGATGGCCATCTGGTGGCAATCCGGGCCGATGGGCAAAGCGGTTCCGGCATAACCAAGGAGCGTGCGGCGTGGCGGCTGGGTGGACGGACCGGGGCCAGCGGATCGATGACCTGGCCCGGATGCGGGTCGCCTACCCCGTTGCGGCGCTGGCGGAAGCAGACCTCGCCGGCAGCTGGCACGAGCAGCTTGCGGGTTGGCTCGGCGACGCTGCGGCCGCCGGCCTTCCCGAGCCCAACGCGATGGTGCTGGCCACCGCGGACGCCGGCGGGCTGCCCAGCTCGCGCACGGTGTTGGCCAAGGGCCTCGACTCGCGCGGTGTCGTGTTCTACACCAACTTCACCTCCGCCAAGATGCGCGAGTTGGACGTCACCGCCTTCGCCGCGGCGACGTTTCCCTGGTTAGCGCTGCACCGTCAGGTGCACCTGCGGGGGCCGGTTGCGCTGATCACGTCCGAGGAGAGCGCAACGTACTGGAGAACCCGCCCCCGGGGAGCCCAGCTCGGGGCATGGGCGTCAGCGCAGTCCACCGTGGTACCCGACCGGCGCGCCCTGGACGTCGCGCTGGAACAGACCGCAGCGAGGTTCGCCGACGTCGAGGCGGTGCCGCTGCCGCCGCATTGGGGCGGGGTGCGCATTAACCCGGTGAGCGTGGAGTTCTGGCAAGGCAGGCCCAACCGGATGCACGACCGGCTGCGTTACCACGTCGCCGAGGATGGCGGCTGGACTGTGCAGCGGCTCGCCCCGTGACGTCAGCGCGGTGTGCTATCTCCACAACCCGTGGCAGGCTACCTTGGGTAGGTGCCTTGCGAACAAACTGTGACCTTGGGTTACCCGGACGGCGAGCACCGGATGTCGATCACCAGGGCGGCCCAAGGGGCGTCCGGGATCAATCTGGGCACGCTGCTGGCCGACACGCGCATGGTCGCTCTCGACCCAGGATTTGTCAACACCGCCGGATGCACGTCGCGGATCACCTACCTCGACGGTGAGGCGGGCGTGCTGCGCTACCGAGGTTATCCGATCGAGGTGCTGGCGCAGCGCTCGACGTTCCTGGAGACCAGCTACCTGCTGATCTACGGGGATCTGCCGACCAGCGGACAGCTGGACAACTTCACCGACCTGATCCGGGTACACACCCTGTTGCACGAGGACCTCAGGCGGTTCTTCGACGGCTTTCCGCGCGACGCCCATCCGATGCCGGTGCTGTCCAGCGCGGTATCCGCACTGTCCACCTTCTACCAGGACAGCCTCAACCCGTTCGATCACGACCAGGTGGAGATCTCCACCGCGAGGCTGCTGGCCAAACTGCCCACGATCGCCGCTTACGCCTATAAGAAGTCGATCGGTCAGCCGTTTCTCTATCCGGACAACTCGTTGAGCTTGGTCGGAAACTTCGTGCGGATGACCTTCGGTCTACCCACTGAGCCTTTTGAGGTAGATCCGGTGGTGGCCGACGCGCTGGACCTGTTGTTCATGCTGCACGCCGATCATGAGCAAAACTGTTCGACTAGCACCGTCCGGATGGTCGGCTCCTCTCAGGCCAACCTGTTCGCGTCGATCTCGGCGGGGATCAATGCGCTGTTCGGCCCGCTGCACGGCGGGGCGAACCAGCTGGTGCTGGAGATGCTCGAACGTATCCGCGTCGACGGGGGTGACGTAGACGCCTTCGTCGCGAAGGTGAAAAGCCACGAGCGCGGTGTGCGGCTGATGGGCTTCGGCCATCGGGTCTACAAGAACTACGACCCCCGAGCCAAGATTGTCAAAAAGACAGCGGACGAGATCCTGCACAAGCTGGGAGTCAACGACCCGTTGCTCGAGATCGCCCTGGCGCTGGAGGAGAAGGCACTGGCCGACGATTACTTCGTCGAGCGCAAGCTCTACCCCAACGTCGACTTCTACACTGGCCTGATCTACCGGGCGATGGGCTTTCCGACCAGGATGTTCACCGTGCTCTTCGCGCTGGGGCGGTTGCCGGGCTGGATCGCGCACTGGCGCGAAATGATCAGTGACGCGGAAACCAAGATCGGCAGGCCGCGCCAGGTCTACACCGGTTACTCCGAACGGGAGTACACCGCGATTACCCAGCGCTGACTTCTCCGCCGCGCAGGATCATCCGTTGAGCGGTGCGCGACCTTGCGGACCGACGCGTAGGTTGCCCGCAGACCGAACCGGGAAGCCAGGTACCCATGCGCCGCACCATCGAATGGATCGACGGACACGTCGATGTGGTTGACCAGACGGCCCTACCGCAACAGCGGCGAGTCGCCCTGCACACCGTCAGCGAGGTGGTGGACGCGATCCACCGGTTGGTTGTGCGTGGTGCGCCCGCGCTCGGTGCGATGGGTGCACTCGGCGTTGCGCTCGCCGCGGCGCGATCGGCGGACCAGGGCTACGAACCCGAAGCCGTCCGGGCCGACGCCCGTCGCATCGCCGCCGCCCGTCCCACCGCGGCGCATCTGAAGTGGGCAGTGCAGCAAGTGCTGCCCGCGGTGGCGCACGGACCCGCCGCGGTGTTGGATGCTGCGGTCGCACTGGTGGAGGCCGATGTTCGGGCCTGCGCGACGCTGTCGCGGCTCGGCGCCGCCCTGCTGCGCAGCTACGTCGGCGACCGGCCGATGGTGCTGCACACGCACTGCAACGCGGGTGCACTGGCCTGTGTGGAGTGGGGCACCGCACTCGGCATCGTTCGGGCCTTGCACGCCGACTCGTTGATCTCAATGGTGGTCGTCGGGGAGACTCGCCCGCTGTTGCAGGGCTCCCGGATCACCGCGTTCGAGCTCGCTGCGCTGGGGGTGCCGCATCAGGTGGTGGTCGACGCCGCCGGGCCGGGCCTGATCGCCAGTGGACAGGTAGACGCGGTCATCGTCGGAGCGGACCGGATCGCGGCCAACTACGATGTGGTGAACAAGGTGGGGACTTATCCGCTCGCGCTGGCCGCGGCCAGAGCCGGGATCCCCTTCGTGGTAGCCGCCCCGACCGCCACACTCGATCCGGACACGGCCACCGGGGCAGACGTGATCATCGAGTACCGGGATCCCGACGAGGTGCTGCTGGTGGGGGGCTGGCGGATGGCGCCGGCCGAAACCACCGCGTTCAATCCCGCCTTCGATGTGACTCCTGCCGACCTGGTCACCGCCATCGTCACCGAGTCTCGGGTGATCGAGCCGTCCCGGGTGACGGAGCCGGTGGGCGTGGTGCACCCGGTGACGGTCCCAGCAATGCGCCTGGTCGGCGCGTACTGATCCGGTGATCGCGAGTCTGCCCTTCAGCGCGTCCGAGTGATCCACTCGTCGATGTGCCCGGTCTCGTCGCCGACGGTCGTGGAGTCGCCGTGCCCGGTCCGAACCTCGGTCCCGGCGGGCAGCGTGAGCAACCGGCTCCGGATCGACGCGACGATCTCATCGAAGTCCGAGTAGGACCGACCGGTGGCGCCCGGGCCACCTTGGAACAGCGTGTCGCCGCTGAATACCACGTTGAGGTCGGGGGCGTAGAGGCAACACGAGCCGGGGGAGTGCCCGGGGGTATGCAATACCCGCAGCACGGTGCCCGCGACGGCCAGCACGTCGCCGTCGGCGAGCTCGGCATCCGGTGGCGGTGTGTCGGGGTGCGCGAGCCGCCACAGCACATGCTCTTTGGGATGCAACAGCACCGGTGCGGCGAGTATGCGGGACAGCTCCGGCGCGGCGTTGACGTGATCATCGTGGGCGTGGGTGCAGACGATGGCAAGCACTCGCCGGTCGCCGACGGCCGCGGCGATCGCTTCGGCGTCGTGCGCCGCGTCGACGACTATCACCTCACGTTCGTCACCGATCAGCCAGACGTTGTTGTCGACCTCCCAGGTGCCGCCGTCCAGGCTGAAGGTGCCCGACGTGACCACTCGCTCGATCATGTGCGTAGCAGCACGACGCTGCGCAGTACCTCGCCGCGCTCCATCTTCGCGAAGGCCGCTTCCACGTCGTCCAGAGTGATCGTTTCGGAGACGAACTTCTCCAGCGGTAGCCGTCCCTGCAGGTGCAGGTCGACCAGCATGGGGAAGTCTCGCTCGGGCAGACAGTCGCCATACCACGTCGACTTCAGTGCTCCGCCCCGTCCGAAGAACTCCAGCAGCGGGATCTCGGGCACCATCATATCCGGGGTTGGCACCCCAACCAGCACGACGGTGCCCGCCAGGTCGCGGGCGAAGAACGCCTGTCGCCAGGTATCCGGCCGGCCCACCGCGTCGATCACGACGTCGGCGCCGAAGCCCCCGGTGTAGGACCGCACCGCCTCGACGACGTCGGACTCCCGGGCGTTGACGGTGTGCGTCGCACCGAAGTCGGTGGCCCACTGGAGTTTGCCGGGGTCGACGTCGACGCCGATGATCGTGGTCGCGCCCGCCAGCGCGGCCCCGGCGATGGCGGCATCGCCGACGCCGCCGCAGCCGATCACCGCCACTGAGTCGCCGCGGGTGACGCCGCCGGCGTTGATCGCCGCACCGAGCCCGGCCATCACGCCGCAGCCGAGTAGCCCGGCGATCTCGGGCGCGATCGCCGGGCTGACCTTGGTGCACTGGCCGCTGTGCACCAAGGTCTTGTCGGCGAACGCCCCGATACCCAGAGCGGGCGATAGCGCCGTGCCGTCAGACGAAGTCATCGACTGCGCGGCGTTGTGGGTGTTGAAGCAATACCAGGGTTTGCCTCGCCGGCACGCGCGGCAGCGTCCACAGACCGCGCGCCAGTTGAGAATGACGAAATCGCCGGGCGCCACGGTGTCGACTCCGGCACCCACGGCCTCCACCACGCCAGCGGCCTCGTGCCCGAGTAGGAACGGGAACTCGTCATTGATCGCACCGCGCCGGTAGTGCAAATCGGTGAAGCACACCCCGCACGCCTGCACCGCGACCAATGCCTCACCCGGGCCAGGGTCCGGCACCAGCACCGTCTCCACGGTGACCGGCGCGCCCTTGCTACGCGCCACCACCCCACGCACCTCGTGGATCACGGTGACCTCCGCGCTCAGCGCGCCTTGCGCGACCGACGCTTGGCGGCGATCCTCTTGGCGATCTTCCTGGCGCGCTTACTCCGTTTGCCGCGGGGAGCGGTGACCGCCAGTAGTAGCCCACCGAGCAGGCCGCAGTTGGACAGGAAACGCTCTTGGCGACCCTTGCGGGCGTCGGGCGAACCGGCGGACCCGAACGGCTGCTCGGCCACGGTGGTCGGGATCAGGTCCACGGCGAGGACCGTCGCGGCCAGCCGCGGGGCCCACCCCAGACCCATCAGCAACCCAGCGGCGATCTTCGTGGCAGCACCTGCTTGGACGACCAACGCCGGGCTGACCTGGGTGGGCAAGATTCCCTGCCCCTTGGCCAGCAGCGGGGTGACCGCCTCGATCTTGGGTTTCGGGTTCATCAGAGTGTCCACACCATTGGCGACGGACACAGCGGCAAGCAGCGGACGGGCAACGCGGCTAAGCAACACGGCGGCTCCTCTCTGAGCTGTTCGCTTTCGCACCGTAGTCCCCCCTGCGCCGCCAGAAGCGTGAAGCCACCCATCCGGGGCACGTCGAGTGGCAGGGACGCCTGACACTTGACACGGTTGTCCACTCACGAGACTGACTGGAGGGCTGGCGTGGCGCAACCCCGGGATCCTGTCGCGGACCTACGGCGGATCGCTTTCCTGCTCGAGCGCGCTGCCGCGCAGACCTATCGGGTTCGGGCCTTCCGGACCGCCGCGTCGGTGCTTTCGGCGCGCGATGACTTGGCGCAGCGCGCCGGCGCCGGCACCCTGACGGCGTTGGGCGGCGTCGGTGAGGTCACGGCCCGCTGCGTCACCGAATCCGTCGCCGGGCAGCAGCCGGTATACCTGCGTCGGTTGGAGACGGACGAGACAGGCGCAGCTGATTGCAGTGCGGCGGGCGCGGCGCTGCGGGCGGCGCTGCGCGGCGATTGCCACACGCATTCCGACTGGTCCGACGGCGGTTCACCCATTGAGGAGATGGCGACCACCGCCCGCGAGCTCGGCCACGAATACCTGGTCCTGACCGACCATTCACCGCGGCTCACCGTTGCCAATGGGCTGTCAGCGCAACGGCTGCGCAATCAGCTGGAGTTCGTCGCCGCGTGCAACGAGGCACTCGCCCCGTTCCGGATCCTCACCGGGATTGAGGTCGATATTCTCGCCGACGGTGCTCTGGACCAGCCCGAAGAGTTACTGGCATTACTAGACGTTGTGGTCGCCTCGGTGCACTCAAAGCTGCGGATGCCGGCCGCGGAGATGACGCAGCGGTTGCTCCGGGCAGTGGCCAACCCGCACGTCGACGTGCTCGGACACTGCACCGGCCGGTTGGTGGGCGGTTCTCGCCACCGCCCCGAGTCGCAGTTCGACGCCGATGCGGTCTTCGCGGCCTGCGCCGAGCACGGCGTCGCGGTGGAAGTCAACTGCCGTCCGGAGCGGCTGGACCCGCCGAAACGGCTACTGCGGCTCGCGGTGCAGGCGGGTTGCCTGGTCGCGATCGACTCCGACGCGCACGCCCCCGGACAGCTCGACTGGCTGGGCTACGGTTGCGAGCGCGCCGCTGTCTGCGCGGTGGCGGCCGAGCGAGTGGTAAACACCTGGCGCGCCGACGAACTGCGGAGCTGGGCGGCCCGCTGAACGCGAATCAGTCCCGCAAGGCGTTCGCCGCGGCGATGAGCAGCGCGGCCCGGTCTGCGATCTTGATGCGGGTACGTCCCGCCGCGGCGCCCAACGCCCGCTCGGCCGCGTCGATGGCCTCCCAGCCGGCCCAGCTGACCACCCCGACGCCCCGCTGGTCGAGCCGCTCAATGATCGCGTCGGGATCCCGGTGCGGCGCGCGGGGAAGTGCGTCGAGGTCATCCAGCAGCTGCTCCACGGTCTCCTTGGCATCGCCCTTGTTGGTACCGATCACCCCGGTGGGTCCGCGCTTGATCCAGCCGACCACATACTCGCCGATGACGGCTGAACCGTTGTGCGCAACCCGGCCCGCCACGTTCGGGATCACCCCGGATCGCTCGTCGAACGGGACACCGGGCAACGGCAGCCCCCGGTATCCCACCGAGCGCAGCAACAGCTGGGCAGGCAGAGTCTCCGCTTTGCCGGTGCCGGTGACGCCGCCGCAGCCGTCCAGTTCGTTGCGCTCACACCGCAGCGCCTCCACCCGGTCGGTCCCGAGCACGGCCACCGGGGCGAGTAGAAACCGCAAATGGATCCGCCGAGCCCGGCCCTGCTGTGGTCGGGTCGACCATTCCTGCAATGTCTCGACGTTGCGCCGGACGGACTTGTTGTTTTCCACCAGCTCCTTGCCGGCCTGATCGAGCACGAGCTCAGCGGGGTCAACCACGACATCGGCATGAGCCAGCTCACCCAGCTCGCGCAGCTCCTTGGTGGTGAATTTCGCCTGCGCCGGGCCGCGCCTACCGACCATATAGATGTCGCTCACAGTGCTTTTATCGAGTACCTCCAGCACGTGATCGGGCATGTCGGTGACGTCCAGTTCGCCAGCCGTCTTCGCCAGAATGCGCGCAACATCCACCGCGACGTTACCTACCCCGACCACCACAGCGCTGCGCGCATTCAAGGTGAACGCGTCCACCGCCGCATCAGGGTGGCCGCAGTACCAGGCCACGAATTCGGTGGCCGAGAAGCTGCCCGGCAGCTCTTCGCCGGGGATGGATAGTCGGCGGTCCATCGACGACCCGGTCGCGTAGACCACCGCGTCGTAGTATTCCCGCAACTCCGCCACACTGATACCGGAACCGAGCTCGATCCCGCCGAGAAACCGTACGCCGGGCCGC
Organism: Mycobacteriales bacterium; assembly: GCA_038276315.1. GTDB lineage: Bacteria > Actinomycetota > Actinomycetes > Mycobacteriales > Pseudonocardiaceae. The sequence continues at coordinate 17,251 of JBBPZY010000272.1, forward strand.
TGGAGGATCTTGCGTAAGGTGATCTCCAGCGACTTCATCTTCAGATGGTCCGGCGCCACGCCATAACGCAACAACCCGTACGGGCACGGCAGCCGATCTATGACATCGACTGACACCGCGTCGTGCTTGCTCAGCTCATCGGCCGCGTACAGTCCGGCAGGACCGGACCCGATCACCGCCACCCGAACCGATCCGGACACGGCTGATGCACCTCCTGCGCACAGAAAAGTGGTACCCGAGGGTCGCTAGCGTTTTCGACGTTACGCCACCACTGCGACGAGGCGCCGCAATGCCGTGACGGTCAGGCCGTTAGCCAATTGCGGATCGCCCCGGAGTACCGTGACTCCACCTGACCGGCCCAGGTCGTCGAGAACTGCTACCGCACCCGACATATCCTGATCACGAGTGTATCCGTTGACCACCGCTACACACCGCAGCCCCGCAGAAACGGCGGCTTGCACTCCGTTGGCCGAGTCCTCTACGGCTACTGCCTCGGCGGCGGTCAGGCTCAGGCGAACCAGAGTCTCCAGATAGACGGCCGGGTCGGGCTTGAGGTCAGTAACGTCTGATCCGGTGACGACGACGTCAAATGCATCGATACCGAACAGCATGTCGAGCAGCGGCAGCACCCAGTCGCCGGTCCCCGTCGTCGCGACCGCGACGGCCACCCCCTCGGCGCGCAGTGCATTGATCAGCCCGGCCGCGCCCGGCCGCGCCTGCATCGCGCCCGTGCGGACCAGCGCGACAAATCGGCGCGTTTTGTCCGCGTGCAGTGTCGCCGCCAGCGCAGCGGCCTCGGTGGGGGAGTGCCCGTTGGATTGGAGGTAGCGTTCGATGCGCCGGCGACCTCCGGTCGTAGCCAGCAGCGCACCGTATTCCTCGACGCTCCACCGGTAGGTCAGACCGGCCGCATCGAAGGCTGCATTGAACGCCACCCGATGCCCGTCGCGCTCAGTGTCGGCGAGGGTGCCGTCCACATCGAAGATCACCGCTTGCAGTGAGTGCACTCGCTCGATCGACATGAAAGTCAGGCCACGACCGCGTCGGGCGCAGCAGCGTCGGCCCAGCCGGCTGCAACTCCCGGGAATCGCCAGGGGGATCCACGTCGAGCCGCGCTAGTCGACCGGCCTCCCGGTCGGTCGGGTCCGCCGGCCCCGGGCCCCGTGGAACTCCGCCCGCACCGATTTCGTGTCCCGGGGCCGGACGACTGATCGTGCTGAGTCCCGTTTGACACTATTTTCCCCCAATCGTGAAGATCGTCTGTGCAGGCCATCTGCCGTGTCAGAAGACAATTGACGGTTGCCGCTCGCCCCGATGCTTTCGGTTGCGTTCGCGCGGGCACCAGTGTGCCCGGTCGGCTCAGGGTGGTCCTGCCAGCCGTCGGTAAGAGAGGCGAGGGCGTCGATAAGGTTGCGCACCGAGCCGAAGGTTCCCCGGCGGATGGCCTGCTGGGTGATGATGCCGAGGGAGACCTCGACGAGCTTGAGCCACGGATCAGGCTGACCCGCGGCCGGTCCATCCGAGGTGCCGACCGAAACCGGCCGGTGCAATGCCGCAGCTCGCTGGGACAGGTTGAGATAGAGCCCGCTGAGGTCGCGAACCTGGGCTTGGTGGGTGAGATCAGTACTGAAGTTGAACGTCTCGACATGGTCCGGCTCGATGCCCCACTTCCGCCAGATCCGCGCAACCGTGGCGAACGAGATACCGAGCTGTTGACCCAGCAGCCGGGACGACCAGTGGCTGACCCCCAGATGGGCCGGTGGGCGGCCGCCATCGGCGAGGGTGGTGGCCACCACCTCAAGCTCATCGACAACGGGTGGTCGGCCCGAGCGGGGAAGGTCGCCCAGCGCGCCGATTCCGGCCGCGGCATAGCGGTTGCGCCAGCTGATCACTGTCGGCCGGGTGGCTCCGGTCCGGCGAGCGATCTCGGTGTTCGTCAGACCCTCTGCCGACATCAGCACTATCCGCGCGCGCTGCACCAGGCTCGGCCGCGCCGACGCCGAGCGGACCAACGCCAGCAGGCGAGCATGGTCGCCCGCCTGCAAGGTCAACGGAGCCGCGGTAGCCATGCCTCATCTTCTCCCAACTCGCACCGTCAAACAACTATCAACACATGCCACTGGCTGGGGCATTGAGGACGTATTTGATCACTCCTGGGCGCGCGTAGATCCTCTTGACACCGCCTGCCTAATCCGTGTGGAGTAGTGCTCCGCGTCACAGGAAGATCGACGCGGGGAGCGGGCGACCCCACGAGACGCTGGCACGGGAGCGAAGGGGCCACAGACGATGGCGATCGAATCTGACGGACACAGTCGAGGTACCCCCCGAATCTTTGAGCTGATCGAGAACGCACCGAAGACCGGGAAGAGCCAACGATCTTTGCGCGCAGACTCACCCGTTGGCGCAGTGCGTCGTAAGCGAACTCGACTTCAAGCTTGCTGGCGTTGATGAACGCTCGCTGGTTGTGGTTGCCACGCAAGGCCATCACGACGAGGAAGCCGTGGGGCAGGCTTGATCGCGGGTCCTGCCTACGTTGGACTGGTGGGATCTCGGCCGCGGGCCAAGTCGGTGTTGGAGTACTTCGAAGGCCGGGGTTTGGCTCGGGAGACGCTGGACCGGGTGAAAGTGCCGGCCGGTTTGGATCTAGGGAAAGTGACGCACCGCGAGATTGCCGTGGGGTACTGGCCGAGTTGGTGAAACTAAGGGCTGCTGGTGATCTGGGTAAGGGTGTGCGACCGGAGATACCCGAGATCGTCGAGGCGGTCGACCCGGTGTGCGGTATGACAGTGGAGATTGGCTCCGCGCGTCACAAGGTGGACCATGACGTAAGGAGAGCGAGTATTCGATGCTGATCGAGAGCGAGTTCGAGGTCGCCGCACCGCTCGAGCAGGCGTGGAGGCACATGCAGGACGTGCCGCGTGTTGCACCCTGCCTGCCAGGTGCCGAAGTCACTGATGTCAACGGTGACGTTTACAAAGGTCGAGTGACGACCAAGATGGGGCCGGTGAAGCTCCAATTCTCCGGTACTGCCCAGATCGTCCTGCGTGACGAGGCCGCCAAGCGGATCGTAATGGACGCGTCCGGGTCGGAGGAGAAGGGCAAAGGCCAGGCCACCATGAAGGTGACCTCGACGATGGTGCCCTCCGGGGCAGGAACGCGCGTGAAGGTTGCTCAGGACCTCCAGCTCGCCGGCGCTGCGGCGCAGTTCGGCCGAGGCATGGTTTCGGATGTCACCAGCGTGATTATGAAGAGTTTCGCGAAGTGCATCGCGGACGATATCGGACGCGAAGCCCGGGGCGAGGCGCGTATGCAGCGCGACGCTGCTCCGGTGAAAGGTTTCAGCATCGCGATGCAGGCGACCATGACTGCGCTGAAGCGGTTCTTCGGCAGCTTGTTCGGCCGAAAGTAGTCGTGACAACGGCCCACAAAGGAAAGAGAGAGCGGACGTGTTCTTTTGGTGGATTGGTGACCTGATCCTGCTCGTCGTCGTCTTCCCCATCGTCGTGGTGTTGATGAAGCGCATTGTCTCGCCAGTGGATCGCATTCGGGAAACAGTTGACGGCATCCTGTTCAACGGTGTCATCCTGACCGGAGAGCTCGACAACGTGCCAGGGCTGTTGGCTGAAACGGACAGCACTGTGAGGGAAGTCACCATCGGCGCGACCCGTTACGTGAAGCGGGTCGGTCATCTGCTCGGCGCACTGGGCGTCTAGCTAGCGGACCTGCAGTTCGAACGAAGGAAAAGGAGGTAGCCATGCCTGCAGCCGCGTGGGTCACGCTGTTGGCCATCGTGCTGATCGTGGCCGTTGTCGGTCTCTCGCTATTGAAGGTCATTTTGCAACTGAAGCACGTTGCGTGGACACTTGGTGCGATCATCGTAGGAGTAAACGCGATCGCGTATCAGACGAGGACGGTTCCCGAGGTCTTGCCTTCGATCAACGCCAACCTCGCTCCGGTTCGAGCCATGGCAGAACAAGTTTAAGACCCAGCAACGACCGAAGAGGTCGGAGTTGGAATCAGATAAAGGGGCAGGATATGCACGAGTTCAACTGCGGTCACCAGGAATGCGCCTCGCAGTTTACTGCGTCGGACAAAAATGTTCTGATGCGGCAGGTTGCGGACCACTTGAAGGAGGTCCACAACGTCCAGACGGCAACCCAGACGCTGTTGGGTTACCTGGAGACTACTTGCGTGACGACAACACAGGAACGTTAGTTCTTGTGATCCAGGAGTAACAACAGAACTGTTACCGAAAGGAGGGCAGCGGGATGATGTTTCTTACGGCACCGGCGCCCGGGCCCGCTGAAGCGCATCTGTTCGGCTGGTATCTGGGTTTCGCGATCGCCGCCGTGGTGATCACAGTGGTGGTTGCACTGGTAGCCCCGATCCTCGTCCTTGCCGCTCGGATCGCCCGTCAGGCGCCCCAGATCAATGCTGCGCTGCAGCAGTCATATCGAAACACGCTACCGTTGGCGGACCTGCGACAGACGATTGACCACGCTGAGGTCATCGTCGGCGGTCTGGAACGTGGACGTGCTCGGCTGGGAGGCTAGCGATGCCATTCATGTTGGGGTATGCGGGCGGCCCTGACGGCTATGCCCCTGAGGAGATCACCTTTTGGTGGGTCGCAATCGGGATGGCCGTCGGTGTTGTCCTCGTCGTGATCCTGCTGCTGAGTTCGCTTGTGTCGATGGTGAAGTCCATCGACCGCAGCGTAGGGGGAGTGCGGGACACCCTAAGGGCCATCCCGGAGAATACCGCCAATTGCGCCCTTATCCCCATTACCGCCGACAGGGTCGACGCGGTACTGGCGGAGGGTCTGCAGCACCACCTCTTTCTGACGAAGGTTCTAACTGGTTCTGGAACGCCGGTTGGAAATGGCTAGGACATGACTCTGATCATCCTGACGGTAGTCGTCATCGTGGTGTCGATAGCTGTTCTGGCGATCTTTCTCTTCATTATCGGCGTGCTGCTCAACCGAGTCGCGGACAATCTAGATGACTGCTTGGGTAACGTCAAGACGATTGCCAAGCAAGCCGAGACGATTATTCCTGGCGTCGAGCACATCAACCGCGCGGGTGGGCTTGTAGCTGGCGCACTTCCACTGCTTTACGGAGGTGCTGAGAAAATCGCCGCCAAGTGCGCACCCCCGGTTCCAGCTCCGGTCAACGGGCACACGAACGTGCCGTCTTCGGGTCGGCGTCGGTCCCGTCTGATGGACACAGTAGGTATGCGCGACCGTCACCATTAGATATCTCTCTCAGTCCTCCGTCGGTAGCAGAGGATTGGTAGCAAATAGTGGGGCAGTGACCACGTGGTCACTGCCCCACTATTGGGTTCCAGCATGTTGGTGATCACTGCCGTCCCTCCACGCCGTGTCGTACTTCTGTTCGTTGCAGTACGGGTTGTAGACGGCGGTGAGCTCTTGGGCGATCTGTTCTCGGTGTGAGCGTGCCCAGCCGGCGACCTGGTAGGTGCAGATGTGCAGCTTCCAGCGCGTGCCGGCCCGGGCGATCCAGCAGTTCGACCGCGGATGCTTGAACGGCAAGCCGGCTTCGGCCATGTTATCTTCGTGGCCGACGTAGATGACCGCATAGCGATCCGGCTTGCCCTCGGCATCGGGTTTGTACATGATGGCGAAAACGGCGGGTCTCGCGGGTGGTGTCCAGCCGCCGAGGATCCGCGGGCCCTCGAACGAGTAGCGTGTAGTCGGCGCGCGCGGCGGGGCACCGGAGGTAGTAGGCGTGCTCCCACAAGCCGAGCCCGAGGAATCGGGGTCTCTTCCGCGGTGAGCGGGCTGTCCTCGTTGGGAAGGCTGTAGACGATCAGCCGGCGGCGTGCTCGCACCAACCATGCCCAGCCGCTGCCGACGTGAGCGATCGCCACACGCGTGAACCGGTCGCGGAACGCTGTGAAAGAACCGAACTCCTCGGTGATCGCCTCGGCAAGGCGGCCGGCCTCGCCGATGTTCCACAGCAAGTCGTCGATGGGCTGGTCGCCTGCAGAGGACCCGCCGCCGCTCGCGCTCAATGCCGCGTTCAGCTGGTCCACGTAGCGGCGTGCTGGTTGTGGTAGCTCCATGGTGCGCGCGTCAAAGTAAGGCTCGAGCGGCGTCATACCCATACGGCAGGTCGGGAAGGCTGTAGGCGCTCATGTGCCCCTTCCTGAGCCGGGACTCTTGCTGGTGTGTAGCTGCCCATCGTATACGGAAAATCAATGCGGGCACGCGCCCCGTAACCCCGAGCGGGCCGACATGGTGATCATCTTCGGCGAGCCGAAGGGTGGTCCACAACCGGCGCTGACGGCGACAGCGGGAACCTTCGTATGCCGGACGGGATCGGTTCGGTCGGCGGTCGGCGGATGCCGACGACCGGTTTGTCTGAGAACGGCGGCCTGCAAACGGCCGTACCGCTGCGAGCATTCGGCGTAAAGCACAGCTCTTCGTCGCGGATATCGGACCTGTGGGCGCCGTGAGGTGCCGGCAGCCCTCAGGTCTGGGTCTGCTGACGACGGCGCGTCGTATGGTCCGCCGCGGCGACAGTGATCTCCGCGGTTTTACCCGGCGTCAACCGTCCCTACCTGTGATGTCCCGGCGGTACAGCCTGGTCCGGCCGGCCGCGCTGGTGGGTGCCGACCGCGGAAGTCAGTGACCGCTAGTGGTCCCGCTGGTGACCACTGTCCTGCTCACTATCTCGAGAGAGGTGGCGTTGGTGACTCCCCGCACACCACGCATGGTCCGCTGGAGCCTGTCTGCTGTCGCGGCCGCTCTACCGATGGCGCTGATCGCGCCGTGGCCGGCTCAGGCGGGCCCCGAGCTGGCTGCGCCGGTGCAGGCTGCGTCGCCGGCGACCGAGGCAGCGGCAGCGGGCCGCGCTCCGACCACCCAGACTGTGACTCCGATGGACGACAACACCGCTGCGCTGACCAAGAACGCAGACGCAGCCGAAGAGCCAGATCCGAATCCGAATCCAGAGCCGGGTCGTCGAGGACGGAACAATGAGGGCCGAAACAATGAGGGGCATGGCAAGCAGGACGGTGGGAAAGGCAAAGGCAACGCGCCTAACCCGAACTGCACCCTGATCGTGCCGCCGGCGCCACTGACCGCGCGGGGTCTGGCCACACCCTATGAGCTGGTATCGACGAATCGCCGCAACGGCCAGTGCCACGAGACCAACGACAATCAGTCCGCGTTCGTCGAAGCCGCGATCATCGATCCGGCGACAGGTAAAATGGCCATCTACCGGCCGCTGGTCGTGGACCGGGGTACTCAGCCGGGGGCGGCGCCGGTCGTGCCGACGCTACCTAGGGATTCCGTGGTCGGGGTGTGGTTCGGTTTCCAGGGCGACACCTTGACCCTGGATGGCGCCACGGACGGTTGCGTCAACGGGTTGCACGGCTCGCCGTTCGGGCAGTTCGCCTACTGTGGCGCCCCGGAGTTCTTCCGCGCGGCCAACGCCGCGATCGGCGCTGGCAAGCTGAAAGTGCCTTCCGTCGGCACGGCCCGCGACGGCCAGCCCTGCCCGACCACCCGCGACTTCTCGATAGTCGACCAGGACCAGAGCGACAACCTCGCCACCCGTTACCTGGCACTGCCCAATGGGCGCACCGCGCAGGACAATGGAAGGAACGTTGCGGCGCTGCCCGTACGCAACGTCCTGCAAAACGCCAGCGACAATGGGCTGTTGACCGGGTTCGTCAACCCGGCGCTGGGCTGTACGCCCTTCACCGCACCCGATATCACCGCCGGCGGGACGCAAGCACCATCGTTGGCGCTGAACGAACTGCAGGCCGCCGCATCCCAGCGCAAGCCAGCCCTCATCCCGCCCAATGATCCGATGGCGCAGGTCGACGGGACGCCGAGCGTGGCCAAGACCAACCTGTACCGGGCCGGCGCGAACCAGCCGCCGCTGGACCCCGCGGTCGATACCGCAAAGAGCTACTGCACCAACCTGGCCAGCATCGCCCCAGCACGACTGAGCCTCGACCGACTGCTCACTGTCGGTGCTCCATCGCCGGACCCGGCTGCGGCGAAGAACCTCTTCGGCTTCCTACAGCAGCGGCTGAAGGCCTCGCTCACCGGCCTCGCCTGCGTCCCAGTGCGTCGAAGGGGCTGAAAACGTCAGCAGCCATCAATGCGAACGATAGTAACTACTGGGAACGAGTCCCTGAATTCCGTTCCATATCCCACTGAGAGCTTCGCCGGCCTTGTCAAGGGCTGCCGGAGCCGAGTGGGCGATGAAGGGCCCCACCAGGTTCAGCAGCACGATGATCAAGATTATGACTACGAAGAAGTTCACCACCCTGAGGACCGAATGACCCACGTTTGGTGCTGCCATCAGATTACCTTCCTAGGTGTGTGGTGCGATCGTATAGCGGCCATGTCCGAGACCTTAGGGCGTGCCGAGTGCCCAGGCGCATAGACCGGGTGGACGGCGCGCCGAGCGCCGCCGCGAGGCGCGGAGCCGCGGTCGCCGTGCGTAATCACAGGCATCAGGGTACGGGTTGCGTCTAGACCCCCACGCACTGCGACGGATTACATCGCCCAGAAGGGCGAAGCGCCCGGCTGCCCGCCTTCCCACCAGGCCAGCGTCCCCGCGCGTCGGCACTACCGGGCGGTGGTTGCCCGAGCGTGCTCGGGGGTGTCGGTGGGGTTGTGCAGATGTGCGTAGATCAGGGTGAGGAGCAGGTCGGTGTCCACGGGCTTGGTGACATAGTCGTTCGCGCCGGACGCCAGGCTCTTCGCGCGGTCCTCCTTCATCGCTTTCGCGGTCACCGCGATGATGGGCAGGTCGGCGTAGCGGCTGAGATTGCGGATTGCGGCGATGGTCGCGTTACCGTCCAGCTCGGGCATCATCACGTCCATCAGGACCAACGCGATGTCCTCGTTGCGTTCCAGCGCGCGGACCCCGGCCACGCCGTTGTCGGCGAAGACGACGTGCAGGCCGTGCGCCTCGAGCATGCTGCTCAACGCGAAGACGTTGCGCAGGTCGTCGTCGACGATGAGGATCTTCTCCCCGTGGAAGCGAGACGGCGCCTCGTCGCCCGCGGAGTGCAGCTGCGGTAGCGACCGAGCGGCCGACACCAGCTCCTGAGGGATGAGCTCGTCGGGGGTGGCGTCCCGCGCCGTACCGTCAAGCAGCGTCGGCTGTGCTGCCTCGACGATCTCGGGCAGGTAGAGAGTAAACACGCTGCCTTCCCCGGGCTTGCTGCTGACCGTCAGCTCCCCACCGAGCAGCTGGGTCAGCTGGCGGCTGATCGATAAGCCGAGCCCGGTGCCGCCGTACCGTCGGCTGGTTGTGCCGTCGGCCTGCTGGAACGCGTCGAAGATCACAGACAGCTTGTCAGCGGGGATTCCTATCCCGGTGTCGTGCACCTCGAAAGCCACCCGGGCGGCTGCGGCGCGCAGCGCCGCACCCTCAACCTCTTCAACAGACGCTGGCCGGATCCGCAGCGCCACGCCGCCCTCATCGGTGAACTTCACCGCGTTGGACATCAAATTTCGCAGCACCTGCTGTAGGCGTTGTTCGTCGGTATGCAGCAGCTTTGGCAGCGTCGGATCGAGCTCCACGGTGAAGTGCAGTGCCTTCTCCGCGGCCAGCGGCTCGCACAGCGTCTTGACGTAGTTCACCACGCCGGTCATCGCCACATCGGACAGCGACGGATCCATCCGGCCGGCTTCGACCTTGGCCAGGTCGAGGATGTCGTTGATCAGCTGCAGCAGGTCGCTACCGGCGGAGTGGATCGTCCTGGCGAATTCCACCTGCTTGTCCGACAGGTTGCCGTCGAGGTTGTCGGCCAGCAGCTTGGCCAGCACCAGCGCGCTGTTGAGCGGGGTACGCAGCTCATGAGACATGTTCGCCATGAAGTCCGACTTGTAGCGCGATGCGGCGGCCAGCTGGGCGGCCCGGTCCTCGATCTCCTGGCGGGCCAACTCGATCTCCGCGTTCTTGATCTCGATGTCGCGGTTCTGGGTGGCCAGCAGGGCGGCTTTCTCGGCCAGCTCGGTGTTGGACTTCTGCAGCTCGTGCTGCTGGGCCTGCAGCCGCCGCGAACCCAACGTCAGCTCCTGGGCCAACCGCTGCGACTCGGCCAGCAGCGCTTCGGTGCGGGAGTTGGCCAGGATGGTGTTGACGTTGACGCCGATCGCCTCGCGAAGTAGTTCGAGTAGGTCTCGGTGCACCGTGGTGAATTCGTTGACTGAGGCAAGCTCGATCACACCCAACGCCTGGTCCTCGAACAGCAATGGCAGCACGAGCACATTGGTCGGTGCGGCGCAGCCGAGGCCGGAGCTGATCGCGGCATACTGCGGTGGCGCCTCGGTGACCAGGATCGTCCGCTTGTCCAACGCCGCCTGGCCGACCAGTGACTCGCCGAGGGCGAAGCGGCGGATTGTCGAGGTATCTTGGACGCCGTAACCAGCGGCGAACTCCAAGAAGGAAGGCCCGGCGGTCGGATCATCCTCATCAGTGCGGACCATGAAGAAAGCCCCTTGTTGTGCCGCTACCAGGGGGGCGAGCTCGCTGAGCACCAGTGACGCAACGGTAGCCAGGTCGCGGTGGCCCTGCATGAGGCCGGACAGCCGCGCGAGGTTGGTCTTGAGCCAGTCCTGTTCTTGGTTGGTCAGGGTGGCCACCTTGAGGTTGGCGACCATCTGGTTGATGTTGTCCTTGAGTTCGGCGACCTCGCCGGAGGCGTCGACGGTGATCTGACGGGTCAAATCGCCGGCAGTCACCGCGGTGGCGACCGCAGCGATCGCGCGCACCTGCGTCGTGAGGTTACCGGCCAGACGGTTGACGTTCTCGGTCAGCCGCTCCCAGGTGCCGGACACGCCGGTCACCTCGGCCTGCCCGCCGAGCTTGCCCTCGGTGCCCACCTCGCGGGCCACTCGGGTGACCTCGGAAGCGAATGCCGATAGCCGGTCCACCATGGTATTGATCGTGGTCTTGAGCTCGAGGATCTCGCCCCGAGCGTCCACATCGATCTTCTTGGACAGGTCACCGCTGGCCACCGCGGTGGTCACCTGGGCGATGTTGCGCACCTGACTGGACAGGTTGTTGGCCATGAAGTTGACGCTGTCCGTGAGGTCCTTCCAGGTGCCGGCGACGTTGGGTACCCGGGCTTGGCCGCCGAGAGTTCCTTCGGTACCCACCTCGCGGGCCACTCGGGTGACCTCGTCGGCGAACGCGCCCAAGGTGTCGACCATCCGGTTGATCGTCTCGGCCAGTGCGGCCACCTCGCCGCGAGCCTCCACGGTGATCTTCTTGGACAAGTCACCGCCGGCCACCGCGGTCGCCACCGTCGCGATGCTGCGCACCTGATTGGTCAGGTTCTCCGCCATGCCGTTGACGTTGTCGGTGAGCGCTTTCCAGGTGCCGGCCACTCCGCGCACCTGGGCCTGGTTGCCGAGCTTGCCCTCGCTGCCCACCTCGTGCGCTACCCGGGTGACCTCGTCGGCGAAGGCGGAGAGCTGGTCGACCATGGTGTTGAGGGTGTTCTTGAGTTCCAGGATCTCGCCCCGGGCGTCCACGGTGATCTTGCGGCTGAGGTCGCCGCGGGCTACCGCGGTGGCCACCTGAGCGATGCTGCGCACCTGGGCGGTGAGGTTGCCGGCCATAACGTTGACCGAGTCGGTGAGGTCGCGCCAGGTCCCGGCTACGCCGGGCACCTCCGCCTGACCGCCTAGCCTTCCTTCGCTGCCGACCTCGCGAGCCACCCGGGTGACTTCGGCCGCGAACGCGGAGAGTTGGTCGACCATGGTGTTGAGGGTGTCCTTGAGTTCCAGCAGCTCCCCGGATACCTCCACGGTGATCTTGCGGCTGAGGTCACCGCGGGCTACCGCGGTGGCCACCTGGGCGATGTCGCGCACCTGGGCGGTGAGGTTGCCAGCCATGACGTTGACCGAGTCGGTGAGGTCGCGCCACGTCCCCGCCACTCCAGGGACCCGCGCCTGGCCGCCCAGGCGGCCCTCGGTGCCGACCTCGCGGGCCACTCGGGTCACCTCAGCGGCGAACAGCGACAACTGATCGAGCAATCGGTTGACCGTGTGCCCCAACCGAGCGAAATCGCCCCGCAGCGGCTGCTCGGACACCCGTGACGACAGGTCACCCTCAGATACCGCGGCCAGTACCCTCGCCAGCTCGGTGGTCGGCCGGGTCAGGTCATCGATCAGGCCGTTGATTGCGGCGGCGGCCAGTGACCACCCGCCGCCGCTGCCGTCGGCGAGCCGTTCGCCCGTCCGCCCGTCCTGGCCGACCGCTCCGCGCACCCGGACCAGCTCACCGACCAAAGACTGGTTGCGGTGGGCGATCTCGTTGATCACTGTCGAGATCCGGCCGGCCAGGTTGGTGTCGGTGACAGCCAGGCGCCGCCGGAAGTTGCCGTCGCGAAGCTCCTCCAGGGCCAGCAGGATTCGTTCAAGCGTGGCGGGATCGAGCGGATCCGGCCGCCCGGCAAGTGATTCTGTAGCCGACACGGGGTGCGCGCTCACGATGAGCCTCCTAGGACATCACAGTGCTTAACGCCCGCAGCGTGCCACGATTGGTCTCGGGTTACGACCCCGAGCACGCCGACCGGGGACTACCCTCACTGCGACGCGGTCGGATCTGGGAGGAGATGCCGTGGCATCTGACCGGCGCCCGGTTGCCGAACTGCTGGTACCGGGGTTGCACCGGCTGCTTGATGACGTCGACCAAGCTGTGATCGTGGAAGACGGGTCGGGCCGGATTCAACTGCTCAACGCGGCGGCCCGTCGGCTGTTTCCGCACCTGGCCCTCGGCGATGAGTTCGAACGCGGTGGCGAGTTCGAACTCGTGAGACCCGGCGGACGCCGGGTCAACGGACGGCTTCGGCCGCTCGTCGATGGCTGGCATGCCTGGCTGGTCAACGCCAGCGTCAGCGACGAGCAGTTCATTCACAAGGCCAGCCGAGAGCTGGCAGCCGCGGTGGCCCATGATGCGACGGCGGCGGCATTGGTTCGGCTGGCCGTCCCGACTGTGGGGCAGCAGGCCGCGGTCCTCGTGCCGGCGGCGCGCGCGCGAATGTCGTGGTGGCACTGCGCAGGTGACGGGATCGAGCCCGCTGACGGCGTGACCAGGGCGCCCGCCGTGCGAACGGCCCCGGTCTTAGCCGGCGCACTGCGCGGGGATATAGCGGCCACCACCACGGTGCCGACCAGCGAGTTGGGTGAGTTGGCCGCAGTGCTCCGGCCCGACGTCGCCGACGGGGTGCCGGTCGTGGCGGCGCCCCTGCTGGGGTCGGACCGGACCGAGGGCCTGCTGGTCGTCGTCCGCCCTGTCGCGGATACGTTGCTCACGCAACTGGCGGCGCTGGCCGGCCCGATCATCGGCACCAGCCGCCGATGGCGCGAGCAGACCAAAGCGCTAGCGCTGTTGCAGGCACCGCTGCTGCCATTGCCGCCCGACGCGCTCCCGGAGCTGCCCGGAGTGCAGTTCGGTGTGGCGTACCGGGCCGCCGGTGAGCTCGCGGTAGGCGGTGACTTCTATTTCGTTCGGCCCGACCTCGACGGGGGGGCCTTTCTCGGGCTCGGCGATGTGTGCGGCAACGGAGCTGAGGCCCTCGCCGAAAGCGCCCGGGTGCAGCACTCGCTGGCTGCTCTGATGATCGTTGAGCAGGACCCGGCTCGGTTGCTGTATCTCCTCAACCGGGCGCTGCTGGCTGCCGGGCGGACCATCTTCACCACGATGGTGCTCGGCGCGCTGCACCGGGCCGCGGCGGGGTGGCGCCTCACGTTCGCCACCGGTGGCCATCCCGCACCGATGGTGCTGCGCGGCAGCGGCCACGTAGAGGATGTCGGGGTGCCCGGCACGGTGGTCGGAATCCTGCCCGAGGCACGTTTCGGCCGGACCTCGATCACGTTGGCTCCGGGGGACACCTGCCTGCTCTACAGCGACGGTGTCACCGAGGCCAATCGCCGTACCGGAGGTGACCAGGAGCAGTTCGGACCTACCCGGTTGGCGGCCTGCCTGCGCGACTGCGCCGGAATGACAGCGCAAGCGGTGGCAACCCGAGTCGAACGCACCGTGAAGAGCTGGCTTGGCCGCGACGACGGCGACGACCTTGCCCTGCTCGCGATTCGCGCCGTCGAACCCGTGGCCGTTAAATGCGTGGGTAACTGAGCCCCAGGTGCCGCGCAACCCGTATTGGGCCTGCGCAGACCTGCCCTCTATGGTGACAAGGGTGGACAACGACTTCCCCACGGACATCATCGGCTTGCAGGTCGCCGAGCATGGACCCGACGCACGTGTGGTTACCGTGACCGGGGAGATCGATACGTTGACAGCGCCGAAACTCGCCAGCTTCCTCAACGAGCAGCTCTCCGCCGCTCAGGTCGTCGTAGTGGACCTCGATGGCGTTGAGTTCCTGGGATCTGCCGGTCTGTCCGCTCTGTTCGAGGCCAACGAGATTGCCACCCGCGAGCGCCGCGCCCTGCGGATGGTGTGCCACTCCCGCATCGCCAACCGGGCTCTGGAGGCGACCGAACTGCGCGGCCAGTTCACCTTCGCTGACACTGTGCCGGAGGCCTTGAAGCACTCAACCTGACGAGGCTGGCGAGCCGCAACCGAAAAAGTAAGGAGACGACGATGGCTGCTACAGCCGGGCGCGTCGCACTAACCGGGGCTACCACAGATGCGGCTCGATCGCGGTGACCTACGTCGACAGTGGTTGCTCGATGCCTCACCGCGGGGCAGACTCCAACTCCGATGAGTCGGTGCTGTCCCTTGAGCTGCGCACGGCGGCCAGCACCGTCTCGATCCCGACGATCCGGACCGTCGCGGCGGATCTCGCCGCTCGGGCCGACTTCGACCTCGACTCGATCGACGACCTCCGGATGGCGGTCGATGATCTATGCGCCATGCTGGTCCGGATCGCCGCCGCTGACGCGACGCTGTGCTGCACATTCACCGTCCGGCCCGAGCGGATCGAGGTGGTCGCCGAAACCGACGTCGACGATCTGGCGGATCCGCTACCCACCGGCTCGTTCGCGTGGCGGGTGCTGCAGTGCCTTGCTGACGAGGTCGGCGCCATCTCGGTGCCCGCTGAGCGTGGCCGGCGTGGCCGGGTACGCATCACTCTGGCCAAGGACGCCCTGATAGCGCCCCAGCCGTGACCCCGTCCGTGACCCCGTCCGTGTCCTCGGTCGGGACCGAACACGGCGAATATGCGCACCTGGTCCCGCTGCAGCGCCGGTACGCCGAGCTTGCTCCCGATGATCCGGAACGGCAGCGTTTGCGCGAGCAGCTGATCAGCGGCTATCTGCCGGTGGCCGAACACATCGCGCGCCGATTCGCTGGCCGCGGTGAGCCGCTGGAAGATCTGACCCAGGTCGCGACGGTGGGGTTGATCAACGCGGTCGACCGCTTCGAACCGGTCCGTGGTTCGGATTTCTTCTCCTTCGCGGTACCGACGATCACCGGGGAGGTCCGCCGGTACTTCCGTGACCACGGCTGGTCGACGCGGGTGCCCCGGCGGCTGAAGGATCTGCACATCGTCATCAGGGGTACGCTGGCGGAACTGTCCCAACAGCTAGGCCGCGCGCCGAGACCCACTGAGATCGCAGACCGATTGGGACTACCGATCGCCGAGGTGATCGAGGGGCTGCAAGCCGGGGAGGCATACCGGAGCTCATCGCTGGATGAGATGCTCGGCTCCGGAGAGGGAAAGGCGACGCTGGGCGAGTTCATCGGCGGCCTGGATGGCGAGCTCGCCCTGATCGACGATCGCGAGGCGTTGCGCCCGCTGCTGGCCGAGCTTGCTCCCCGGGAACGGACGATTCTCGCGTTGCGGTTCTTCCGCCAGCTGACGCAAACCCAGATCGCCGAGCAAGTCGGTATCTCGCAGATGCACGTGTCGCGGGTACTCCGCCAGACGTTGGAATTCTTACAGGAGCGCACCGCCAACCCGGATTGACGCTGGAGTTTCGTCTCGACTCGCGACGGGTATTCGCGGACGTGGCGGTCTTGAACGCACTCATCGAGCAGTCACCCGAGGCGGTGTGGGCTGTGCTCGAAGATGGGTACTCCTACGCCGACTGGGTGGTCGGCACCCAAAAGGTCCACCGGGTCGACGAGGACTGGCCGGCTGTCGGAACGTGTATCCACTACGCGGTAGGCATCGGCCCGATCACGTTCGACGACGTCACTACCGTGCGACGGGTCGAGCCGAAGCACGAGCTTGAGCTGGAGGCCCGAGCAGGCTGGCTGGGCAGCGCTCGGGTTTCCTTCGACGTGCGGCCATGGGGTAAGCACGCGTTGGTGATCATCGATGAGCATCCGCTGAGCGGACCCGGCGCACGGTGGCACAATACGCTCGCCGAGGTACTGCTCCGATTCCGTAACCGTCGCATGCTGCGCAAGCTGACCGAAGCTGTCGAGCAGCGCGTCCGACGGTAGCTCAGCCCCGACGGTAATTCAGGGGCCGATGGCCAACCGGACGGCGGTTGCGGCCAGCCGCTGGCTGTGCGCCCGGTGTCCCCGCAGGGCAGCGCGTGCGGCGTTCGCCCCGCACGCCCCGTGCACGGCACCGCCGGGATGGGCCGAGGACGACGCCAGGTATAGGCCGGTGATCGGCGTCTCCGGGCGGCCAAGTCCCGGTGTGGGTCGGAATACCAGTTGCTGGTGTATCGCGGTCGTGCCGCCGTTGATAGCGCCGCCGACCAGGTTGGCATTGTGCTCGGCGAGTTGCGGCGGCGCGGTCACCGTCCGGGCGATGATCCGGTCCCGGAAGCCGGGGGCGAACCGTTCGATCTGCGCTTCGATACGGCTGGCGAAGAGCTCCCGGTCTCGCTCGTCCCAGGCGCCTGAGATGTCGTCGCCGCCGGCGTCGCCGCGGACCTTGCGGGGCACGTGGGTGTATGCCCACAACGATTCGGTTCCGGCCGGTGAGCGGCACGGGTCGGCTGTCGTCATCTGTCCCACGAGCAGGAAGGGGTGGGCCGGCACGAGCCCCATGGCGATGTGCGCGGTGTATTCGGTCATCTCGTCCATGCCGGCCGAGACGTGGACGGTGCCGGCGCCCGCGGTCTCGCCCGCCGCCCATGGCACCGGCGCGCGCAGCGCCCAGTCGAGCTTGAAGGTGGCGTAGTCCCAGTGGAACCGCCGCATGTCATCGCGCAGCCGGGGCGGTAGGTACGTCCAGCCGACGAGACCGCCGTAGAGGTAGGTGGCGGGGATTGCGGCCAGTACCGCCCGGCGGGCGCGAATCTCGTCACCGTCGGCGGTGCGGACACCGACCGCGCGGCCCCCGCGCACCACCACCTCACGAACCGGGGCCCCGCAACGCACTCTTCCGCCCCGGCTCTCCAGCCGGCGAACCATCGCAGCGCTGAGCTGTCCCGCACCGCCCTCCGGGACCGGGAAGCCGTACTGCTGGCCAAGCATGGACAGCAACCAGCCGAACAAGGCGCTGCCATTCGACTCGGGCATCAGATCGGCGTGCAGCGCACACCCGGCCACCAGCAGCGAGCCGGGTCCGGTGAACTCCTCCTCGGCGAGCCGGCGCACCGGCAGCAGCCCGAAGCGGGTGAACCTCAGCAGCCCGGTCGGTCCGAGTTCCGCCACCAACCGTGCGCCGGCGCGCACCGGCGGGAATGGCACGAACAGTGCGTCGAGCAACAGGGGCCCGACTCGCTGCCAGTTGCCATAGAGCCGCTTCCACGCCGCACCGTCACCCGCGCCGAGGGCGTCGATCCCCGCGGCCGTCTTCTCCAGGTCCCGCCACAGCACCGCGGCGCGCCCGTCGAGCAGCGGGTGCGCAAGGACGGCAGGCGGATGTACCCAGCGCAGCCCGTGGCGCTCGAGCTCCAGCGCGGCGATGGCGCGGGAGGCCGCGGCCATCGGGTAGAACGCGCTGCACAGATCCCTGACGAAGCCCGGTGCGGGGCCGGCGGCGCTGCGAACCGCCCCGCCGGGCTCGGGCTGCTCCTCCAGGACGAGGACGTCCCACCCGGCGTCGGCGAGCACGTTCGCTGCGACGAGCCCGTTAGGCCCGGCACCGACCACCACTGCATCGACCACGCGGCCTGGCATACCCGGCCAGCGTTGCTGACAAACGGTGGGGCTAGTCATCGTTTCATCGCCCCCGTGCCGGGTACCTCCACGCCATGAGTACTTCCACCACACCGACTGACGTGATCATGCTACTCACCGAGCAGCACACTGAGGTGAACGACATGTTCGCCCAGCTGGAGCAAATGGACGGAGCTACCGACGACAAGGTCCAGCGCTTCGCCCAGCAGGTGGTGACATCGCTGGTCAAGCATTCCGTGGCCGAGGAGGTCTACCTCTACCCGGCCGTCCGTAAAGTTCTGCCCGGCGGCGATGACATCGCCGATCACGAGCTGAGCGAGCACGATGAGGCCGAGCAGACAATGAAGCGGCTGGAGGCGCTCACTCCCACGGAAGGGCAATTCTGGCCCACGATGCACGAGCTGATCGGTGAGATTCGCCACCACGTGCAGGACGAGGAGAACGACCTGTTCCCCAAGCTCCGGGCGGCCTGCTCCGAGGACCAGTTGCAGGAGCTTGGCCGCAAGGTTGAGCAGGTCCAGAAAGTCGCTCCGACACGGCCGCACCCGGCCTCGCCGTCTGAAGGCGCCGCGCTGGCTGCGCTCGCGCCCGGCGCCGGGTTGGTCGACCGGGTCCGCGATGCGCTATCCGGCCGCGGTCACTGAGCCGGCTGGCACCCGAGCGCTCCGAGGGGCTTGCAGTTCGGCCCGCGGAATCCTGCGCACCGGCCGGTGGCGGCACCGCGCCGGCCGGTGCTCCACCGCCGGACCGTCTGCCCGGTAGTCGGGCAGCAGGAGGACCAGTGCGCGACGAGGAATTCATCGGGGAGGTGCAGGCCCGGGCCGGCTTGGACACCCGAGACGACGCCGAGCGCGCTATTCGCGCAACGCTGGCGGTGCTGAGTGAGCAACTGCCGGACGATGTGACCGGCGTGGTCGCGGCCGCTCTACCGGAGCGGCTCGGGGAGCAGCTGTGGGGACGGCGAGCTCGTTCCAAGGTGGCCGCAGCGCAGGCAGGTCGGCTGAGCCGCGGGCTGGCGGAAGGAGAAGGTAGCTGGCCCGGCGACGACACCGTCGCCGATGCTGATATCGACGACGGCCGGACCGCCGATCAAAGCTGATCGTTATCAGTCGTGGCTGGTGAGTTCGTCGATGAGCAAGCCGGCGGCGATCCCCAACAGCCGGACGTCTTTGGCTAGCGCAATGCCGTTCTCGGTGGGCCGGATACCCGAGCGCCGTTCGCTCCAAACGGCGTGATGATCGGCGGGTGCTCGGGCAGCGTGACGATGGGGTCCGGCTTGCCGGTATCAGCTTGCGTGAGCGGTGCGACCGGTCTCCCAGGATGCGGCGGCGGGTCCGCGCGGTGCGGTGAGACGGGGCGGGTTGCGGGAGTGGTCACGCGCTGAAGCCGTGGGATCTCGTTGGGCTGCTGGCGGGGTCATCAGCAGCGATGTGACCGCTCTGTGAGTTTGCAGGGGGGAGCGCGGCGACAGGCTGCTGCGCTTGGCGGTTCAGCGTCATGGGCTGGGTGCCGGCCGGAGCTGAGAAGATCATCGGATTCGATTGAATCGCCGCCACGGGTCCGCAAGCTGGTGCCCGACCGGGTCCAGCATCCTGGCTCAGGACGGGCAGCGGGCTGCTCGCTAGCGGTGCGACGAGCCCGTCGTTGACGATTGCCGTGAGACCCAGAATCCCCCCCACCGGCTAGTGCAAAGCAGGCAACGATAGCCGCTTTGGTCGCGCGGGTGCTGCGTGGCGCAGGCCTTACGGCGATGGCGAGAAGTCAGTTCGTGCGCTGTGGCTCTCCGAGTGCGTCAACCCCACCACACTTACGTTGATACGCCGCGTTGACTTCGAGCCGGCGGCGCGATCCTGTCGGTGAGGTGAACTCTGCGTGCCGCCGGTGAGTTTAAGCGGCGTAACCGCCGGGAACTCCCGCTCCACGCAGCTGGTCGCTGCCCGGAGACTGCGGTTATGACAGTGACCAGTACCGAAGTGAACTAGCGGCCCTTGTGGAGTTACTGAATGGACGCGAACAGTTATGTGACGTTTCTCTTGATCGGAATTCTGCTCGTCTTGGTCGATGGGCAAATCCTGTATCGGGGCGGGCTGGGTTATCTACGGAAGGCATACCCGGCTGACTCCGCCCGCTCGGTGATGCAGTTGGTAGCTGTGCTGTTCCATCTGGTGGTACTTGGCTTCCTGGCGCTGATCTCGACGCTTGATGTCGCTACCGGGATGCCCATTCGCGACCTCGTGGTCAAATGGGGTGTGGTCTTGTTAGGGCTCGCCGCCGCGCACGGGCTGACCATGGCGATCCTGGTGACGATGCGCAACCGTCGCCGGGAAGAGCAGCTCGAGGATGAGATCGCCGGGGACCACAGCGGTACAAGTGCGCGGGAAGCCACCGTCTACCCGGTGGCCGACATTGAAACGAGGTCCGGTCGATCATCTTACCCTGCGTAAGTGTTAGCCGACGGTGATCTCGCCTGATAGCGCGTCCGGCGAGGGATGCCTCCTCACCCATAGGTCGACCCTGAGGTCCGGTCGTCCAGGTGCTCCCTTGTGGGACCGGTGTGGCCGGTGAGTAAATGTGCGATAGTTGGGGTGGAGAAGGTGAGGTCATGTGCGCCATATTCCACCCTCAGTTGGATGAGCTGATCATCGACCTTGTGCGGATGACCCGCCTGGCCGGTCAGATGATGACCAACGCGGCGATTGCGCTGCACCAGGCTGACGTGCCGCTGGCTACCGTGGTGATCGCTAAGCGTGACCAGATGAACGCGATGCACGACGATACTGAGCAGCGCTGCATTGTCCTTCTCGCGCGGCGGCCCCCGGTTGCGGGCGACCCGCGGGCGGTGGTTGCGATTCTGCGCGCGGTGGGGCACCTAAAGCGGATGGGTAACCTTGCCCGGCACATCGCCCTCATTGCCCGGCTCAAACACCGGAACCCGATGATCGCGGCCGAGGTCCGGCCGGTGCTAGCCCGGATGAGCTTGCTCGCCAGCCAGTTCGCCGAGGACGCCGCGGGCGCGATCGAGCGCCAGGATCGCATGTCGGGCAGCCAGCTCGCCGAGGCGGACCACGAGGTGGACGCGTTGCGCCGCCACCTGTTCGGCATCCTGTTCGCCCCGGATTGGTCACATGGTGTGGAACAGGCCGTGGACGCTGCCCTCATCGGGCGCTATTACGAGCGTTTCGCCGACCACGCGGTAGCCGTCGCAGCGGAGGCGCGCTACCTCGCCACGCGTCAGCTCCCCGAGCCGCACGGTGTAGAGACGGGCAGTCGGATTCGCTGAGCGGGACTTGGCCGTCGCGCACCGTATAACTTCGTTCTCCTGCTCTTCGTCAACGCTCCGCATCTGCCGCACCAAATGTTAAGAATTTACGCAGCTACAGCGATCAATGCATCGATCTCCTTCACCAGATTGACCTGCTCGCCGGGCTGGTCATTGCTGATTATGACCAGGTGAATTGCGATGTCCGATGATATGGAGCGGAGTTGCATCTCCTTGCTGGCGCTGCAGGCGCCGGTTGCGGGGGACTTGCGGGTGGTGGTTGCGGCTTTGTCTCATACCAACCTGACGTGGTGCCCCGGCCCCTTGCCGGCCACCAGCTTTGCTGCGAAGAGAATTACCGGGGCGGTGGGGTGGAGGACAGGTCGTAAAGGTCCGGCATGGTGAAGTCTGCGGTGCGCCGCTGGCCTGTTTGGTCGTCAGCTGGGGTCGGGACATTGCGCGCCGGCCAGACGATCACCGCCGCAGACGGCAGTGTGAGCCGACATCGGGCACCGAGCTCCGGATGATCGCCGGCCGGGGTCTGCGCGGTCAACTCGGGGCCACCGTCCAGCGCCACCAGCACTTCGTCGACCGCCCCCAGACAGACCACGTCACGAACGGTGCCGGGATGCCCCGCGGATTCATCCCCGTCAACCAGGTGATCCAACTTCAGGTGCTCCGGACGGATACACCAGGTCAGGTCCGCGTCCAATGCGGTGTCGGACGGCAGGACGGCGGTCCCGAATGCGATCCGGACCTGGCCGGCAACCAGTTCCTGTGGCCCGGCCCGCCGCCCGACGTGCAGGTTGCGGATGCCGAGCAGTCGGGCGGCCGTCGGGCTGGCCGGGTGGGCGAAGACCGCCGGCTGCTGGCCGCCCTGTTCGACCCGGCCGAAGTCCAGGATCAGCACCTCGTCGGCCAGTAATGCGGCCTCGACCGGGTCGTGCGTCACGATAACCGTAGTGATCGCGGTATCGCGCTGCAGTCGGCGCAGCTCGTGGCGCAGCTCGTCTCGGACCGGGGTGTCCAGGCCGGTGAACGGCTCGTCCAGCAGCAACAACCGCGGGTTGCGGGCCAGCGCGCGGGCGATCGCGACCCGACGCCGCTGGCCGTCGGACAGCTGCGACGGCAACCGGCCTTCCAGCCCGGTCAGCCCCAACCGTCTGATCCAGTAGGCAGCCAGCCCAGCTTCGGTGCCGACCCCGAACATCACCTGCTGCCACACGGGTAGGTGGGGGCGCAGCGCGGCATCCTGCGGAACGTAGCCGAACCCGCGGTCCTCCGGCGGCACCGCGGTGACATCAGCACCGTCCAGGAAGACCTGCCCGTCGGTGGGACGGATCAACCCGGCCAGCATCCGCAGGGTAAGGCTCTTGCCGGACCCGGACGCCCCCAGGATGGCCAGGTGCCGACCGGTCCTGGTGGTGTGTGCGACCTCAGCCTGGAACGAACCCAGCCGGCCGATCAGGTCGAAGGTCAGCCGAGGGCTGGCCGACGAGCTGGGGGCGCTCGGCGCCGGCAATGGGTCCGGCACCGGGTGCCGGCGGCGCAGCCGGGGTAGGTAGGCGGCCAGCAACAGCACCACCGCCGCCGCGCCCAGGCTGGCGCCGACCGCGGTCAGCGTGGAGGTGATCCCGGTGCCGCCGAACTGCACGTACGTGAACACCGGCACCGAGAACGGGTGGTAGGCGAGCACCACAGTGGCGCCGAACTCGCCGAAGGCGCGCAGCCAGGCCAGCAGCAGGCCGGCAGCGATGCCGGGCGTGGCCGCCGGGGCCGCCACCCGGGCGAATCTCGACCACCGGCCGTGCCCGAGGGTGGCGGCCACGTCGTCCAAGGTCGGGTCCAGCGCGCCGAACGCCGACCGGGCGGCCACAATCAGAAACGGCGCCGCCACGAACGTCTGGGCCAGCACGATGCCGACGCGGGTGTCGGTCAGCGTGCCGTGGAAGAGCTGCCCGAGGAAAGTGTACGGGCCGACCAGGTAGATCAGCAGGATGCCGCTCATCAACGGCGGCAGTGCCAGCGGCAGCTGCACCGCGACCCCGACCACCGTCGAGCTGCGCCCGCGGCCGCGGGAGAGCAGGTAGCCCAGCGGGATCCCGAGCACGGCGATGATCACTGTCGAGATGCTGGCCGTTTCCACCGACACGGCCAGCGCCGAACCGAGCCCGGGGGTGACCAGGGCGCTGGCCGGGGTGTCGGCCACCCGGATCAGATAGGCGAGGATGGGGACCAGCAGGTATAACGTCAGCAGCCCGGCCAGCCA